>NZ_DATCRF010000817.1:0-2690 GCF_036569125.1 Chitinophaga sp. | reverse complement strand
ACATGTTTACTGGTAATTATTCCATGTACATTTACATTACATGATCACCACGCAATAATGAACTAATACCCAATTCGTAATTCGTAATTGATAATTCGTAATTTAAGCCTAAACATTTTCATTACATGAGAACTTTCATTCTTACGGCAGCCCTAACGTTGCTGATACCCTTTTGCCTGCTTGCGCAACAGGAACCGGTAGATCAGGCTATGATGCAAAAGATCAGGACTGAAGGCCTGGAGCATTCGCAGATCCCTGTCATTGCACATTACCTGACGGATGTAAATGGCCCGCGCCTGACTAACTCCCCCGGCTACACGCATGCAGCCAAATGGGTAGTGCAAACCCTTAAACAGTGGGGCCTGCAAAACGCTGCCATGGAGCCCTGGGGCCAGTTTGGCAAAAGCTGGAGCCTCACCGGCTCTTACCTGGCCCTGAAAACACCCTACTACCAGCCGCTTATTGCCTATCCAAAAGCATGGAGCACCGGTACCAAAGGCCCCATCACCGCACCGGTAGTATTGCTGGATACCTTATCGGAAGCTGCTATTGATAAATTAGGAGCAGGCATCAAAGGAAAGATCGTGATCGTACGCCCGCATGATACAGCGTTGGTATCCAACTTTACACCCTTTGCCACCCGCTATGCTGATACCACCGACTTTAGCAAGCTGCCTGATATGTATATGCTGGAGCGGGACGACATAGCCAAATACGGCGATTTTTTCCAGAAGCTTTATGCCGTAAGGAAACACCTTGCCGCTAAAGGCGCTGCAGCCTTGCTCAATGCCAATATGCATGGCAGGGACGGTACCATTTTCGCAGATGGCCGTATGTACTACGCTAAAGGTTATACGTCGCCTTTACCGGAAGTAACCGTATCTACAGAAGATATGCTGCGTTTGTACCGCCTGCTGCGCTCCTCACAGCCCGTACAGCTGGAAATGAATGTAAAGGCCCAATGGGACAGCACAGATACCAAAGGTTACAACGTAGTAGGTGAAATACCGGGTACAGATAACGAGCTGAAAAACCAGGTAGTAATGCTGGGCGGCCACCTGGATTCCTGGCATAGCGGCACCGGCGCAACCGATGATGGCGCAGGCTGTATTGTGATGATGGAAGCGATGCGCATTTTAAAAACACTGGGCGTACAGCCTAAACGCACCATCCGCATTGCCTTGTGGGGCGGTGAAGAACAGGGCCTGTTAGGTTCTTTCGGTTATGTGAAAAAGCATTACGGCAACCCGGCAGATATGAAATTAACGGCGGAACAGAAAAATGTATCGGCCTATTATAACCTGGATAATGGCTCCGGTAAGATCAGGGGTATTTATTTGCAGAACAATGAAGCGGCAGGCCCTATTTTCCGCAGCTGGCTGGAACCTTTTGCAGATCTTGGCGCTACCGGCATTACCAGTAGCAATACCGGATCTACAGACCATCTTTCATTTGATGCAGTAGGCATTCCCGGGTTCCAGTTCATACAGGACCCGCTGGAATATGAAACCAAAACGCATCACAGCAACATGGATACGTACGATCATTTGTCTATGGACGATATGAAACAGGCGGCTACCGTTATTGCAGCCTTTGTGTATAACACGGCTATGCGGCCGGAAATGATGCCCCGTAAGCCTTTGCCGCAGCCGGGGCGTTTTGTGTTTGACCTGGATTTCCCGTTGTAATTAACGGATACGGTTGTTATTAATTTGTTTTGCGGAGGATGGGTCTGTCTGATAGGTGAGCACAGATCCATCCTTCAATATTTCCACCACACGGTAACCCTTATACGCAGTGCCCCAGGTACCGGCTACATGTGAATCCCAGAAATAATACTTCCCGTCTTTTTCACGCATGCCATCCTCATCATGGTCATGCCCGTGGAAAACAGCCTTAAGATTGGCCTGGCGGCTGAACAGCTCTACAATATCCGGCCGGTCAATACCGTATTTGGTCCACTTTACCGGCGTAATGTGCATGAACACAAATACCTGCTGCTTATTCTTGTAGGCATCCAGGAAAGCCTGTGTTTTAACCAGGTCAGGGCCGGTATATACCCCTTTTATATCCGCCGTATTAAGGGTAATGAACCCAATATCTTTTTTAGTGAACGCATGGTCAAAGGGCGTTCCCCATACCGACTGCCAGTTTGTTTCCTCCGTCATATCATGGTTGCCGTGCGATACATAATAGGGCACGGACAACTGATCCCAGGCAGCTTTTACACCCGGCAGCAAAGCAGGATCGTTATGAAAAAGATCCCCGTTGATCATTACAAAATCCAGCCCGCGGCCCTTGGCTTCTGCATTCAGCCAGTCCGTCATTTGCCGGTGCAATACCGCATATTCCGATTTAGGCTCTCCAAAATGCCCGTCAGATGCCAGGGCAAAACGCAGCTTTACGTTCTTCCGGTCCGGCAATAAAAAGTTGTCCGGCATAAATGCAGGCAGGGCATTGCCCATGCCGATCAGGATCACGCTTTTGATGGTAGATTGTAAGAACCTTCTGCGGGAGAGTGTCATAACGGGCAGTATTATACAATGTTATACAAACAGGTGCATGATCAGCACCCCCAATAAGCCAACGATGGAAACAATGGTTTCCATTAATGACCAGGAACGGAACGTATCTTTCAGCGAGAGATTAAAATATTCCTTGAACAGCCAGAAGCCCGCATCATTTACATG
>NZ_DATCRF010000816.1:0-4288 GCF_036569125.1 Chitinophaga sp. | reverse complement strand
GCTAACAATTGCTAAAATTTAGCCGGAAATTGAGTGTAATATACCGGAATATAAATCAGTCAGCATCATGATCACGATACGACGAAGTAACTCTGACAACGGGGATTTCCAGGCACTGGTAGCCCTGCTGGACCAGGAATTAAAGGAACGCGACGGGGAGGAACATTTGTTCCTGGCACAATTGAATAAAACAGATCACCTGGAGTATGTGATCGTTGCTTACGATCAGGAGATCCCGGTGGCCTGTGGCGCTTTAAGAGCCTATGCACCGGAAGTGATGGAAGTAAAGCGTATGTATGTGGTGTTAAATAAACGCGGACAGGGCCTTGCATCAAGGGTGCTGCTTGCGTTGGAAGCCTGGTGTAAAGAGCTTAACATTACAACCTGTGTATTGGAAACAGGCAAGAACCAGCCGGAAGCCATTGCGCTTTATAAAAAGAATGGGTATCAACAGGTGCCGAATTTCGCGCAGTATATTGGTGTTGAGAATAGTGTGTGTTTTGAGAAGGAGCTGGAGTAATGTAAAATGCAAAATTTTAAATGTAAAATGTAAAAGTGGAATGCAGTTCCTTATTCGCTGCATTCCACTTTTACATTTATAATTTTACATTTGAAATTTTACATTCTTCTAATTAAGCGCGACTTTCTTCTCCCCATTATTCACTGCCAGTATAAATTTAACCAGCCCTTTCATGTAAACCGCCTGATCATCATACATACACAAATGACTGCCGTTAGGACAATATAAATAGCTGCCATTCTGCACCTGGCCGGCTATCCACTTCATATGTTCCGGATCCATGGTATCGTACTTTGCACCAATGCTTAAGGTAGGCACTTTGATCTGCGGTAATTTTCCTTTCACATCCCAGTTCGTAAGCTTACCGGATAAGCCAAATTCGCTGGGGCCCTGCATGGTCCTGTAAAGCGATTCATTCATTTTACCCATGGCGCGTAAAACCGGGTCCGGAAATTCCGGCAAACGGCAAATATGCTTTGCATAAAAATTAGGCATCAGCAGCTCCATGTATTTAGGATTATCAAAATCGCCTTTTGCTTCAATAGCGCGGATGCTATCCAGGATCTTTGGATCCATTTGTTTGGCCAGTACATTAGCCGCATAATCGTTATAATCCTTTGCGCTGGCCATCATATCAGAAATGATCAGGGCTTTCAGGTTATCCTGGTATTTAAGCGCGTATTCCATGGCTACTACGCCGCCCCAGGAATGGCCCCAAACATAAAAGTTCTCATTTGTAAGGTTAAGCGCTTTGCGCACCTGCTCTACTTCCTCCACGCTGCGGTTCAGATCATACAGGGCAGTATCTTTCGGATTATCGGAGTTGCCGCATCCCAGCTGGTCGTAATAAATGTATTCTATCTCCTCCTGCGGGAAAAAGCTGTCAAATGCCTCCGCATATTCATGAGTAGCGCCGGGGCCACCGGTTATAAGCAGTACCTTTATTTTAGGGTTGTTGCCCATCCGTTTGGTCCAGATGTTAAATGTTCCTTTTGGCGTGCTGATGGGGATGATCTTTACACCACCGGTTTGCACTCCGCTATCCAGGGGTGCAAAATAAGCAGTATGATCTCCGCCTGTGGCCGGGGTTTCATGGCAGGCAGCCAATACCAGCATGGCCTGCAAAAACAGTGTAATGTTGAGATTCTTCATAATAAACGATTGATAGAATTGGGGGAATAAAATTAATACTAATTGTGCCACCACACGCTGTTCCTGCACATAAAACCGTGGTTTGTATCAAATTTAAGACAAGTATATTACAGGTGCTATAACCGATCCATGGTTAATACCGGATAAAAGTATTATCGGGCCAAAAAAGTAAAAAATTAAAAAGCAAAAAGTAAAAATGCCACGAACACAGGCCTGGCTGTTTTCGCGGCATTTTACTTTTACATTTATCCCGTTCATAAGGCCTTAAATGGTTGCTGTGAACCGCCTTCGCCGGTTTGAATCTTACATTCTTTCTTACGATCGCTTCGCCAATCCATCAATGACCTTCACCATCTCACTAAATTCATTCGGATCATATAAACGGGTAAGAAAAACTATTTTGCCATTGGGGTCTATTACTACATTACGGGTAACCCCGCTCTTTTTCACTGCGAAGCGGCCAAAGATATCAGCGCCCGGATCCAGGGCCAACGGATAAGTGATCTTCATATCCTGGTGGAACTGCTGCACTTTTTCCAACGGCTCATCGCGGTCAACACCGATCAAAACTACGTTCTTATCCCGGTAGGCTTTCCATACATCGCTTTCCAGGTGAGGCATTTCCTTACGGCATACACTGCACCAGCTGGCGGTGAACTGCAGCACTACTATTTTTCCCCGGAGCTGCTTCAGGGAAGTTTTACTTCCATCCTGCAGCAGCAGCTCAAAATCGTCCGGCGCCTGCTCCCCTACTTTAACCAGGTAGCCACGGTCAATGGAATTAGGATCAGCGGCCTGTTTGCCCTGATCATGATTGGCTGACTGCGCTTTTAAATGGTTACCCCCAACTGCGGATACGGCTACTACCAACAGGGTTTGCAGGATATTCTTAAATGCTTTTTTCATACTCAGTAATAATAAAGTGGGTTGGTTTGATACATAAAGATATCAATTATCTGCAAATAACCTACCTATTCTATAGACTAGTAATAAATACGAAAGATACCGGGTTGTTTCTGCATAAGACCATGCATCAGGGACCTGAAGCCCGACGGGAAAAATCCGGGTTGGCTCCCACGAAACCTGGCGTAGCTGCGTATAACATTACCCGTAATACTAAGCAGGAAGGTAGAAAGAGGAAATTGGATCACTGTAGATCTATTCCTGCTCCAATGTTCTCCCGGCTGGAAGAAATGGAGCGTTTTGCAGATACCGTGACCACAAATACAACCAAATAAAATGCAATGCAGGCTATTACCCTGCCTGAGAAAGTGTTTTTAACATTACCGACCCAAAAATGCCTATGCAATAGCTTGCATTCCCGCATTTATTGTCCCTAAGCTCAGGTTTCAATCACCGGCCTGGCGATTGAAATTTCTTTTTAGCGAATGGGTCGTTTTGTTGCTAACCGGTTAAAAACCAGGTGGAAAATGCGCCCGGATAAATGGAAAGCGCTGGGTTTAAGAAAAAAAAATACGGCCCTGTGAACAAAGCCGTTTGCCTTTATAAATTCCACGTTATGAAAAACTGACGTAAAGATACAACATTTTGCTAAAACGATTTACTTAATTTTCATTTTTCTTAAAAAAAATAATTTTCAGCTCGTTTATACCCTGTATTTCAAAGCCCTGCTTCGTCATTGCAGGAAGCGAAGCAGGGGAAAAGTGCGTAGGGGTGGCGAAGCCTCGCAATGACGATATCAGGATCTGCCGGGCACTTTTTGCCCTCCGCAATTTTCACATCTTCCTGTCAATCATACACTTATTACCGGCGGCAGCACATTTAGCTGACTTGCCATTAGTTGCCACATCCCTGCAGACCGTCCAATACACTGCCTGTCAATCCCCCTTGGACATATAGGGCGGCATTTCCAGTGATCTGAACAAAGCAGCACATTTTTCAACGCCTTCCTTTCCATTTTGCCGGAAATACCAAAATTCTTCCAGGTCCCCGTCGTTCATGGTCATTTGTGTAGCTCCCTGGGATTTATGCTCTGCTATCTCCCAGTTAGCGATGACCTTATAATTAACCTTATTGTGATAACTGAAACCAGTGGTACGGTCTACTTTAAAAAGCGCCCCTGCTTCCAGCGGCTTTGTTTCTTCATAGTTACTGTAACCGCTAAACTGCCGTGCGCTATCGGTTTTGTTCCGGGTGCGTACGCCCAGAACGCAGGGCCTTTTCTCAGCAGGCAAAGATGCCACGGCCCTTAATGCCAGGATGGTTGCAGCTTTATGTGCCCCATGCTCGGCAGCATCCGGCAACAGGCAAAACACAAAGTCATAATGATGATGCGACAACAGCGTCACGAGCTTTGTATGTATGTTTGCAGTAGCCCAACACGAATCCATTGATTGCTTTTCATCCAGGCAGTATTTATCATCACGCTGATCGCAGAAATAATAGTTAGCTATCCCCAGGATCTTTCCCGCATTCTTTAATTCTTTTTTCCTGATCTCGGGCAGCCTGCTCCTGCCCGTCTTTTCATCGGTAAGCTGCACTCCGTAATAGGTTTCAGCCAGTGTGGAATATTTAAATCCAGCCTCTCCATTGGTTATTACAAACAGATCCACTATCCCGCCCTGCTCTTTTGCTATCTTATATAAGGTTACAGAG
>NZ_DATCRF010000815.1:0-30863 GCF_036569125.1 Chitinophaga sp. | reverse complement strand
CTTCTGTAACGGGTTGCAGGGCTACTCCTTCCGGCTTCCAGCCCAGCAGGTCTCTGGAGGAGTAGCAGGATACGCCGCCTGCATTCATTCACCCGGTTATCGGCTACGGAGTTGGTATCATTAAATTCATTGCGGTAAATGGTGAAGTTATAGCCGTCGTAACGGTTTAAGCCATCATAAGTGCCGAACCACATAAAACCGTTATAGTCCTGGTAAATGCTGGTAACGGCATTATTGGAAAGGCCCTGTTCAATACCCAGGTAAGTAAGCGGCGGAATGGATTGGGCAAAGGTGTTTGGCTGTATGGAAAAAGCGCATAATGCCCACAAAATAGCCGGCTTCAGATACCTCATCATTGTTCACTGATTTATGTTATTCACAACGTGCTATAAAGTAAGGAAATATTTTGGTTAGTTGGGGTTGGGAAGGCAATATTTGATCAGCCTAAGCGCTGATATCGTTCCTGTACTAATGTGATATATTTTTGTTTGTATTCGTCTGAAAGAAAAGAGCGGCCAATCCAATTTATTGCCATTTCGCGATCTCTAAAGAACCGCTTGAATACGCCTGCTGTCTGACGGGGTGCAAGTCCCAGCTTCTCCCCAAAACTTTCAAAGTGCACCCTGGTAAATTTGCTTTTCTTAGCGTCCAGGGTAAGGGCCAGTTCTTCTTTATCTTTTGGGTTAATAATCGCAACATTCAACAAGTCATAAGCTGGCGCCAGATCCCATGCAGTATTGTTGCGCGCAATCATTGAAAAGTTTTTCAAATGCATGTCATTATTTCCCGAAAGGAAACTGAAAACCGTCAGTTCAAAGAAACGTAAAAGATCCAGCAGGGTATTATTAGCATACTGGTTAATAGCCTTGCCTATTTTCTCCATAGAACTTTTGTATTTATCAAAGGCTTCCAGTATCTGAAACATGTCAAGCATGTGAATTTTCCCACCCTCATTGGTGCGGTCGATCCGTTTGGTAATATATGCCAGCTCTCCGGATGACAACCGGATCAGGCTTGAGGGTACTACCGGCAGGCCAAAAGCTTCCGCAATCCGCATGGTCAGATGTTCATTTTCCGGCATTTCCGGATAATCTGCATGCGGCGGCTTGAATATGTAATTTCCGCCCAATGTTCCTACAATGGTTAAACGCCCCTTGTTACCGTCCTGCATTATATCCTTCACCAATGCCAGAGAAAGCTTGGGCTGTACCCCAGGCACGGATACGCTTCGCTGTATAACATTAGCAGCAAGGTCCGCCATTTGTTCAAGAGAATAACCTAATTCCGGCGGCTCATTGGTCCCGAAAAAGGTTCTGCTGCAACGCGAGTGAAAATCCTTATCGCCTGCATTAAGCTCCTGGTAACAATATAAACAACGCCTATTCATGTTCAAAATCCATTGGTATTACGCTAACTGCTCCTATACAATTTTGACAACAGGCCAATAGCAGTCCCATTCTGTCGTTAGGATTCAGCTTCCAGTTTTTAGTTGCAATTTCCAGCAGCCATCCTTCAGGTATAAGTCCTTCGAAGAAAGGAAATAATCTTTTGTCTTTATAAGGTGCAGTGTGCACTGGCATTGAAAATGTAAGGAACTGGCCCGGATGATGTTTTACATAATCCGTAGTGTATGTAAAAACATAGTCCCCATCATCCGTTTCCGTTAAATGGCCTGCCAGGTCATTCCTGTAATATATCTCTGCTTTCCTCATTGTTTGTATTTGAAAGTGCCTTTAAACTCACCGGCGCCAAAACATGACCAAACATTTTTAAAACCAGGTTCACTTTTTCCAGCTGTAAATCACTCTTTCCCTGCTCGATCTTACGCACCACTGTTAACGCAACGCCAGCCTTTTCTGCAAACTCCTCCTGTGTTAGCCCGGTTTCTTTTCTTTTATCCTTCACAAAAACATCCAGTGATTTCATAATTATATGCTTTTGAATATAATCTGTATCCAAAGATATCAAATTATATGCTTTTAAATATAATTTAGTCTTTTCTAAGGAAATTATATTCATTTACATATAATTTCAATTCAACGCAAAAATGAAGCTCACACCTCCTTTTTCACCATCCCATCAAACCCCACATTAAAAGCTTTTGCATAAACCTCCATTTGTTCCGGTACAGATTCACTATTATCCATCCAATCCAGCTGGATCTCTAACGGATCACTGCCATTGTTAAAGTACAATATCAGGTAATTGAACGACCCGCTTTCACTGTTCTCATTCCTTATACCATAACTGCGCAAAATATTCCAGCCATAGCAAGATCCCTTATACATAATTCCTTCATGATTCAGCTCCATCACCAGGGAATTTTTAATAGCAATCCAGGTACAGCGGCCAAATGCAATAAGACCTATAACGAAAAACAGCCAGCCGAAAAATGAAGCAACACTCTTACTTGCAAGCCAGTAAAAGCCCTGGCATGCCGCCAGAAAACCGATGACTGCAGCAACGGAGTAAGCAACGCGGTGCCTTCTGTATTGTACAATGGGTAATTCCATCGGGATAGCATTTCCGGTAATATTACATTATTTTTTGTGAAGGATGAAGTAGTGGAAGCCTATGTAGCAGGTGGAATATGACTAGGCTTAATTTGAGCCAGAAACACGACTAAAATGAGCTCAATCAACATTTATGGCTCAATAATGACTAATTTCTAGCTCAAAAAGTAGTTTTTTTGAGCTAGAAATGGCCCTATTCTGAGCTAGTAGGTTAAACTTAAAACACTCACCCTTTATACGCGATCGACTCCACTTCTTCCTCCGACAATTCACAATGGCCGCGTAATATTTAAAAATCCTCCCCTCCCAAACTTTTTACAAACCACCCTCGTATATGTAACGGTTTTATATACGGAAGCATTATTCTTAAGGTCAAAAACCCTGTGACCCTGCTATACACAGGCGCTTAACCTATTTAAAACACATTTATGAAAAGGAAAACTGTAAAACAGATCCTCCTGTGGGGAGGTGGTATATTCCTGTGCCTGACAGTAATATTAACGGTGCACATTTATATGGTTACACGCCCCAAGGCCCCGGATGCACATACCCGTATTATGGCGCGGATAGATATTAAACAGCCGCTTTCACAACAGGATGCGGATAAGATCTCTTCCTGGATGTACCAGCAGCAAGGGATAGACCGCGTAATGGTAAACCCGCAGACCAGGATCGTAGTGTTTACTTTTTTTCCGGTGAAAACCAGCGCTACTGAGATCGTACGCAATTTTAAAACGGCGCTCCATTATCCCGGGGACCGGTATATGCCAAGTGCAGAAGAAATGAGTCAGGGATGCCCGGCTATGAGCGCCTCCTTTGCGTCTAAGATCACCAGCATTGTTAATTATATTTTTTAAATAGCTAAATCAATCAACCCACATGAAAAAGTCAGCATTGTTATTTGTCCTTGGCCTGGTTGCCATCTTTGCAGTAATGGAATCCTGCAAGAAAGACAAGAATACAGATACTCCCACCAAAATGACCCTGTATGATTCTTTAGGCGGCACTACCATGGTAAGCGACCCTGCCAATGCAGGCATGATGATAGAAAAGGGCCGCCTGGGCCTCCGTTCTGTAGTGGACAGCGCCATTTTTGTAATTGCAGGCGATTCAAAGCTGAACGGTTTCTTTACCGTGTTACTGGCCGAGGTTACTTCCGGCAATACCAGCGGTTTCCAGGCGCTGAGCAAAAACCTGACAGATTTTTTCTGTGTGGCTACAGGCGCTAAGAATTTCCAATATGGCGGTAAAAGCATGGTGGCGGCACATGACCCGGCCCAGAACGCGCGTATGAACGGCAAAGCAGCCAATGCTGATTTTGATCAGTTCATAGTAGATCTGGTAGTGGCGGCTAAAAAGAACGGCCTTTCTGATCAGCTGATCGGCCAGGTTGGTAAATTAGTGGAAACAGTACGTCCTGCAGTAGTACAGAAATAATTGGGGTTTCATAGATAGAGTAACGTGCCTCAATGAAAGTTGAGGCACATTTTTTATCTCCACTGAAAATAAAAACAGCTTCCCTCCCCTGGTACAGACCTTACCCACACCTTACCGCCCTGCGCTTCTACCAGCAGTTTCAGGATGTTAAGCCCTACACCGGTTCCCTTTGTATCATCCTCATTCAATGTTTCAAATAAACGGAAAATGCGGGTGTTGTCTTTTTCTTCAATACCAGGGCCATTGTCTTTTACATAAAATTCGTAGAACTCTCCTTTTAATGCGCCGCCTATACTAATTACGGTTTCCTGCTTATCGTTATATTTAATGGCGTTGCTTAATAAATTCTGGAATACCTGCCATAACTTTTGCCGGTTGGTATGCAGCACCGGTAAATCCGGCTCAATGTGGATCTTCACATGATCCGGCGGAAACAGCAGCTCTACCAGCTGTTCCAGCAGCTCCTGCACATTCACCTCTTCCGCTGCCTGCTGCAGCGGGTGGTGGCTGCTGTATTCCAGGATGGCGGAGATCATATCAGAAAGCTGGGTAGCAGAGCTGATAGCCATTTCCAGGTAGTTCATAAGCTCCGGCGCCTGCTGCAACTGCTTTTCTTCCTTCAATAATAACAACAGTCCGGCTACACCGGAAAGCGGCGATTTAAGGTCATGCGCTACCGTATGCAGGAAGCGTTCCAGCTGCCCGTTCACCTGCTCTTTTTCTACAAGCGTTTGCTTTAGCTCCTGTTCATAGAAATACAATCTCTCAAACACATCTACCTTGGCGCGGCATATATTTACGTTCAGCGGTTTTAACAGGTAATCTACCGCGCCCTGCTCAAAGCCCATCATCATATCCTGCTCTTCCTTATTACTGGCGGTTACAAAAATAATGGAGATGTTGCGTGTTTCCGGATCGGCTTTTAACAGGCGGGCTACTTCAAAGCCATCTATATCCGGCATCTGCACATCCAGTAAAATAAGCCCGATCTCCTCATGCCGCAGTACTTCCTTTAAGGCATCGCTGCCGGAGCCGGCCAGTATAAACTCCCGGTGATCCGCTTCCAGCATAGCCTGCAGCGAGTTAAGATTTTCAGGACGGTCATCTACCAACAGGATGGTGATCTTTTTTGTTCGGCTCACATTCATTAGGATTGGTTATGGCGGTATATTTTATATTGCAAATTCACCGTATCGAAATGCCGGCTTATTTCAGCGGCGTGAATAGATTCTTTAGTACCCAGGGCCAGGTAGCCATGCGGCGACAAACTTTCCTCAAACAACCGTAACACCTGCGCCTGCAGCTCCCGTTTAAAATAGATGAACACATTGCGGCAGCAGATCAGCTGGAACTCATTGAAAGAGCCATCGGTAACCAGGTTATGCTGGGAAAAAGTAATATGCTTCCGCAGCTCTTTTTTAAAGATCACACTGTCGTATTTGGCAGTATAGTAATCGCAAAAATCGGCCTGGCCGCCGGATTGTATATAGTTATACGTGTTATGCTTCATGGCGCTTACCGGCACAATACCTGCCCTGGCCCGTTCCAGGTTAGCGGGATTCAGATCCGTGGCATAAATGCGCGTTCTGTTCAATAAACCTGCTTCCTGTAATAATATGGCCATAGACAGGGCTTCTTCGCCTGTGGCGCAGCCTGCATGCCAGATCTTAATAATGGGATAGGCAGCCAGCTTGGGCAGCACCTGTGTTTTCAATATTTTAAAGAACGATGGATCCCGGAACATCTCCGTAACATTCACGGTTATGAACTGCACCATGCGGTTAAGGAAACCGGGCTCATTTACCAGGCGGTGCTTCAGGTCAAACACCCCAGGCACCCCCTCATTTCCCATGAAATAAAGGATGCGCCGTTTAACGGAGGCCTGCATATAACCGGTAAAATCAAATCCATACTGCAGCTTCAGCATATGTAATACACCGGAAAGATCCTGATTGCTTAATTCATTACTCATAGGATATACCTGCTTACCCTAACCATACACGCAACAATGAAAAAAGTTTATTTCCATCTACCGGTTTGGCAATATAATCTGATGCGCCGGCGCTTATACATTTCTCACGGTCGCCGGCCATAGCTTTGGCCGTAAGCGCTATTACCGGCAGCAGGGCGGTACGCTCGTTATTGCGGATATGCCGTATGGCCTCATAACCGTCCATTTCCGGCATCATAATATCCATTAGCACCAGGCGTATATCGGGATGGGTTTCCAGCTGCTGCAGGGCTTCCTTACCATCTGTAGCCGTTATTACCTGCAGCCCTTTGCCGGATAACAGTGCCTTTAAAGAAAACAGGTTGCGCATATCATCATCTGCCAGCAGCACCTTTTGCCCTTCCAGGCTTTGCTCTGCAGGGACCGGGGCTGTTGCCTGCAAGGGGGCCTGCTTTGCTTCATTTACCCGGAACAGGAACAGCGCCAGCTCATCCAGCAGGCGGTCGCGGGAAAAAGTTGAATCGCGGATAATGGCGGCGGCCTCTTTTTTCAGCTGCATTTCATCTGCTTCGGAAATGTCGCGGTCCAGGTATACGATCAGCGGCTTATCTTTCCCAACCATAGACCTTAACAGCGAGAGCTGCCGGATGCCTTCCTGCACATTGCTGCCAATATCCAGCACTATGCCGTCAAAGCTTTCTTCCGGCAAAATACCGGCTGCCTCTTCTATATTCTTTACATGGCGGTATTCTGTGTGCAGCTGCCGCTCGTCGCTGAGCGGTTGCAGGGAGGGGGCCTGCAGCAGGGTGTTACCGGATATTACCAGCACCTTTTTCAGATCTTCCTGCATGTGGTATTGAATGCCGGAGAATACGGCTTCCAGGTCATTCATCTGCAAAGGCTTTTGCGTGTACCCCTGTACGTGATCGCTTACCTGTAAGGATATTTCGCCGGAAGAAATAATGTGTACGAGAATATGTTTCAGCTCCGGTGAATTGCGGATCACCTTCAGAATGCTATGCCCGTCAATAAACGGCAGGTTCACATCCAGTATAATAGCTGCCGGCAAATATTTGCGGGCAAAGAACAACCCATCGCTGCCGTTCAGCGCTACCACTGTTTTATATCCCTTTTGCCGGGCAAAGTCGCGCAGAATGGTGGCAAAGTTGGCATCATCTTCTATGATCAGCACTACGGTATCGCCTTTGCTCAGCTGCTCGCGGTCGTCTGCAACCGGCGCCGCCTCTTTCTGGTAAGCAGCCGGTACAGGCCCATACGGTATAGCCACACCGGCAGCTACCGGCTGTGTAATGGCTGCCAGGGGCATTACCACGGTAAAGGTGCTGCCCTGCCCTTCCCTGCTTTGCAGCCGTATTTCACCGCCTAACATTTTCACCAGCTCGCGGCTAATAGAAAGGCCTAATCCTGTACCGCCAAACCTGCGGCTGGTGGAACCATCTGCCTGGCGAAAGGCTTCAAACACCTGCAGCTGCTTATCCAGTGGTATGCCCATGCCGGTATCGGAAACGGCTATATGCAAACCATCGTCCTGCATATGGCATTGCAGGCGTACGGTACCTCCTGAGGGTGTAAATTTAAATGCGTTGGACAGCAGGTTGCGGATCACCTGTTCCAGCCGCTGCCTGTCTGTATGAATATTGGCAGGCACCCCGGGCACTACCGTTGTAATAAAGTGGATCTGTTTTTGTTCTGCCACAAAATAGAACAGCTGTTCCAGGTCGTATACCACAGCGGCTATGGGCACCTCTTCTATATTGATCTCCAGCTTACCGGCTTCTATCTTTGAAAGGTCCAGTATGTCGTTGATCAGCTTTAACAGGTCGGAGCCGGAGCGGTGAATAATGCCGGCGTACTCCATTTGCTTGGCGGAAAGGTTACGCTCTTTATTTTCTTCCAGCAGGCGGGCCAGTATCAGCACGCTGTTCAGCGGTGTACGCAGCTCGTGAGACATGTTGGCTAAAAACTCCGATTTGTATCTGCTGCTTTGTTCCAGCTCCTGTGCTTTTTGGGCCAGCTCCTGCCTGGCCAGCTCCAGGGTATGGTTCTTGGCCCTCATTTCTTCATTGATCTGCCGCAGCTCCTCTTCATGCACTCTTAGTTCTTCTTCTGAAGAGCGCAGCTCACTATTGGTTTGCTGTAATTGCGCCTGCTGTGTTTCCAGGATCTGCTTTTGTGATTGTACGGTTTCCAGCAGGCTTAATATACGGGTTCTGGAAATAGCGGCCTGGAAGCCAATGGCAATAGCATCTGTAACGCCTTTTAAAAAGGTGAGCTGCTTGGGTTGTACTTCCTGGAAAGAAGCCAGCTCCAGCACACCTATTAAGCGGCTATCCACCCACAGCGGCACATATAACAACGCGCCGGGCCGGCCGGCCATGGCAGCAGCGCTTATTTGCCAGTAACGGGCAGGAATATCTTTTAATACCTGTATCTCTTTTTGAGTGGCGGCCTGCCCTATCAAACCTTCCTGCAAAGCATAGGCTTTTACGGCATTAGCCGGCAGGGCTACGCCGGCTGCCAGCTTCAGCAGCTTTTCCTCTTCATCATGATAATATACTGCGCCGGCTGGCAGGGCCAGGTATTGCACCAGTGTTTGCAGGCATTTTTCGGCCCGCTGTATAATGCCGGTTTGCCCGTGCAGGCTTTCATTTACCTGGCCTATACCGCTTAGCAGCCAGTTCTTTTCATTGGTAGTATCGTTCAGGCTTACCAGCTCATTCAGCTTGTACCGCAGCTCCCGCTGCGCTTTTATACGGTTGCTAAGCTCCTGGTAAGAGATGATCATCAATATACTGGCTACCAGGAGAATTAAAAGGGTATTAATGGCCAGCATAACCGTGGCGCGGTTTACCGCACGGTTGCTTTGTTCATTACGGAGCACCAGCAGGCTTCTTTCCGCGGTTATCAGGTCTGCCAGGCTGGTATGTACCTGGTTCAGGTATTTCCTTTCCTCTTTTGCAATGGGTACTACATGACTAAAAATATAATTGGTGTCGAGTTTCGTATCCAGGCGTTCCCAGAAATTCAGCAGGGCGATCAGGTTATTCTCTATCTGTGTGGCGCGCCGCGCTTCAGCAGGATTATCGGCTACCATTTTCTTCAGCTCCTGCACCAGCGGCAAAGGCTTGCTGCGCTGGGCATAATAAGGCGCCAGGTATTGCGTATCGTGTGTGCTGCGGAAAGTGATGCCGGCGGATTCTATTTCATACACCAGGCGGTTAATCCGCTGGCTCATGGTAATTACTTCATAGGTATGCTCTACCCAGCCGGCTTCGGTACGTTGGTTTTTAAAGGTCAGGTAAGAAAGCACCCCTGCTGTGATCACTAATGCCAGGGCCACTCCAAAGCCCAGGAATAGCCCTATCTTTAATTTTGGTCTCATATAATATGGCGCCGACTGGTGGAAATGATCAGTTACTGATGGACAAATATATACTTAAATGTATCAGTTAATTTAATGTTATACAAACATTCGATTGCATTTTATCATTCAGCGCAGGTAATGCTCAATCCGCCAAAAAGGCCGTCACCCCTTGTTATAAAACAAACGGAATATTTTTTTTTTTGCTTCGATGGCTTATATTCGATAAAATTTCTCGTTAGGATACCGAACTGACACTTATTTTGACCGGATAACGGTTTATTGAAAAAATTAATACATCACCATAATCCCTGCTCTTATGAATACAGTGAACTATAGGGGTATTCCAAAACTGCCAACATGAAGAAAATCTTATTAGTTGAAGATGATGAAGTCATGCCAAAGATTGTTGAGAGGATATTGCACCGGGAAGAGTACCGCATAGACCATGTTACGAATGGAAAAGAGGCCTTTCAGAAGCTGGATGACACCGGTTATGACTATGACCTCATCATTACAGATATATTAATGCCTTACGCCAGTGGTTTTGAGATCATCAGCAAGGTAAAGAACCGTAAAGAAGGTAAGCCCATTCCGGTGATCATTGTTTCCAATGCGGGCAATGAGGATATGGTGCTGGAGGGTTTTAAGCTGGGGGCCGACGATTTTTTGAAAAAGCCGGTAATGCCCGGTGAGTTACTGATCCGCGTAAAAAGATTGCTCATGCAATATAAATAGGCAGGCGGATTACTGCCGACGCTTTAACTGATCCTACTGAAAAATGAATGTGTTACCTGTATTTTTTACATCTGTCCTATATAACCTTAGGTATGCGCCGCTGATCATACAGATCGCCTGCGTATTTATATTTATTGCTGTTACCTGCACCGTTATTGCATACCTGTCTATACTCATAGGCCGTTATAAAGGCCACCGGCGTGAAAAAAAGCTGGGCAGGCTGCATCCGCTCATTGACCAGCTGCTGCTGGAAAATGTATTGATGAACGAGGCGCTTGCGCAGGATGATGCTGAAGAAATTCCCCTGGCGGCAGATGCTTTTCACCAGCCTGTGTTCCGCAAACACTGGGCGCGGCAGGCGCTGATAGACCGGCTGATCCACTACCGCAATAATGTAAGCGGCATTATGGGCGAGCAGCTGCGCAACCTGTACATACAGCTGGAGCTGGATAAAGAATCCCTGAAAAAGATGAAGTCGCGCAAATGGGATAAAAAGGTGCAGGCCATGGCGGAGCTTACCAGCATGAACATGTCCATAGCCGACGTTACCATTCTGCCGCTTACCAACAGCCGCAACCGCGAGCTGCGTGCGGCCGCGCGGCATGCCTATATTAAACTCAGCAAGAACGAGCCCTTCAAGTTCTTTGACCTGGCTACAGAACCGCTGCTGTTATGGGACCAGGTGGAATTGTTCCGCATTATTTCCACTACGGAAAAAATTGCCATTCCCAACTTTGCACAATGGATCACCTACTCTTCCAATAAAAGCATTATCTCTTTTTGCCTGAAGCTGGTAGTGCATTACAACCAGATCAGCGCAGTGCCGGCCGTTGAAAAGCTGCTGGATACGCGCGATCATTACCTGCGGGCCGATGCCATCAACTGCCTGGGTAAAATGCAGATAGCGGAGGTGGAAGACAAGCTGATACGCATGTACAACAGCCAGCCGCTGAACTGCCAGATAGAGATCCTGAAGCTGCTGGGCCGCGTTAGCAGCGGCAAACACGTGGATTTTCTGCGGCAGGAATTTTTACACTCCACCGATTTTGAGCTGCGTAAGAACGCGGCCAAATCACTGATCAATAATCAATGGGCGGCTAAAAACCTGATCACTGAGCTGGTGGATACCGCTACTGCGGAAAACAAACGCATCCTGAAACATTGCATGAATCCTTTGATTAAATTCTGAACGGCAGCATGAGCTTTTGGCAAACCATCGGACGGATCTATGAGAGCAGCGTTTTTGTATACGGAACGGTGCTGTTGTTTATTTATGCCATGCTGGCTGTTTTTTCTATGATAGCCGTGCGCGCCTATGCCCGCAAAGACAAGCTGGGGCAGGGCCATATGCTTAACAGCTCGCCCCTGGCCCCGGGTATTACCGTGCTGGCGCCGGCTTACAATGAAGGGCTTACCATTATTTACAACGTACGTTCCCTGCTTACGCTGAACTATCCCAAATACGAGATCATTATTATTAATGACGGCAGCACCGATAACAGCCTGGAACAGCTGATCACGGAATTTAACCTGGTGCAGGTAGATTTTGCCTACAACGTGAAAATAAAAACACAGCCGGTACGCAAGATCTTTAAATCGACCAACCCCGCCTATGCGCAGCTGATGATCATTGACAAAGTTAATGGCAAAAGCAAGGCAGATGCGGTGAACGCCGGTATTAACGCGGCCAGCTATAACTATTTTGTGTGTACGGATGTGGATTGTATACTGGATAAGAACACCCTGCTGGAGCTTATTAAACCGGTAATGCAGGAAGGCACCAAACGGGTAATTGCTACCGGCGCTACGTTGCGCATTGCCAACTCCTGCGAGTTTGACCAGGGGGTAATGACGCGCATGCGGCCGCCCCGGCAGCTGCTGCCCCGCTTCCAGGAAGTGGAATACATCCGTGCTTTTGTACTGGGCAAAATGGGCTGGAGCTTGTTGAACTGTGTGCCCAATGTATCCGGCGGTTTGGGATTGTTTGATAAGGAAGTGGCCATCCGCAGCGGCGGCTATGATCATAGCTCTTTTGGCGAGGATATGGAGCTGATGACCCGCATGTGCCGGTATGCGCATGATAATAAGATCAACTACGCCATCCGTTATATTCCAAAAACCCTTTGCTGGACAGAGGCGCCGGAATCCGTAAAGATCTTTAACCGGCAGCGCACCCGCTGGGCAAGGGGTTTGGCACAGCTGATGTTTTCCCATTTTGGGATGTTCCTGAACCCGCGCTATGGAAAAATGGGCCTCATCATTTTCCCCTATAATTTCTTTTTTGAGCTGCTGGCGCCCCTGGTGGAGATAACCGGCATTATCTATTATATCATCATGATATGCCTGGGGCAGATCAACTGGCCTACTGCTGTTATGCTGCTGGTGTTCGTATATACGTATTCGGTAATGATCACTACCATTGCTATCCTGTGGGACCAGCTTACCTTCCGGTATTACCGCACCTGGAAAGAGGTGGCTTACCTGTGTATGACGCCTTTCATGGAATTTTTCCTGTATCACCCGTTGATCGTATTATTCTCCCTGCGGGGATATTATTACTTCCTGACGGGGAAGAAAAGTACCTGGGGCAATATGCAGCGGCGGGGTTTCCGGCAAAATGTGCCTGGCGCCAAAACGGCCGCCGTTTAACCATAAAACCAATTGAACGCGCGTGGAGTTTATTAAGAATTTTTATGAGGGTTTTGTTTTTGTGTATGGCTGTACCATGCTGTTCTGGTATGCGCTGCTGGCCATGCTTTCCCTGCGGGGCATTATCCGGTACCAGCGCAAGAACAGCTATGTGGATCATAATATTATGGTACAATCGCCCCTGGCGCCGGGCATTTCCGTAATTGCACCGGCCTATAATGAAGGGGTTACCATTATCTCCAACGTACGGTCGCTGCTTACGCTGAACTATCCTGTTTTTGAAGTGATCATTGTAAACGACGGCAGTACGGACGATACGCTGGAAAAGCTCATTAACGAGTTCCAGCTTGAAGAGGTGGTTTTTGCCTATAATGAACGCATACAATCCCAGCCTGTAAAACGTGTATTCAAATCCGTTAATACGGCCTATGATAAGCTGGTGGTGATTGATAAGGTGAATGGTAAAAGCAAGGCAGATGCCTCCAATGCCGGCATTAACGCTGCTGCCTATGCTTACTTCCTGTGTACGGATGTGGACAGCATTATTGAAAAAGATACGCTGCTGCGCATGATCAAACCCTTTATGGATGAGGAAAATAAAAAGATCAAGGAAGTAGGCGAGCCCTGCCCGGAATGCGGGTATGTGCATGTGGTGGAGGATAGCATACGGGTAATAGCCACCGGTGCAACCCTGCGCCTGGCCAACTCCTGCGAGGTGGATGAAGGCGTGATAACCCGTGTGCGGCCGCCCCGGCACTGGCTGCCGCGCTTCCAGGAAATGGAATATATACGCGCCTATGTGCTGGGTAAAATGGGCTGGAGCCTTATTAACTGCGTGCCCAACGTATCCGGTGGTTTGGGGTTGTTTGATAAAGAGATCGCTATTAAAGCCGGCGGTTACGACAGCAAATCCTTTGCAGAGGATATGGATATTGTAACGCGCATGTGCACCTACATGATAGATAACAAGCTGAAATATGCCGTGCGTTATATCCCTACCTCCCAGTGCTGGACAGAAGGGCCGCCTAACCTAAAAGTGTTCAGCCGGCAGCGCACCCGCTGGGGACGCGGCCTGGCAGAGATCATGACCATACACCGCAAGGTGATCTTTAACCCGCGGTATAAACGTTTAGGCCTGATCGTGCTGCCGTATAACCTGTTCTTTGAGTTCCTGGCGCCTATTATTGAATTTACGGGTATCCTGTATTACATCTACCTGATCATCACCAACCATATCAACTGGCCCTTTGCTACCATCTTACTGCTGTTTGTGTACCTGTATTCGGTAATGATCACTACCCTGGCCATCTGGTGGGACCAGATGACCTACCGTTATTATAAAACCTGGAAAGAGGTAATGGGACTGGCGCTGATGGCCTTCCTGGAACCATTCATATACCATCCGCTGATCGTGTTCTTTGCGCTGCGCGGATATTATTTCTTTATAGTAGGAAAAAAACATACCTGGGGAAATATGCAGCGCCAGGGTTTTGGACAGAAAAAAACGACTGCTGCTTAGACCAAACTGTTATACATGCGGAGTGCTATAAAATACCTGTTACCGGTTATAATGTTGTGCAGCTATCTGCCGGCTACGGCGCAGCTATTTGGAAAAAAAGGAAAGGATGCAGAGGAATTGTACAATGAAGCGGTACGGCAAACCAAAGCGCAAAATTATAAACAGGCTATAGAAATATCCAAACAGGCGCTGGCCAAACAACCGGATATGACGGATCAGCAGCTGCTGCTGGGCCGCCTGTATATGCTTACCGGACGGAACGATCTGGCCAGGAAGTATGTAAAACAGGTGCTGGCAGCGGCCCCGCGCTACCGCGATGCTTATTTTTATGCGATCAATATAGAGCTGTCTGAAAAGAAATACGAGGAAGCTGCCTGCTATGCGGATGAAGGGCTGGGCTATTTTCCCAATGACCACGACCTGATGTTAAAGAAGCTAAGCGTGCTGGATGCATCCGCCAACTTTTACAAGGGCGATGCCTATGCCACTACCCTGCTGAACACTTACCCCGAAGACACTACCGTGCGCAATGCCTATACCGGCCACTACCTGCTTTCAGGCAACTATTTCAGGGCCAGGGGCAATAACAACCTGGCCCGCAGCAGCTATGAAAAAGCGCTGCTGATGGAGCCGGATAATGAGGAAGCCACCACCGCCATCACTAACATGTATATACGCTCCGGCAACCTTTCCCCTGCACTGGAGCAGGTGAATACTGCGCTGGCAGGCAATCCATCATCTTATGAGCTGCTGATGCGCAAGCTGTCACTGCTGCAGGATATGCACAACTATGCCGATGCGCTGGGCGTGCTGCAGCAGGTGCTGAAGTATTACCCGAATGACGCCAAAGCCCGTGGCATGGATGTATCCCTGCGTATGGAAGCGGCGGCTTACTATGCACAAACAGATCCTTACCTGCTATACCAGAGCATACTGGAAAAAAATCCCGGTAACCGGGAAGCATTGGATAAGGTAATTGGGCTGAGCATGTCCAGGGGCGCCTACCGCGAAGCGCTGGCATGGATTAACCGGGGCCTGAAACAAAACCCTAATGATCAGCGTTTGCTGGAATTAAAAATAGATGTGCTGGAAAGCGACCGCAAATTCACGGAAGCAGCAGCGCTTACCGGGCGGCTGCGGCAAAGCAACCCCTCATCTGCCGATCTGAAGAACCGCTATGTAAGCCTGAAAGTAGCCAGCGGACGGGATTACCTGGCGCAGCAGCAATATGACCTGGCCCGTGCTGAATTTGAGATGGCCCTGCAGGCAGCCCCTGCTGATACCGCGGCGCTGGATATGCTTTCCAACACTTACCTGGTGCAAAAAGACCCGGCCCGCGCCTTACAGGTATTGGACCAGGCGCTAACTACTTACCCCGACAACACCCGTTTTCTGCTAAAGAAATCGAATATACTGGCAGATATGGGACGCTATGATGAAGCGGCAGATATAACCGCTGCGCTGCTGGCCCAATATCCTAATGATCCCAGATACAGCAGTATGCTGGCAGAAACCCGTTTAACAGCCGGCCGCATACTAATGCAGGCAGAGGAATATGATATGGCGCGCATACAGCTGCAGGCCGTACTGGCCCGGCAGCCGGATAATGCGGACGCGCTGAACTACCTCATTAACCTGGAAAGCGCACAGCAACGGCCGGACAGCGCTTTGTACTATGCCAACCAGGCCCTGGGATACCACCCGGATAATAAGGACCTGCTGCTGAAAAAAGCCAGCATACTCACAGATATGAAACGCTATGAGGAAGCCGGCGCTATCAATTACGCCTTAATGCAGCGCTACCCATTTTCCACTAAATACCGGAATGCCTATACGGAGAATTTGCTGGCAGCCGGCATCAGCCACCAGCGGAACAATGCGCCGGACAGCGCCCTGCAGGCTTTTAACCAGGTGCTGGCCGTAAACAGCCGCGATTCCCTGGCCCTGTTATACAGCATTAACATTTTAAACGGCCGCCAGGCATATGACAGCGCGCTGCTGTATGCCAACCGGGGCATCCATTATTACCCGGATAACGTAGCTTTTTTACAGAAAAGGGCCATTACCCTGGAAAATAAAAAGGAGTATGCGCAGGCAGCAGCAGCAGCCGATTCTGTAGTAAAACTGCAGCCCGGCGCCGCCAATATAGACTATGCAGACTTTTTGCAAAGCAAAACACTGAAGAACCAGTTCGGCATGTTCTTCCTGCATTCCAGCTACGATTACAACGATAATAAATACAACATTGCCACCCTGGAATACCGGCATTTTTTTAAAAGAGGCTCTTATGCTGCGCGCTTAAACTATGCGGGGCGGGAACAGGGCACCGGCTTAATGGGCGAAGCGGAACTGTATTACACGCACAACAAACAGCTGTACTCCTATGCGCTGGCCAGCTATTCCAATGAGCTGGTATTTCCAAAGGTAAGGCTGGCCTACTCTTTATTTAAAACCTTTAAGCATGACGTGGAAGCAGAGCTGGGCGCACGTTACCTGCGGCAGGCCGACAGCGGCAACGTAGTTTCCGGTGTAGCTTCATTAGGCAAAACGTTCAAAGATTTTTATGTGAACCTGCGGGCTTATTTCATCAGTGATTCGCCGGACTTTTATACTTCCTTTAACCTGACCACCCGTTATTATATGAACCACGGGCAGGACTATCTTTCGTTTATAGCAGGACTGGGCACCTCGCCGGACGACCGCAGCCGGCTGATCCAGTTCCCTAAACTATCGGGCCTGCTCACCCGCAGCGTGGGCGCCGGTTACCAGAAAACATTCAGGTACCGCACCACCGTGGGCCTGTATGGCACCTGGATCAATCAAAAGATCAGCGATACCAATTTCCAGAACCAGTATGATATTTATGTAACACTGCAGCGCAGGTTTTAATCACATTACATGTTCAGGACTATGTTTACATGGATGCTGCTAATGACGCTATTGGGCCACACCGCCTGCCAGCCGGGTCAAATTAACCTGGTTACCAATGGCGCCTCCAAATACGTGATCGTGATACCGGAAGATGCAGGTAAGAATGAAACCCATGCTGCCGGTGTGTTACAGGACTATGTAAAACGCATATCCGGCGCTACCCTGCCCCTGATCAAAGAAAAAGCCTACCGGCAGCAACCGGCCATTTTTATTGGGAATACCGGCGCGGCGGAAAAGTATGATACACGCCCGCTGAAAAATGAAGGCTTTTTACTGACCACCGATGTGCAGGGCAACCTGTACATAAAAGGCAGCCGGGGAAAAGGTGTGGTATACGGTGTATACACCTTACTGGAAAAATACTGCGGCTGCCGTAAATACGCCAACATACCGGCCACCGTACCGCACAGCACTAACCTGCACCTGCCCGCGCAGCTAACAGATAAACAGGAGCCTGCATTCCAGTACCGGGAAACCTACTACCCCGCTGCATTTGACAATGAATACCTGGAATGGCATCACCTGCAGCGGTTTGAAGACCTCTGGGGCTTGTGGGGCCATTCCTTTTTTAAGCTGGTGCCTCCCAACACTTATTTTGCCGCACACCCGGAATATTATGCGCTGGTAAATGGCAGCCGCCAAGCCACTCAATTATGCTTAAGCAATGAAGCGGTGTTTAAGATCACCGTAGATTATTTGCGCAAAGCCATTGCTGAAAACCCGGATGCATTATACTGGTCTATAGCGGCAGAAGACGGAGGCGGCTTTTGCACCTGCGACCAATGCAGCAAAATAAACGCTGCAGAAGGCAGTACCACGGGTACGCTTATACGCTTTGTGAACAGGGTGGCCGCTGCCTTCCCGGAACAACAGTTCACTACCCTGGCCTACCAGCAAACAGCCCGCCCACCGCGGCAAACCAAACCGGCCGCTAATGTGTACATTATGCTTAGCAGCATTGACGCCTACCGGCAGGAGCCTTTAAGCAGCACACCTTCTGCTGCCGGCTTCCGCAAAAACCTGCAGGACTGGGGGGCGCTGAGCCCTAATTTATTCGTGTGGGATTATACTACCCAGTTCACCAATTACCTGGCGCCGTTCCCGGATTACAACAACCTGCAGGCTAACCTGCAATACTTTGCCGCCAATAAAGTAAAAGGCGTTTTTTCGCAAGGCAGCGCAGACACGTATAGCGATATGGCGGAGCTGAACAGCTACCTGCAGGCCAAACTGCTGTGGAACCCTGATAAACCTGCTACGGATATTATTACCGGCTTCCTGGATGGTTATTATGGCAAGGCCGGTCCCTTTATAGCCCAATATTTACAGGCCCTGAGCGATACCCTGCAACGCACTAAAGCACAGCTGGATATTTACGGCAACCCGGCGAATAATTTCTCCGATTACCTGTCGCCTGCTGCTATTGATAAATATGCAGCATTATTGGATCAGGCGGAAAAAGCCGTGGATGGGGATACCCTGCTAAGCACCCGGGTACGGAATGCCCGACTGCCGCTGGAATATACCGTGTTACAGCAATCCCGCCGCTTTGGTACGAAAAAACATGGTTACCTGGTGCCGGATAATAACGGCAACGGGTATATTATAAATCCCCGCTGGCCCGGTCGTGTGCAGCAATTTGTGGAGCAGTGCAAAAAGGCCGGTGTAACATTGCTTGCTGAAAATGGCATCAGCCCGGATGCCTATCAGCAGGAATGGGCGGTTCTGTTTGCCCGCAAATGGGTGAATAGCCTGGCCTTTCAGGCGCCGGTGAAATTATTACATCCCTATGCACCGGAATACCCTGCCAATAAAGAACAAACACTTACTGACGGCGTAACAGGCACCAATGATTTTAGCGTTAACTGGCTGTTTATTTACGGCAAAGACCTGGTAGCTACTATAGACCTGGGGGCTAACAAAACCATACAACAAATAAGCACGCATTTTTTGCAGGACCCACGGCACTATATTTTTAACCCGGTGGATGTGGTGGTGGAGAGCTCTGCTGACGGCGTGAACTTTACAGCTGTGGGTACACAGCAGATGCTGAAGGCGGAGGATAATACGGTGCAGATCAATGATTGTAATATACGGTTTGCGGCCGTGCAGGCGAGGTATGTAAGGGTAACGGCGCATTGCCTGCCGGTGGTGCCGGCCTGGCGCGGAGCGCCGGGGAATAAGCTGGCGGCAGTGTGTTGTGATGAGGTGTATGTGGAGTAGGCATTTTTTTGAAGGCCCAACGCCGGACTGCACCCGCCTGTTTTGAATAACTATTTGGCGATAAGGGGCGTACCGGCGTTGTTGGACTATGAGGCGTTATCAAGCGTGGCGCGCCGGGCAAAGGTCCGGGCGTTTGGACCTTCAAAAAAATGAGTACTGCGTGATTACGGTTTTGCATCAACGGACATGCCCCAATTGATCCAACTGACTTAGCTGATCCAACACCGGCCACAACCTAAATGTCCTTGTACGTAATTACAATTACCCCTGAGCGCATGCTGCGGATGTTCAAAAACAAATAAGCGTGAACCTTTCAAATATAATAATGCATCTGCAAAGCGTACGTTACAGGATGCGGAGGTGGAGCAGAAATTTATTACTATTCTTTCTCTATTCTCCCAAATAAAAATGAAAGCTATCGCCCCTCAGCCCTATGCGCATGGCCTCTAAGGGAATTACCTCATGCGGGTCGATGTTACCCAGGTTGGCATTACAGCCTATGAGCTCCAGGAAATAAAGCTGCTGATCCTTGCGGGGCGCTTCCCAGATGATCTTTTCATGGGGGATCTTTGTGAGGATCTCCTGCACCAGCCCTTCGCGTACTTCGCCGGAATCGCGGTACAGGCCTACGGTACCCATTTCACGCGCTTCTGCAATTACGTATTGCGCACCTGCTTCCATTTCTGCTTTCATCAGCTCTATCCATTTATAGGGCGGCGTAATGTGCTGCCGGTCCTTATCTTTAGAGCCTACTTCGCTTAATACGGTGCCCAGCTTAGCCAGCTTTTCTATATACCCACACTTTTCTGCATGCGGAATATCGATAGAGCCATCGGATACTTCTATATAACTGATGCCATATTCCTTTATGGCATTCACATAATCATTGTACTGGTTACGTACCAGGAAGGCTTCAAACAGCAGGCCGCCAAAGTATACAGGTATATTATACGACTGGTATGTTTTTATCTTTTCAGCCAGGTTAGGCGTTACATGCGCGGTGCCAAAGGCCAGCTTCACTACATCCACATGCGGGGCCGCCACGGAAAGGAAGTCTTTGGTATCCTGCAGGCTTAAACCTTTATCAGTTACCATTGTAAGCCCGTAAGTGCGGGGCTGTGCGGTACGTCCGGGGATCTTATCCAGGTTAAAATTCATAGTTTCCATGATTAATTCCATGGCAAAGATAGGATCAAATCTCAATGAACAAAATGAACAACTTTACCCTACCCAATAATGGTATATTTAATGCCTGCAATACCCTAACAATAACCACCCATGAACCTCCTTGGCAGATCATTCAAACAAGCCTATGCATACCTGTTTGCCCGGAAAATGTTTTACCCGGCGCACCTGTTCCTGTATAAGCTAAGCATGTCCGGACTGGGCATCCGCAATTCCGAGAATGATTACCTGTCAGGAGAAAAAGCTTTTATCCGTTACCTTATTAACAACGGCAAGCTGAATGAGGGGGTTATTCTTGACATTGGCGCCAATATAGGGCATTACTCCATTATGCTGCGTAAGCAGCACATACGCCTGCCCCTTTTTGCTTTTGAACCGCACCCTGCAGCTTTTAAAAAGCTGGAAGCCGCTGCCCGCAGCTACCGGTTCACCCCTGTGGCGCTGGGCGCCGGTGAAGTACCTGCTACCGCGGCTATTTACGATTATGCGGGCGATGGCGGATCCGAACACGCCAGCATTTACAAAGAAGTAATAGAGCAATTGCATGAAGGGCAGGCAGAGGAAAAACATATTACCCTTACTACCATTGATGATTTTATAGCCGGTAACCAGCTTTCCAAAATTGCCTTACTGAAAATTGATACCGAAGGGCATGAGCTGGGTGTATTAAAAGGCGCTCAAAGGGCCATTGAGCGTGGCCTTATAGGAGCCGTGCAAATAGAGTTCAATGAAATGAATGTGATATCCCGCACCTTTTTCAGAGATATTGTAGCCGTACTGCCCGGCTATGATTTTTACCGTTTGTTGCCGGATGGTTTGAAACCCCTGGGGAAATACAATGTTACCCAATATGAAATATTTGCCTTCCAGAATATTGTGGCGTTGCGCAAAAGCGCCCGTTAATACGCCTGCTTATCGCCCTTGATCATATTCATGCAGGTTTGCAGAATGATCTGGCAATCCAGCCAGCAGCTGTAATTCTCAATATACCACAGGTCCAGGTCTACCCGCTTTTGCATTTGCTCCGGCAGGCGTGTTTCACCCCGGCAGCCATTTACCTGGGCCCAGCCTGTAATACCCGGCTTTACCAGGTGGCGCAGCATATAACGCTGTATGGTTTGCTTTGATTCCATGTGCAGGGGTATGGCATGCGGCCGGGGGCCTACCAGCGTCATATCGCCCCGCAGTACGTTAATGAACTGCGGCAGCTCATCCAGGCTGCTTTTACGCAGGAGCTTACCAATGGGGGTAATGCGCTTATCATTTGGGGTGGCCTGTAAAAAACGCCCGTTAGCATCTACCATATCACAATCCTGCACCATGGAGCGGAACTTGTAACAGGTTATTTTCTGGTTCTTTAAACCCCATCTTTCCTGCTTATACAATACCGGCCCTTTGGAGGTGAGCTTAATAAGCAGGGCAATGAGGGGGAACAGCCAGCTGAACATGGAAATAAAAAGCAGTATGCTGATGGTAACATCAAAAAAACGCTTCAGGCGCTGCCTGGCAGGATCATCCAGCGGCGAGGAACGAATAGTTAACAGGGGCAGGTTACCGCAAAGGTGCATGCTGGCGGTAGTAGTACAATAGTTATAGCAGTCTGCAATGATGCGCACCCGTTTTGCTTCCTGCTCACTCATTACAATGATCTGGTGCAGCTGCTCATTTAAACCGCCGGGCATGGCTACTACCACATCGTCAATATCATGCTCTTCCAGGATCCTTTTCAGGTCCGGCAGGGTGCCCAGGAACTGCCCGTTCAGGTGTGTGTTGGTTTGCTCATCCACAAAACCTACACAACGGTAACCAAAATGCTCATTATCCAGGATGGTCCTGTAAAAGTTCATCCCCATATCGCCTGTGCCTACGATCAGTACATTCTTTGTATTATAACCCATGATCTGTAAGCGCAGCAGCGATTTTTTAACGATGTATTTGACGATAACCATTCCTGAAAAAACAAGCAGGTTATACAACAGGGTAAAGGTGCGGGGATATGGATAGTATTTAAAAAAGTAAAAGAACAGGAAGGTAAGGAAACAGGCATGGATCAGCACTGTTTTAAGGATAGCTACCAGCTCAATGGAAAAGGGCCGGGTGCGGAAGTCGTCATATAAATGTACTGAAATGCCGATGATAGTCCATGCAATTAAGCTGATGCCCAGCAACAGCCAGTTAAAGGAGGAAAAGAATACATCGCCCTGTCCGGCTATATAGCGGCGCGTGCACAGGAAAAACAACGTCAGCACCACATAATCGATCAGCAGCCTTATATAATAACTAACATCTGTATTCCATTTCATAAAACACTTATTTGGGGGTAGAATTGAGATCAGCGGAATAGCAACTATCTTTTTCTTTTGTATAACAAGTCCATCTGGAGGATCTGCAGCTGATCCGATTGTAAAAATCCCACCGGGGCAATAAACTCAAACCCAAGGTCTTTTACGAAATTATGCATCTCATCAAACAGGGGCTCCCCTTCATACATCTGTACAAAGGATGATTCAAATAACAGGTAGTCAATACTACGCAGGCTGCTTACCGCGCCTTTCAGCACTTCCTTTTCATAACCCTGCACATCCATTTTCAATAATGCAGGCGATAACAGCCGGATATCCGGCAGCAGATCGTCCAGGCGTTTAACCGGCACCGTTATCTGGTCCGTGTCAGCGGTCTGTGGCATCATGTCCTTCTGCAGGCCCGACACCTGTAAGGCAGAGCTGGCGTGCGAATAAGCATTACGGTAAAATTCCAGGCAGCCGCTGGAGCTGCCCAGCGCCAGGTTATAGGTGCGTATGCCCGCAAGCTTGCGGGTGTTATGCTGTAACACCTGGAATACTTCCGGCAACGGCTCAAATGAGTGGATAGCGGCCCGGGGATAATAATGATTGGCGGCCATGGTGAACTGCCCTTTATTGGCGCCTACATCAATAATTACTTTCAGGTCAGGGATGTAATGCCGGCAGTTATGCAGGATCTGGGTGGAGGCTACTGAAGCGCCTTTTTCCAATAACGAAGAAATTCCCCGGCCTGCGGTCAGATACACTTTTGCGGTATCGGCAATTTTAAATAGGAGGTTCATTTTGAGAATTTATAATTCCAACAATCTTGATAGAAAGAGATAGTTTCCTCTACGCTTTTTTCCCAGGTAAATTTTTGTACCTGCTGTACCCCTACCCTGGTAAGCCTTTGGCGGTAGGGCATATTTTCCAGTGAAGTGATCTTTTCTGCAAAGGCCAGGGGATCCGGCTGGTCCACCAGCAAGCCGGCAGGCCCCACCACTTCCGGCATGGAAGTGCGGTTGGTGGTTACCACGGGGCAGCCTGCTTTCAACGCTTCGCCCGGCGGAAAGCCAAAGCCTTCGTAAATGGAGGTGTACAGCAGGCAAAATGCATAGTTGTACAGCACATTCAGATCGGCAGCGCTTACATTTTCAAAAATGTGATAGCGGCCTGCTATTTCCTGCAAGGCGATCATTTCCTCCCGGCTCCATTGCTCCCCGCCAACGATCACCAGCTTATAAGCCTCCGGCAGCTGTTTGAGGGCTTTTACGGCTACCCAAAAATTCTTGTAGTTCCTGCGCGCGCCTACATACAATATAAAGGGCTGCTGCAGGTTAAAGGGCAGGGTAAAGAACGGCGGGATGCTTTTGTTCAGCGGGTAAAAATCATTGGCAATGCCATGATACACCACCTTTACCTTTTCGGGATTTACAAAGGGATAAAAATGCAGCAGCTCCTGCCGGGTGCTTTCAGAGATGCAGATAATACCATCTGCCCGGCGGATGCCGTATGCCTTTTGCAGAATATTGGTTAAGCCCCTGGGGAACTTCGTGGCCAGCTTGCGCTCATGCGCCAGATCATGAACCGTTAAAATGTTCAGGATATTCTTTTGGGGCGATACGCGCAGGTACCCTCCATGGAAAATGGAGGTGGCCGGCAGCCTGCAGCGGATAGGCATGTAGCGCAGGTATTTGAAGGGAAGCCTGCTTTCTTTCAGGCATGCAAAACGGCTGTAATCAAGCCTGCGCTCAAAAATATTTGCAGAGCTGCGCTGCGTATTCAGCAGGTTCACAGACAAGCCGCTGTTAAAAATACCCTTCAGCAGCTCATACCAGTAAACGGATACGCCACCTGCTTTTTGAATAGAAAATACAATGTTATCCAAGTACACCTGCATAACGGGAATCGGTTAATAGGATATGATAAAAAGGCCTGTGCTTAACGCCCCCAGGCTAAGCGTATATCTTTTTCGTATAGCGGATCCTGTGCAGGCGCTGTACCATAAGCGCCCAACATAGCTACTATGATCATGATCAGATCTATCTGGCTAAAGAAAAAACAGACTGCTACAAAGGCAAAATAGCTGCGCTGGAAAAGCAATACGCCGCTTCCAACGCGGGTAAGTATCAGGAAGAAAAACACGAGCGCTACCCCGCCAAATTCAGCCAGGATAAAGAACCAGCGCATATTCAGGTTATGCCCGCCTACGCCTGCCACCCGGAATTCATAGAGTGGCTGCCCGAAAAAATAGGAAGGCGGAATAAAGGTGCTGTTGCCGGCCCCGTAGCCTGATAACAGCAGGTAGGGCTCATCACGCAGGAAATCCACTACCGGTAATTCCATATCCCGCTGCAGCGGCATGCCCAGCACAATATTGTTCTTCTGCCATATTTCATTATCGTAACGGTAGGCCGACCTTTCAAAAAGCGCTTTATATACGGGATCGTTACGATTGGCCATATAATGTTTGAGCAGATAGTCTTTCGAAGCGGCCACCGTCATAAAAATGCCTATGATAAGGCCCAGTGTGCACAGTATTTTGAGCCGCACGCCATTGAGCCGGCCGAAGATCACGAATACAACCCCTGCCACCAGCAGGTTAATATAAAAGGTTTGGGAAGCGGTAAGAATGCCTACCACAAAGGCGGCGACTGCAACCTTATATTCTTTGTCCTTTACCAAAATGGGAATGGCCAGGGATAAAAATGCGCTGAATACTTTGGGCTCACCAAACCAGGCCTGTACCCGTAAACCCAGGGGGCCGCTGATCTGCTGTGCCAGGTAGCGGCTTTGCAGGCCCAGTATTTCACTTAACGCCACATTCTGGAAAGTAAGCTGTATAAAGATCTGCAGGGTGGCTATGCACAGGGAGATCTTTGTAATGCGTTTCATGGTTTCGCAGAACGCAGCCCAGGATAAAGGGGTTCTTTCCTGTACTATTCTGCTGCCGATGGCAAACAGCGGCAGGTAGGTTTTAATGTAGAAATAAAGCGGCTTGGTATAAAAAGCATAATACCTGCCACCGGGGTAATTAAAAGGATCCTTGTACAGCTGTGTGACCAGGAATACCGTTATATGCGATAGCAATGGCAATAATAACAGCAGCAAATATTCCCTGCGAATGTGCTGCCCGCCGGTGAATAGCCGGTGCGCCTGCTCAATACAAATAAAAGTGCTAACGAAAAAGGTAGCGGTGAATGTGGGGCCTATGGCCAGCATAGTGTAAGCTTCGGAAGCAAAAGCATACAACAGGGTATCTATGATAGAGATGCGTTGTTTGTAATACAGATACAACAGCAGCGCTGCAATAAGCAAAGGCATGGTTTCCCGGAAACATTCCACGAAGAAACTACTGCTTTGTAATATGCTATAACTGACCTGCATGATTATGAAATGCGTTTGTATAACCCGTACAACAATGTATTACCCTTCACTATCTTCTTAATACGCATGGTAAGCCGGCTGGTATGGAATACCTTGCCGGCCGTGTAATGATCGGCCTCCGCATCAATTACCAGCGCCTGCGGGTGTGTGAGATCTGTAACTGCGCCATATACCATTTTCCGGAACCAGCCCGGAATACGTTTGGTATGCGTGGCCTCTTTCCCATAGCCGATATTCCTGATGAGGGAAGTGTTAGGTGTAATGGCCATGCCGTGGTTAAACCATACGGACATAAACCATTGTATATCCCAGGTATCTGACTTTTTATTGCGCATGTCCTCTATCTCTGCCAACAGCCAGCGGTTAAGCCCATGTAAAGGGGCATGCCTGTAAGCCTGTAACGTAAAATCATAATGCTGCCAGGCCCTTCGCCAGCTGGCCCATCCCCATACATGAGAGTAACGGGAAAAATAGTAGGATGCATTACCCCGCTGTATGCCTGCCTGGAAATTGCTGCCATTAATGTGCATGATACTGCTGTTGTTACGGTACCGCTGCAGCATGGCGGTGCAGAATGTAAAGAAGGTAGGATCCGGCAGGCAATCATCTTCCAGTATAATCCCTTCCTCCACCTGGCTAAAGAACCAGTCAATAGCGCTGCTTACATTTTTTCCGCAACCCAGGTTGGCGGGGCGGAACAGGGTTTGCAGCTCGCAGGGCCAGTCTATACCTGCCAGCAGCCGGTCACGCGTTTCTGTGCACAGCGCTTCCTCCCCCGGTTTACCTGCACGGGGGCCATCTGCCGCTATGAATAAACGCTGCGGCCGTTGCAGCCTTACCTGCTCAAACACTTTCATAGTTTGCAAGGGGCGGTTGAATACCAGTAACAGAATGGGAGTGCTTAACATTATTTGGTTGCCTCCAATGCAACAGCGTTTTGAAATCTTATTTCTTCTTCTACCCGCTTAAACATTTCATCTGCCGCATCATTAAACGCGCACCTGCGCACCTGCCGGAAACCGGCCTGCTGCAGCTGGTGTGTGAGTGATGTATGGTCCCACATGTACTGATGCTCTTTATTACCAAAGGCTGTTTGTATTAACTGGCGCATACCGCGCACGCGTTGCTGCCTGCCCAGCAATGTTTCTTCCATAAACTTCACATTAGCTTCCGGATCATTGCTCCGCAGGTTATCAATATACCTCCAGGCGGCGCATTCCAGGTCCGGCAGCACACAGCGGAAAAGGCCGCCGGGCTTAAGGATCCGGTAGGTGTTGCGGATTGCGGTAATGCAGTCTGCATAAGACAGGTGTTCCAGCACATGGCAGCAGTAAACCCCATCGCAGGAGTTTTCCGCAATGCCGGGCAGCCCTTTCAGAATATCGCCCAGCAGCGCATCGGGGTGAAAGGCTACGTGCATCCTTTTTTTAAGGAGCTTACCAATTACCGGCAGCTGCTGCAGCCGGAGCGTTGGGGAAGCGTCAAAATTCTTCCAGCCGGCTGGTGCGGTATAAGGCCCGCTGCCATATTGTACATATAACCGGTTGCCATTCATCATCACGGTTGCATATTTTTAAAGAAGTAAGTGTAATAGGTTTTGGCAAAAATGCGGTACCCTACCTGCTCCATAAACCGGCACAATTCACTATCATCAATACGTGAAAGCTCAAAAGGCTGCGATTCTACCAATACATAGCGCGGGCGGTATTTTTTCCAGTTATTGGATTGCAGCACCTCCATATCCAGCCCTTCCGCATCAATGGTCAGGAAGTCGATGGCCGTGCTGCCATTCAGGTAGCGGTCCAGGATATCGGCCAGGGGCCAGGTTTCTATCTGCTGCTGCCCTATTACGCGGTACTGCGGATCCTGTGTGTATTCCTTCACCTTTTCACCGGAAAAAGTGCTCAGGGCCGGTTCATTAAAAATGGAATAGGTGAGTGACTGCCGTTGTGCGGATACGCCCATTTCCAGGTTAGTATCCAGCGGGCGGTATTTATCAAACAGCGCCCTGGAACCGGGCATGGGATCGATATTGATACCCCGCCATTTCATTTTGTAGAACAGGTACGTGTTGGAAAAACGGAAGGGGTGATGTGCGCCTACATCCACATACACACCGGCTGCCTGCTGGTGAAAGATCCTTTTCAGGATAAGGTCCTCCCCTTCGGAACTAAAGGCCCTAACGCCATAACGCAGCTGCGGAAATAACCGCCCGGCCGTATTGCTCAGTATATTCTTGAGGTTAGTCATTCGTTGCTATATTTTCGGAGTACAAGCGCCTGCCTGTAAAAATTTTCAGCCTGTTATATGCCTGCCGGAGATCATTACGCACCAGTGCCGGCGCCATTACTTTTCCTAAAAGCAGCCACCCCTGCCCGCTTTTATCCAGCACCACCATGGTAGCGTATACCGACGTATAGGCGGCTACGGTAGCTATTGCCGCGCCTATGCCACCCATGGAGGGAATAAGCAGCAGGTTAAGCCCCACATTCACCACCAGGCCGCTGATATTGCTGTACAGGTATATTTTATACTTCCCTTCAACTATCAAATACTGCACAAAGGCTACACTAAGGAATACCGGTATGCCGGCCCAGGTATGGATCATGAGGATGGGGGATGCAGACAGGTATTTGGCGCCATACAGCAGTGGAATAATGATATGTGCAGATAAGGTGACTACTACGGCAATGGCCAGGGATGACCAGAAAGATAAACGCAGCCATTTTTCAAGCACCGCCAGGTAAGCCTCCCTGCTTAGCTGTTTTTGGCGCATGAGCGTAGGCAGCATGGCGGTAGCAAATACAGTGGGAATGGCATACCACAATTCGGAAATGCGCGCTGCTACCACATAGGCTCCCAGCTGGGCAGCGCTGCCCAGCATATCCAGCAGCAACAGGTCGGCCTTTACGAACAGCATTACCAATAAGCTGGAAAATACCAGGGGCCAGCTTTGCGTAAGCAGACGGCCTGCCCGGTAAGGCTGTACATTTAACACAGATAGCGGCACCTGGTGATAGCTGTAGACAATGATCACTACCAGGAAGGTTACCAGTGATTCCAGCAGCGTTACCCATAATAAGGTGATAAGCGTACCACTGCAAACAATCACCATCATTTTTACCACACAAAAGAACAGGAACACGCTCACTTTGGGAATGATCACCTTTTTAACATCGTTCTTCACCTGGTAGAAATAATCCAGCACATCGGCAGACTGCAATACTATGCTGCCTGCTGCAAACAGGGTGCAATACAGGTACAGGTCCTGCTGCGGGCGGCTAAGGATCACAATACCGGTGCTAATGGCCATGCAAATCAATGCGGCTGCCACGCGCATGCTAATAGCGGTAGCTACCGTTGCCGGCTGCTCCTGCTCATGCTCCACCAGCTCCTTTACCGCAATTTTATCCATGCCCAGCAAAGCCATGCTGCCTACAATAGTGGTAAGGGCAATGGCATAGCTCCATATGCCAAACTCCTCCGGCCCCAAATGACGGGCTATAACCGCCATTACCAGGATGCCGGGGAACAGCTTGCTGACCTTATCGATCATTAACCAGGCGCTATTTTCAAATACCTTATGCAATTCTTTTGGCTGTTTTTTTAATGAACGAACCCCAGGTATTTCTTTCCCGTTTTGTTTCCTCATACCGGTACTGGTAGTAATAGTAGTACGGGTAAAAAGTATCCTGCTCTATGCCGTTGAACACAATGCCTGTTTTCCGGAAGAATTCTTCGGGCAGGCCTTCCTCTACCGCTACCAGCTTGGATTTAAGGGTATAGTTATACCGCACCACAAACAGCGAGCAATCAATATGCGCCAGGATGCTTTTTGCATCTGATACAATGCCGATGGGCGAGGTATCAATAATTACATAATCAAACTTTTCTTTTAAGGATGCCAGCAAATTGCTCATGCGCTGCCCTTCCATGAGCTCAATGGGATTGGGCGGAATGGGGCCGGATGATACAATGAACAGGCGCGGCACACCGGGCACGCTGCGGATAATTTCATCCTCCGTTTCAGTACCCAGTATATAATTGGTAATGCCCGTGTTATGGTCCATGCCCAGGAACTTCGATAGCTTGGGCTTACGCAGGTCCAGCTCCACCAGCACTACGCTTTTATTGTTCACCGTTAAGGTGCTGGCCAGGTGGGCCGACAAAAAAGTTTTACCCTCACCGGAGATGCTGGAGGTGAGTAAAATGGTGGCGGTACCCGTATGTTCCGTAAGCAGGAATTTGATATTGGTGCGCAGGTTCAGGATCTGCTCCCGCAGAATAGAGCGGTTGCCTAAAGAAAGGTTCCTTACGCCTTCTTCGTGCCGGAAAATTTCCGCTACTACCGGCATGTTAAACACCTGCTCTATTTCCTTTTTACTGAGCACGCGCGGGTTCAGGAAATACTTGATGTAAATGTATGCGCTGGCAAGCACCAGCGCGGCGGCTATAAATCCTATAAACACCAAAGGCTTGCGGGGCGCTACAGGTTTATCCGGCACATAGGCCGGTGAAATGGTCTTATTATCCGTTACATTGCTGGCGCTGGCCACGGCAGCTTCCTCCTTTTTCTTGAGCAGGTGCAGGTACAGGTTTTCCTTTACGCTTTGCTGCCGCTTTATATTAATGTATTCCCGGGCGTAGGCGGGTATGCTGGCAATGC
>NZ_DATCRF010000814.1:0-10921 GCF_036569125.1 Chitinophaga sp. | reverse complement strand
CTGCCCTGGACACAGGTGTCGGACCTGAAAGGCTTCAAAAGCACAGCTGCCGCTTTGTATGGCATTACAGCCATTCCGGCTAATTTCCTGATCTCCCCCGAGGGAAAAATTGTTGCCAAAAACCTTCGCGGCGATGACTTGGAAAAAAAGCTGGCGGAATTACTATAGCTATAGATCCGCAAAAGCATTGCCAGGCGAAATTACCGCATCAGGTGGCGGATGTTCCGCCACCTGATATTTTCAACACCTAATAAAGTAACCTAACAAATAAAAAGTGAAAACTATGCTTAAACCGGCAATACTGCTGGCTGCCAGCCTGCTGCCGCTGGCGCTGCGGGCCCAGGGCGGATATACCATTTCCGGTACTATTCCCGCGCTAAGCGCCCCTGTAAAAGCTTACCTGCTGCTTGTACAAAACGGCGCCTTCCGGGAAAGCGATTCCGCAGATATTAAAAACGGGACCTTCCAATTTAAAGGCAGCGTTGACGAACCCCAACAGGCCATCGTATCGGTGGTTCGCCAGGGCGTGGCGGGACCGAAAGCATCCGGTGACTATGTTGCGTTCTTCCTGGAAAACTCAGCTATTTCATTGACGGCAACAGATTCTATTAAGCGCGCAAAAGTTGACGGATCAAAGGCCGACGAGGAAAGTAAAGCGCTGGAAGCAGCCACCAGCCCGTTGACCGATATTATCATAAAATTGAATGATGAATTTGAGGGTAAGCCCAGGGATGATGCCTGGAAAAAAACATCAGACAGCGTTGCCAGGCTGATTGCCAGGATCAAAGCCATCCAAACCGGGTTCGTCGAATCGCACTTAAACTCCTACATGGGCCTGTACACCTACCATTATTTTGTACTCGGCCAAAAGTTCAAGCCTGCAGAGGCAGAACCTTTATTCCATCGATTTTCCCCCCAACTGCAATCCTCAGCGCTCGGAAAACGTACGTTTGAAAAAATAGAAAGCACCAAGAAAGGCCAGGCAGGCGTAAAGGTGACGGACTTTACGCAAACGGATATGAACGGGAAACCCTTTACCTTATCTTCCCTGAGAGGTAAATATGTGCTGGTTGATTTCTGGGCCAGCTGGTGTACCCCTTGCCGGGCCGAGAATCCAAACCTGGTGAAAGCTTATCAGCAGCTGAAAGGTAAAAACTTTGAAGTGGTAAGCGTATCCCTGGATGAAAGCAAGGCAGCATGGGTATGGGCTGTAAAAAAAGACGGCCTTCCATGGATCCAGGTCTGCGATCTGAAAGGGTTTAAAAACGAGGTGGCGGTGATGTACGGAGTAAACGCAGTACCGCAAAACTTCCTGGTAGATCCCAATGGTATGATCATAGCGCGTGACCTGCGCGGCGAAGGCCTTACGGAAAAATTATCGGCTTTGGTCAAATAAGCAATGCCGGTATAGACAGTGAACAATAAATACAATGGGGGCGCCGTGGTGAAACGACGCCCCCATTATGGTTAACCACCATCACTTAGCCAGCCATTGCTCTACCGCCCTTGAAAATTCCGCCACATCAATGGGGTGCCTGCTGGTAACAAGGTTGCCATCGGTTACAACAGGCGCTTCCTCTACGGCGCCACCGGCATTTTTCAGATCTGTCTGTATATTCCAGTAGCCGGTTAATTTTTTGCCTTTTAAAATATCAGCAGAAGCCAGTACCACCGGTGCATGACAGATAGCTGCGATCAGCTTTCCCGCTTTATTAAAATCCTGTATGAGCTTTATTACATCCTTATCCTGGCGCAGGTTATCAGGGTTCCAGGCGCCGCCCGGTATGAATACCGCATCATAATCACTTGCTTTTACCTGGTCTGCAGTATGGTCAAATTTAATCCAGCCAACAGGCTGCAGGTACTGTATAGCCATGATGTGGGTCTTTGACATTTCGGGGTATACCAGGCCAAACCTTTCAGGAGCCGGGTTATATTTAGGCGCCACAATATCTACCTGTGCACCTAATTGTTTTAAATACCATACCGGACCTGTAAGCTCAATTTCTTCAAACCCGTCTGCAGCCAGTACTGCTATCCTTTTACCTTTTAACTTATCCGGATCTTTTACCGGGGTAAAAAAGAAGGCTCTCAATGCCTCATTGCCGGGTGCATTCAGCAATTTTGTTACGGGCATGTTTACAACGGCCGACTGCGTTGATAATTGATTCATGACTTCAAGTTCGTGCATACTGTTTGTTTGTGCTGTTGAATAATTGGCAGCCAGTAAGCTCACTGCTACGGCTACTATAACCTGGTTAATTTTTTTCATCATAATTTTTTTATGGGTGATTGTAATACGCAAATGCTATCAGCCTGTGAAGGCCTGTTTGAAAAGGCTGTTTTTTAATGCTGGTATTCAAATAACCGATCACGGGCTGTATGGGTGGAAATGACAGGTGATACTGGAAAGCGGCTTCGTTCCTGAATTTTTCATAGGTAACGAATTGTGTGCTGTCGTTCTCCAACTGCGAAAGCTGATAGTTTATAACCCCTGGCTCACTACGGAATTGCGGCATGGCACTGTGGTACACTTTTTTAAAATGTTCTGCTGTTCCGGCCTTGCTGTCTACAAACAGCATAATAGTAAGCGGCGTATCGCCCGCGGCGGGTTGCCTTCGCCAGTCCGCCTTTGAAAGCGGCTCAAGATCTTTTACATAAAACGTTGCCGGCGGGCTAACTAAAGCATTTTCAGCTAACGATGTTATTGCTTTAAATGGCTGGCCTGCGCTGGCGTCATCAACCGCCTTCCTGCTGCGCCATCTTTCAATGATCCATATTACAGATGGCTTATCCTCCTCATAATAGGCTTCGGAGAGTATATTGCTTTCAAGCCTGAGTGAATGAAGCACATAAGCTGCTACCGCCTTTTTAAATGCTTCCAGCTGTGCAGGCTTCACATCATACTGTATTAACCTTGCTGTTGTATTCATGGTATCCTCCTTAGCTGCAGGCTGTGCCTGCATATAGTTTATATTGACGGTAAGTAACAATGTCAACAGGAACTTATTTGCTTTCATGTTGTTGTATTTTATTGACCAATGGTAAGCAACAGCTTTGCTACTTCATGCGGCTGCGCCAGGAAAGGGGAATGGCTTGTATTTACAGTGTATACTGTTTTGATGCCTGCTGCGGTGAGCATTTTATCCTGGAAGGCTGGTGATATCACAATATCCTGCAGTGTTTTGATGTACACTTTTTCAACAGATCCAAAGTTTTCGTTAGTTAGTGTAACCTTGTTGCCAAAGGGAATGGCCGGCTCTGCGCGGTAATTGGCTATTACCTTGTCTTTGTCGGCCTGCGTGCCATCATTAATAAAAAGATAGGTCAGGCTGTCACGGTTTACATCCAGGGTTAACTTGTCTGCAGACTGCGCCAGTGAAGGCCCGAGCCTTGAACCGGGATCTGTGTTGGCAAGCTCGCCCAGGGCCTGGCCGGACGCCGGAACAAAAGCCCCTATGTATACCAGCTTGCTTATTTTGGCGGGCGCCTTTTCCGCTACATTTGTCACCACCATTCCACCAAGGCTATGCCCTACCAGTATTACCTTACCATCTGCTTTGGCCATAGCGTCAATTACCTTATCGCGGTAAACGTCCATTGACACTGCATATGCCGGTGTTGTGTCAGCGCCATGCCCCGGAAGCTCTACTACTATCACATGGTTGCCTTTACTTTCAAGGTCTGTGCGTACTGCATCCCATACGTAGGGCGCCTGCCAGGCGCCGTGCACCAATACGTAGGTGCTGGCTTTTATATCCTCATCATTGTTTGTGCAGGACATTGCTGCTGACATGGTTAACGCGGTGGCTAGCAGCGTTACGATCGCTTTTTTCATTTTATTGATTTTACTTGTTATCAGATAAAAAATTTGATACTGCAAAGCTGAGAAAGAAATAAAGGGCGTACCTGACACAAATGCGTCAAAAACTATTGGTAGCTAATTTTTTGCGTATGCGTGTAAGCGATTGCCTTTCCATACCAAGAAAGCTGCAAAGGTGGGATATTGAGATCCTGTTGAACAGGCTTGAATGATGCTCAATAAAATCGAGATAACGTTCTTCTGCTGTCTGGAATATAAAACCCTCTATCCGTGCCTGCTGGCGTTTTAATATTTCTTCTGCAACCAGCCGGCCGTATTTTTCAAAATCAGCCGACTGCTGGTAGATCCATTGTATATGTTCGTAGCTAAGGCAAACCATACTGGTTGGTTCTAAACATTGTATGGTATAGCTGCCGGGCGTGCGGGTTATAAAGGCAGGATAGTGAGTGGCATAGTCGCCTTCAGCATAAAAGTCAACGGTTATCTCATCTCCGTTATTGTCAATATAAAAGGAACGGACCAGGCCTTTTGCAACAAAACCGATCGCTTTTGGTACTTTGCCTGCGTGTAGAAAAACATCTTTCTTTTCCAGGTTCTTTAAAAGAACCTTTGATGCTAATTGCGCAAGTTCAACATGGGTAAGCCGGGGGCAAAAATCCTTTACCGATGTTAAAAATATGTCTAACCCGGGTTCCATATGCAGTTTATTTAGGTTGAACTATTTCATTGGTGAATTCTCCGTCGATCAGCATAAATGCCATGCGGCATACTTTGCCTGAACGGTTTGCCCACGCATGGTTTGTACCGTTCTGGATCACGATATCGCCTGCCTGTATGGTTGTTTCTACATCATCCAGCACCAGTGTTATTTCCCCTTCCAGCACAATACCATAATCAACCGTTCTTGTCCGGTGCATTAAGGAGTGAGGGGCAGGCGGAAACTCAATTACCCTTATACGGGTGCCTCTTTTGGGTGGTGGCAATACCAGGCCGTTTTCAGCAGGTTCGTCGGGCTGGGCATGAATGAGGGCGGGCGTTTCCAAAGTGTGCCATACTTCAAAAAAAGTAGGTCCGCCAGGCCCGCCAACAAGTTTCGTATGTGTGGGCGGCCCGTCAGAGATAATGATAGCCTTCCCGTTTACATCATGACCTGTTACAATACGCCTGAATGTTTTTTTTCGTGGAGTCATAACACTGGTTTTAGCTGTTGGTTTTGCCGCAACGTTTCCATTAGCATGCCAACCTGCTCCCGTGCCAAAAGCACAAACAGATGCTGTGCGCAAAGAGTTGAGCAGTAAGGGGTTTAGTTCTTTTGTAATGAAATGTGGTAAAAGAAATGATGGCGCTAACTCCGAAAATACCGGAGTTGAAAAGTAAAAATCTACGGAAAAACCGGAGTATTACAGGTTGTTTTGCGGATTCCTGAAATCCTGCCAGCTTATGTTAAGCTTAGCCATTTTGGATTCAAGGGTAGTGGGTTTAACATTCAGCAATGCCGCTGCGCCGTTTGCGCCGCGTATGCGGCCATTTGTTTTTTTGAGGATAGATGTGATATAGTCTTTTTCTGTTTGCCGCTGTACATGTTTGATATCCTGCAGCGTGTTAATACCGGTTTTAACAGCAGGATCCGTTAACGCGGCAGTGAGGTTGCGCCTTAATGTTAGCTTTGAGCGGCCATCGCTAAGCACAACAGATTGTTCCAGTACATTTTCCAGCTCGCGGATATTGCCCGGCCAGTCATACGCCTGCATCTCCTCCATCATGGAAGCAGCGATGCCGGTAAACGGCTTATTAAACGCCTGGCAAAACCTGTTTGCAAAAAATAAGGCCAGCGCTTCTATGTCGGTTTTCCGGTCGCGCAAAGGCGGCAGCGTGATGGGGAAAACATTCAGCCGGTAATACAAGTCAAGCCGGAAGCTGCCCTGTGCTATTTCTTTTTCCAGGTTACGGTTGGTAGCAGCCACAATACGCACATCTATTTTAATGGGCGAACTGCCACCGATATGTTCAATCTCTCTTTCCTGCAGCACCCGTAATAACTTTACCTGTGTGGCCAATGGCAGCTCTCCTATCTCATCCAAAAAAATGGTTCCGCCATCGGCCTGCTCAAACTTGCCTTTTCTTTTTTCTATGGCGCCGGTGAATGCTCCTTTTTCATGACCGAACAGCTCCGATTCTACCAATGTTGCCGGTATGGCCGCGCAATTTACTTTTATGAACGGGCCGTTCTTCCTGGGCGAAAGGGCGTGTATTGCTTCTGCCACTTTCTCTTTACCGGTACCGCTTTCACCCAGTATTAATACCGAGGTGTTATAAACCGCTACCTGGGCTGCAAGGTCTAATGCAGATAATAAAAGATGGTGGCTGCCAATAACATTTTTGAATACAGCATCGTGCGTTGGCTCACTATGTTTTTGGGATACTGAAAAAGCATACCCCTTTGCTGCCACCGGCGATGTGGAATAATAGATTATTTTTTCCGCAAGCTCTTCCAGGCACAATTTCAAACGGTTTAACAACGCAATGTTCTCCCTGGTATAAACACCGGGCTTACGGCTGTAAAAAAAGTAATGAACGGATAGCCCATAGCTCAGGTTAACAGGGAATACAAGGTATGATTCCAGCCGTAAACAATCCAATATCATTTTTTGCAGCGCATTGCCTTCATTAGTTGCCCCGTTGTTATAAATACATGCTTTATCATCCGGGTGGCTGTTTCCGGTTATTGCGTAAAGGGTCTTTTCATTTACACCAGCCATCACCATCAATTCCTTTTCACTAATATGCTGGTACTCATTAAAGCCGGTACGTAAATAGGCCATATCAGCAAAACGCCCGGTATTAAACGGCCTTATTCCCGCTGCAATAAAGTCAAATGGCATGTAGGATTGCATAGCCATAGCAACCTTCAGCAATTTTTGCCGGGCGTCTGAGGGGTCGTTGATTATACCGGTTATCTGTTGCTGCAAACAGGCTTCTTCCCGCAATTTTGATTCAAGGCTATGCTCATGGCGGTACCAGGCAATATCTAAAGTAACCAGCAGGTCTTTTTCCCTGAACGGCTTTACAATAAACCCATACGGCTCTGTTGTTTTCGCTTCTTCCAGCACTTTCTGGTTGGAATTAGCGGACAAATAAATAAAAGCAATGTTCTTTTCCTTTAGTTTCCGTGCGAAGTCAATGCCTGACAGCTTTCCGTTCAGCCTTATATCGAGTATTGCAATATCCGGTTGCTGCTTTTCTAAATGCTCATCGGCTTCCTCTGCTGAAATAGCAATACCTGTTACGTCATAGCCGGCCTGCGTTAAGATCAGCCGCAGGTCGTTTGCTACGATAAATTCATCTTCAACTATCAGTACTTTTTTACGCATAAACGGGTTGCTTAAGGGGTAACTAAAGATTCTTCCAGCATTTGTTTACTCATAACCGGGAACTTTATTATCAGGCCAAGGCCGTGATCACTTACAATATCCAGGCTTCCGTTTAGTTGCCTGGTAAGCCCGCGCACCAGGTCAAGCCCCAGGGAGTTATGTTCCATTATCTCAAGCCCCGGCAGCAGGCCCACACCATTATCTGAGATAGTGAGCAAAAGATGGTCATCGTCCTCCTGCTGCAAACGGATGCTTACAATGCCTTTACGGCCTTCGGGAAATGCATACTTAATGGCATTTACGATACTCTCGTTAATAATAAGCCCAAGCGGTATTGCCTGCGATACATCCAGGTTTAAGGGTTCAATTTCCTGCCTGAATAAAACCTGATTGCCGGTATTAAAGCTGTCTTCAAGATAGCTTACCAGCTCACTGATATAGGCAGGCATCGCTATCGTTGAAATATTGTCAGACTGGTAAAGCTTCTGATGAATAAGGGACATCGCATACACCCGCCGCCTGCTGTCGTGAATGGCAGTAAGCGCAGCATCATTATTAATGTACACCGATTGAGAATTCAGGAGGCTCATTACAATCTGAAGATTATTCTTTACCCGGTGATGGATCTCTTTCAACAACCATTCCTTATCTGTAAGCAGCTGCTGGAGCTCTTCGTTCTTATGCGTTATTATTTTATTGCTCTTTTGCTTTAACCGGTTTTGCCGGTATAGCAGGCCGGCAATAAGTATGGCTGCCGCAATGCCTGCCAGCGTTAAATTTTTCACCAGGGTTGCCTGTTTTGCATTGGCTTTTTCAAGCCCGGCCTGTTTGTTCAATGCCGCGATCTGGGTTTCTTTCTCCTGCGTTTCGTAAATAACCTGCAGCTCTTCTGCCTGTCTTACTTTGGTTACTTTAAAATTGGAGTCGAGCAGGGCTGCATATCTTTTATAATGGTATATAGCCGATGCATTATCCTTCAGTACCGAATCAGCTATGATAAGCCAGCGGTACATTTGCAGATCATCGGACAGGCTATGCTGGATGTATGGAAGAGCAGTGAAATGTTTTTCAAAGTACGCTCTTGCTTTTTGATATTGCCCGCGCTCAAAAAGTATATGCCCGTACATATCTGTTACCATAATTCTTCTGAGTGGCCCCCTGATCATTTCGGCCTGCGTTTCAAGAGAGTCCATCTTTTTTACATGCAGCTCTGCTGAATCTATATTAATATCCAGGTAACAAAGGGCAAGTGCAGCATTGTAAGCAAACCTGTCTGCCAGGATGCTGGTGCTATCGACTTTTTTTGAAATATCGTGGATAAGTGCAAGCCCTTGTGCCGCCTGGCCCTTTTCGCACAGATCCCCTACCACCCTGTTTAAAATTCCATACACCGACGGATCGTGAACGCTGATAAAGCGATCTACTGCTTTTTGCGCCATATCAATGCTTTCCTTCTGTCTGCCTTCCGTATCATACAGATCTGACAAGCGGCTATAAAAATACGGCAGCCCAATACTATCCCGGCAGCTTTCAGCAACCCTGACCGTTTGAAAGGTATACCGCAAAGGGTCGCCAAACTTACCCTGAAAGCTTGTAATGTTGGCAAGGGCATCACTTATGTAATGTATATAAGGATAGTGAATAGCTTCAGCCAGCGCAAGCGCTTTTAAGAAAGACTCCTGTGCAGGCTGAAACTGGCCGGCTACTACCAGCATGTAGCCCAGGTCCATCAAAACATTAATTTCCCCTTCTTTGTTTGCAAGGCTGTGGTATAAGCCTGACGCCGCCTGCAGATCAACAATTTTTTGCTGAAAGCCGGCTTGTGTGGGAGCAGTATATATGCCCCGGTAAGCAACGGCTCTTGCCTCTGTTTCCCTGTCACCAGCCTCCCGGCATTGAGTAATTACGGTGTTAAAAATTGAGTCTCCTTTTGCATCGCCTGCCTGTACATAGATCTTTCCCAACAGGCAAAGCGCCTGGCGGCCCAACCTGTATTCTTTTAAATGCCTGCTTTCATTTAACGCTTTATTCAAAAAGTATTCAACACTGTCTTTATACCTGTAATAACTATTGGGCTGAAAGGCATAATAGCTACCCAGCAATAACAGTAATTGCAGTTGTTTACGGCCCGTGGTATTGGAAAGCCGGCGAACACCTATACCCGGCTGCTGCCGGTCAACCCATTGCGATTGCTCAAACAGATCCTTATCGCCTATTCCTTCTGCGAGTACCGGCAGCCGGCTTAAGCCCAATGAGCGGCCGGCTATATATAAACAAGTGTCATGCTCAACCTGGCCTTCTTTGGCAACCACAATAAAAGTGGAGCTGAGCTGTAAATTAAGCCGTTGCCAGGCTTCCTTGTCTTTCGACGGATGATAATAGGAATACCCCTGCACTGGCGGGGCAGCCGGGGTTTGAGATTGCACGGCATAGGGTACCAGCAAGCCCAAAAGCATAAATACAAGGCCAATTCTGAACATAGGTCTCTTTTCTTTAAGCAGCTCAAGGGAAAAAACGGCTTACAATACGAAGAACCTGCCGATTCCTCTGAATTTAAAGGTACCCTTTATTTTAAAATTTGTGCAATGCCTAGTTGTCCCGGATCAAACGTATATAATAAACGGGGGATGTGGATGCGCCTTTCAATGCCTTAAATTTCACGCGTACCTGGTCTTTGTCTTTCAACAGGGCGCCGGGGATATGATATTCTATATCGAAAAACCTTGACTGATTCCACCTGTTTGTATTGTTCTCTGTAACCAGCTTCTGATCATCAATATAGATCTCAAAGTTCCTGTTCCCCCATTCAGCACCCCAATAGCGAACCATTAAATTAAGGCTGGTATCGCGGTTTGTTGCAAGGCTGTAGCTGAAATAACCGCCATCAAACGCCTCCCGGTAAAACTGATCATGGGCGGTTCCTTTTCTTGATCTGTCAACCTGCATTGCATGGTCAGCTTCAGGCTGCTGCTCGCCCGCAGCAACAAAGCTTACCGTACGGCTCTCAAGCGCCAGTTTTTCTTTTTCAACGGCTGAAAGTGAATCCAGGTAAGCATGGTATTGTTTGTTGGATAAAGCCATCCAGTAGATCATATAACGTGCGTCATGGATCTGGTAAAAAGGCTGTAGCTCCGTGCCGGCTGCATTGATCATTTTTACGCCCGTCATAGTAAAATGCAGGGGCGCATCTTTAACCGGAACAAGGCTGGCTGTGAGGGCCGGCAGATCATCTTCAATAATAATGGGCGCTTTATCAACAGGCAGCTTTTCGCCGCTGGCTATATGGCCCCAACGGCTGTCGTCTGCAATTAACCCTTTCAGATCCTGTGTACCTGTTTTTGCGCCCAGCAAAACAGGACCGTGCATAATGGCAATGTAAGCAGGCACATTTGGCAAATGTTCAATTGTATTATGCATTGGCAACTTTACTTCAACTACATCGCCTTTCTTCCAGCGGCGGTTAATGGCTATATATGAAGATGGCTGCGCTTCAAAGGGGACAGGTTTTCCATTCACTGTAATTTTCAATGCACCGGCTGCTACCCATCCCGGGTAACGGATCATCATTGGAAATGAAGAGGCGCCCCCTGTAATAACCAACCTGGTTCGCTCTTCATACGGAAAGGTTGTTTCCTGGCGCAGCTGTATCGCCTTTTCTTTCCAGCTTAAGGCCGACGCTACAAACAGGTTTACGTACAGCGAATCATGCGAGTGCGTGTAAATAAAC
>NZ_DATCRF010000813.1:0-7144 GCF_036569125.1 Chitinophaga sp. | reverse complement strand
GCCCCGGCAGCCCTTTAATGCCAGAAAGGGAAACAATGTTAATGATACGCCCGTAGCGTTTCAGCAACATATTATTCAGCAGCTGCTTGGTCACATAAAAGAACCCGTTCAGGCTGCTGTTCAGCACATTATGCCATTGGGCGCTGTTCATCCAGAACAGCAGGTTATCTTCCCGGATGCCGGCATTGTTCACCAATACCTGCACCTGTTTATCTTTATTGTTTTCCAGCCAGGCGCCTAATACCGCCTGTACTTCCTCCTCATTCCCTACATCAAACTGCAGCAGCTCACCATCGCTGCCTTTGGCCCGCACTGCATCCAGGGTTTCCTGTGCCGCAGCGGTATTGCCTTTGAAATTAATGATCACATGATAACCCAGTTCGGCCATCTTTATACATATTGCCCTTCCTATTCCTCTTGACCCGCCGGTTACTAAAGCACAGTTCATGGTTAATTACGAATTATTCAATTACGAGTTACGAATTGGATACATCGTTTGGCAAACTCTTTACAAACAAATACCAGCACATTGGCACATCAGCACATTTTCTCATCATCTGCATATCTGCACATTTGCATATCCGCACATTTACACACTTACCGGTACCTGCTGCACCAGGTATTCCTTGATCTTTTGCAGATCTTTATACCGGGGGCTGTCCTCAATAAATTTAGGAAAAATAGCCCTTACTTCCCGGTAAATACGTTGGGAGAAAGAGGACAATCTATCCTGGCAGTTCAGGTAATCTACCGCCTGCAGCATGGTCATTACCTGTATGGCCAGCACCTCAAACGTGTTTTCTATTACTTTATTGGCCATCAGCGCAGCATTGCAGCCCATGCTCACAATATCCTGGTTATCATTATTATTGGGAATGCTGTGCACGTACATGGGGAAGGAAAGCGTTTGGTTCTCCGCCACCGTAGAGGTAGCCGTGAACTGTACCCCCTGCATACCAAAGTTAAAGCCCAGCTTACCCAGGTTCATGAAAGGCGGGAACTTGTGGTTCAGCTTTTCATTCAGCAGGTAGTTCAGCTGCCTTTCTGATAGCATGCTCAGCTTGGTGATGGCAATTTTCAGCTTATCCATTTCCAGGGAAATATAATCCCCGTGGAAGTTACCGCCGTGGAATACATTCTGGTGATGATGGTCCACCACCGGGTTATCGCTCACAGAGTTCAGCTCATGCACCACTACTTTTTCCGCATGCACCAGCGTATCATACACCGGGCCCAGGATCTGGGGCACACAACGCAGGGAGTAGTATTCCTGTACCTTATCCTTAAAAATCTCTTCTTCCAGCTCTTTGTACAAATGATCCGGGCGATGGCGCACCATTTTGCTATCCTTCAGCACATCGCGCATCACTGCGGCTACCCGGTTCTGGCCTTCATGTTTTTTCACCACATTCAGCTCGTACGACAAATGATCATCAAACGCTTCCACAATTTCATTGATCATGGCAGAGAGGATGCAGCTCCAGCCCAGCAGCTTCTTGGCCTCTATCAGGTTTACCAGGCCTACACCGGTCATGGCAGAGGTACCGTTAATAACGGCCAGCCCTTCGCGGATGTGTACTTTCATAGGCTGTAAGCCCAGCCGGGCAAATACTTCGGCTGTTGGCTGTATCTTATCTTCATACCACACCTCACCTTCGCCTATCAGCACCAGCGCCAGGTGCGCCAGCTGTACCAGGTCGCCGCTGGCGCCTACACCGCCGTGCTCAAACACACACGGATATACGTTCTTATTGATCAGATCCCTTAATAATTTCACCACATCCGGGTGTACGCCGGAATGCGCCTGCATAAAGCTGCTCAGGCGCGCTATCATCAATCCTTTGGTTAACAGCGGAGGCATGCACTTACCGGCGCCGGAGCTGTGGCTGCGTATAAGGTTATACTGCAGCTGCAGGGTATCGGCCTCCGGTATGCGGTATTGCGCCATTGGGCCAAAACCCGTGTTAATACCGTAGATCAGCTTTTTGGCTGAGAACTTTTGCAGGAACGAAAAGTTTTCCTGTACCTGCTGTAAAGCAGCTTCTTCCAGCTCCAACGTTTCTTGCCCGAATAAAATACGGTACACTTCATCTAAGGAAAGCGCCTTACTTCCTACTGGGATCATTATTTTAAATTAAATTATTTATTATATGTAAAAACGCACAAAAATAATACAAAGCTGGAAATAACCTAAAAAAAAGACCACAGACCATAGTCCACGGTCCATAGCCGTTCCCTTATAGTACATGTAACTACGTAAAAAGCAGTGGACAGTGGACCGTGGGCTGTGGACCTCAATTCCAGCCCATTCCCTTAAAATACATGTAACTCCGTAAAAGGCCATGGACCGTAGACTATGGACCATGGACTAAGAAACTACTCCTCCTCCCTTTCCCTTGGTACGGGTGTATATACCAAAACTTTGTCTATACGATGAACATCCATATCCACAATCTCAAAGGTAAATCCTCTCCAGTCAAATTTCTCACCTGTTTGGGGGATATGCTCCAGGTGGTGCAGTATAAAACCTGCCAGGGTATCAAACTCCTGCTCAAATTCTGCCATCCAGTCCTCTTTATCAAACTCACTCAGAAAATCGTAGAAAGGGATCTGGGCATCTACCAGGTAAGAGCCATCGTCCCGTTTGGTCATTTCATAGTCATCATGCTGCCCGGTTTCCGGCATATCGCCTACAATGGCCTCCAGGATATCGTTCAGGGTGATCATCCCCAGGAAAGTACCGTATTCATCCACTATAAAGGCCGCATGGATCTGTGTTTCCTTGAACTTTTCCAGCACCTGGTAAGCGCTGTTATTTTCCGGAACAAACAGGGGTTTGCGGATAATGGGTTTCAGCGCGTAGCTGTTGGTAGACGCTGCTGCATACAGGTCTTTAATAGAGATAATGCCTTTTATGCTGTCTATCTGCCCTTCGCATACGGGGTATACGGAGTGCAGGCTGTGACCGATCTTACGTTTAATAACCTCTACCGGCTCATTGATATCCAGCCATACTATATCCGTACGGTGGGTCATGAGGGATGTAATATTCCGGTCGCCCAGGTGAAATACCCGTTCAATGATCTCCTGCTCCGTTTCTTCAATAGCGCCGGAGTTGGTGCCTTCATTGATAATGGCTTTAATTTCCTCTTCCGTTACGTGCTGGTCTGAACCTTTGAGCTTAAAGATCTTTACGATCACGTTGGTGGATACTGTTAACAGGGCAATGAACGGAAAGGTGATCTTGGATACCCAGGTCATGGGCCTGGCTACTGCTTTGGCAATCGCTTCCGGCCGGGCCATGCCCAGGCGTTTGGGCACCAGCTCACCCAGCACCAGTGAAAAGTAGGTGATCACTATTACGATAATACCGGTGGCAATACCGTTGGCGTAGGGGCGCAGCATCTCCATTTGCCCAACGAACGCTACCAGGTCCGATTTCAGCTTTTCGCCGGAGTAAATACCGGTTAAGATGCCTATAAGGGTAATGCCTATTTGTACGGTGGAGAGGAATTTATCCGGATTATTAGCCAGTTTCAGGGCAGCCTTTGCCTGCTCATCGCCTTTACCGGCCTGGTGTTCCAGCCGGACTTTACGTGCAGAAACCAGGGCGATCTCTGACATTGAGAACAGACCATTAAGTAAGATCAGGATGAGGATAATGACGACTTCCATGATATAAAGGCTAAAAATAAAAAATTATTCAAATATTAAGGTAAGAAATGCCAAAACAATACCAGTGGCAAACGCAAGAATCTTCCGTTTGCTTAATTCATGATGCCGGGTACCGCTTTCGTAGAAAATAGTGGTGGATATATGTACAAATGCGCCAATGACCAGCGCAGTGAGATATACCAGTGATGCATTCACCGTTTGTGAATACAGGCCCAGCTGCCCGGCCAGTACGGCTGCCAGCGGGGTTACCAGGGAAAACAGCACCAGGATGCGCCACAAACGCCCCTTCGGCTGGTGTGTGTGCATCATAACCGTCATCAGGGTAAGGGCTTCCGGCACTTTATGCGCGGCAATGCCCAGCGCCAGGGAAGGCAGGGCCGACTGATCCTGGAACCGCAGCCCCAGCGGAATACCTTCCATAAAAGCATGGATGGATAAACCCAGCAGTAAAGGTGTGATGGAAATATGATGATGCTGCCCCTCTGCCGGCGGCAAATGGGTGTGCCCGTGCTCCATACCGTGGGAAAGCTGCTGCAGGAACACCTGCAGAAAAAAGCCCAGCAGCACATAGACCCCTGCGGCATGCCCCAGCTCCTGGTACACTTCCGGCAGCAGGTGCATAATGGTGATGCCGAACAGGAAAGCGCCGGTAAAAGCCAGCAGGTAAATGGGTAAGTTGGGATGCAGCCGCTTAACGGTTATGGGAATGACCCCGCCGCCAATGGTAGCTGCAAATATTAATATCAAATAGCTCCAATTCATGTTGTTAGTTCTGCCTCCAGTCTAATGCGGCGTTGAAAAAAGCTGCCACTCAATAATCCGATCAGGGTGCCCAGCACGGCCCCCCCTGCTACATCCAGCGGGTAGTGCACGCCTACGTATACCTGTGCATAAGCTATCGCAAATGCCCATACGTAGAACAGCCAGGCATAACGTTGAAAAGCCGTTTTTAAAGTTAAGAAACAAAATGTTCCCAGCGCAAAGTGATTAGCGGCGTGGTTAGAGGTAAAGCTGCCGCTCATGGGGCAGTAGCTAACCAGCACCCGTACAAACTGCTGCAGCAGCGGATCGCGGCAGGGCCGCACCCGGTTAAAGGTATCTTTCAGGAAACTGCTGCTTTGATCAGCGATCCCAAAGGAAACAATGAACAGCACGATCCAGAAAAAACCCCGCCACCCGTAATTAATGGTTACAAACAGCCCCAGGAACAGGTATAACGGCGCCCAAAGGTAGGGTTCCCGGATCCAGGGCATTACCGCATCCATCCAGGGCTGCTGCCATTGGTTATTGATATGAAAAAATAATCTTAGATCCTGACGTAACAACCATTCTAGCATAAAAACTTCGTTTAAGCTGAAAGCATAAAGCGGAAAGCTAAAAGCTTATTGTGTTTTGCTTTAAGCTTTATGCTTTCTGCTTTGCGCTTTAATTATCTTTTCTCCGCGATCAATATCATTCTGGGTGAGCGCTGCTCATCGTACGCATTAAAATGATAATCGCCGAAAACATCCATGATCTGCAGGCCCTGTTTGGCAAACATCCGCTCAAAATCAGCCCGGGTAAAGGCATGTACGCTTTCCGTAAAAGAGGTGCGCACCATCTTTTCCTTATCCAGTATGTTGATCTGCTTCAGAAAACAGTTATGATGGATGGCCCTTTTAATGTCAAACACCACCCCTTCCAGCTCCTTTACCTCACTGGGCACCAGGTGCGCCGCCACATAAGGGCTGTTCAGGTAATCCAGCACCAGGCGGCCGCCGGGTTTCAGCGCATTTTTGAAGGTGCGCAGGGCATTGTCATTATCCCGCTGCGTATCAAAATAGCCGAAACTGGTAAAGAAGTTGAACACCGCATCAAAATAGTTAATGCGGAAAGGCAGGCGCATATCGTGCTGAAAAAAGCTGAGGTGATCGTTTTCCAGCTTTTTGGCGGCATTGATACTGTCAATGGAAAGATCGATGCCCGTAACGGTAAAGCCTTTATCTGCCAGGTATTTGGCGTGCCGCCCGCGCCCGCAGGCCACATCCAGCATCAGCGCATTTGCGGGGGGCTGCAGGTAGGCCAGCAGCTTATCAATGAACATAGCGGCCTCCTTTTCATCCCGGTTGCTGTACAACACGTGATAGTAGGGGGAGTTAAACCAATCTTTGAACCACTGCTTTGCTGCTTCCATATCTTTGAGCTGTTAGCTGTTGGCTCTTAGCTTTTAGCGATTACCTGTTGCTAATGGCTAAGAGCTAAAGGCTAATCGCTATTTTTTATTATTAAACATCAAATATCGGGTGCTTTCATAAAACCCGTGCGTTAAATTATTAAGCGCGCGGGCCGTATCTGCATGCTGCGCCTCCACATCTTTCAGGGCATCCCCCTTCAGGTCGTACAGCGCGGTTTTACCGGTGCCGTTGTTCACCTCAAAAAGGTATTGCTCCCCTATTACTGCAGTGCAGAATTGCAGGTTCTTAATATAGGAAATAAAAGCGTAACGGCTGGTGTAAGTTGTATCCAACAGGTCCACCCCCAGTGTATAGTTCTTAAACGGAATGCCAGCCAGCTTGGCCACGGTAGGGTACACATCCAGCAAGCTGCCGGCGCGGGTATTCTGCTGTGGCGTAAGGTGGCCGGGCCCGTACATGATACAGGGCACATGCTCTCCGCCGCTGCCCAGCTCATACTCCGGGAAGGGCATAAAATGGTAAGGATTGAGCGTACAGTTATGATCGCCAAAGAACACGAAAATGGTATTATCCAGGTAACCGCCTTCCTTGGCCAGCTGTATCAGGTGGCCCAGGTTATAATCCAGGTAGCGTAAGGCATTAAACTGATCAATGGATATGAAACCGGCCTGTTTAAACTTGTTCATATCAATATCCTTTTCCGTTACCTTCTTAAAGTCGCCGGCGCCTTTGGTAGTGGTGTAAGGCGGATGGTTATCGGCCGTTTGCAGGAAAGCAACAAAAGGCTGCTTGCGCTGGTGCGCATCTTTAAAAATGGCGCTGGCTTCTGTGATCAGGTCGTAGTCGGAAACGCCCCATACATCTGCCTTGGCAGCTTTAAAGTATCCCTCTTCATATATCTTGATACCATCTACATTATTGCTGAACACTGCGCGTATGTTGGCCCAGTTGGTATTACCGCCCAGCAGGTAATATTTTTCATATCCTGCAAACTGGTCCATAATAATACGCTGGTCTACCATCTGCGGGTGGCGGCTGGCGGTTTTAACCCGGGTAATATCCGGCAGGCCGGTGGTTACGCCATACACGGTTTTGGCGGTGCTGATGGCCGGTACATAAAAGTTCCGGAACAGGATGCCGCTGTCTGCCAGCTTTTGCATATTGGGCGTGGCCTGCATGGGATTGTTGAACATGCTGGTAACCGCTGCCCCGGTTGATTCCAGCATTACCAGTACAATGTTGGGCCGCGGTTTATCAACACCGGGCACGGTGCGTACATAATTCAGCTTTTGCGC
>NZ_DATCRF010000812.1:0-7278 GCF_036569125.1 Chitinophaga sp. | reverse complement strand
ATCCTTATCCGAGATTTCACTGATCTTCTCTTTTTTGCCAATCCCGCTTTTTTTTCTTATATTCAGTATGAAGTTATTTACCTGTCATGTCAAAAGAAGCGCAGATAAAAGCTGTTTTGGAGGATTATCTAAATGCTGAATCCTCCCTGAAAGAGTGCTCTCATGCAAGAGAAGAGACCCTGGTAAGATATAACCACCTCACTGAAGAACATCATCCTCCCGGTAACACCTACAACACGCATACCGCAGCCCCCATTATAAGCGCCTATGATGAAATAAAAAACCTGGACAAGCTTATTGAAGATACCCGGCACAAGCTCAGTGAGGCAGCCGCAAAAATAAAAGAATATATACATGCCCTGAAAGGACAGCCGCTTGAAGTACAATTTGCATTTGATTCGCTGAACCACCGGGCCGGCGCCCACCAGTTTTACCTGGAAAATGACGAATTAAGGGTGAGGCATTTATCCGTGAAGATACAGGAGCCGTAGATAACTTATTTCACACCGCGCGGCCTCTCCTGATAAGGTATTTATCCAAAAATATCAACCCCAGCAACACATTCCCGAAAAGCAGGCAATTAATAACTTTGCGGTTAACGTACTGGCCAATTTCCAGCCTGCTAACATCAACGGGTAAACGGAACTTGCCCGCTGCAGACCAGTTAAAAGAGGGGAGGGCATATGCCACAGCGGCGGCTATCAGCACCAGGAAGAACAGGGCGGTGCCATACACCACCTTTTTATTGAGATAGCTGCGGGATGCAGGTGCAATACGCGTTCCGGCAATAGCGCCCATCACTTTTTTAGAGAAGTCAGGGGAGGGAGGGCTAAGCTCCAGGTCGTCCCGCAAATGTTTTTCTATATCAAAACGTTTCTCCATAACCGTTCACTTAACGCTAATTTAAGATTTCTTTTATTTCATCTGCAAAATACAGCTCCAGCTTTTCTTTTAGCCGTAACCGCGCCCGGTGCAGCTTTACCTTTGCCGCATTGGCGGTAAGGCCCATAATAACGCCTATTTCCTCAATACTTTGCTCTGCTTTGTAGAACAGGGTAATGATGGTGGCGTCATCTGCGCTTAACAGCCCGATCACATGATTCACCAGCAGCTGTGTGGAGCGTTTTTCCGTTGGATTAGCACCATACCCGGTATGTTGTGCATGCACCGTTGCCGGATCCAGGGGATCCATACGGGGTTTTACCTTTCGCAAAAAGGTTTTGGTAGTATTCATTGCAATCGTACACAGCCAGGTGCTGAATTTGGCATCCCGCCTGAAATCTGCCAGGGAACGGTAAGCTTTCACAAACACATCCTGGGCAATTTCTTCCGCATCCTCGCGGTTGCGGCTGTAACGTAGCGCAATGGTAAATACAAAGTGCTGATACCGTTTTATCAATTCCTCAAAACTTTGCTGATCACCTTGTAGTACCTGGTTGATAATTTCGATGTCATCCATTCCAGCGTGCATAGATGAGAGGTATGACTACTATTATGACCCGGAGGTTACACTACAATTTAAAATAATTAGGGCGTTTTCTGTAACCTGATCTTTTTACCGGTAGTCAAAGCTGGTATAAACTTAATATTCATAACAAACACCTTATCATGAACAGTAATGAAATGTTAACGGCTATACTGGTGCCGCTGGCCGCGATGGCTTTAGTTTTTGGGATTATATACCTCTTCAGGAAAGAGAACCTGGCCATGATAGAAAAGGGCATGAACCCCAAAATAGACCGGCCGGCCCCTTACACCAACCTCAAATACGGCTTGCTGCTTACCGGCGGTGGAATGGGCTTATTGCTGGCATATCTTATAGATGTTGCCGTGCCGGCCATTAACGGAGAAGATAATGCTTCTATCTATTTCGCCCTTATTGCTATCTTTGGAGGCATCGGCCTTATTGCATCTTACCGCATCGAAAAAAAGGAACTCCTGGATAAACGCCCTGAATAAACAGTTATCTGACCCTTAAAAACAGCTCATGAAAGTTTTCAGTTACCGGATGCTGCTTGCCTCCCTTCTTTTACTGCCCTGTACTGCCCCTGCACAGTCTAAGAAAGTATTAGCGGAAAAGCTGGGATATCCTAAAGATGCTAAGCTCCTGATCATTCATGCGGATGATGCCGGCGTATGCCATTCGGCAAATGCAGCTATCATTGCCGCTTATGAGAAAAAAGCCATCAGCTCCGCTGCTATTATGGTGCCCTGTCCCTGGTTCCCTGAAATAGCTGCCTATGCAAAGGCGCATCCTGAGCTGGATTGGGGCATCCATATCACCTTAACCGCTGAATGGAAGAACTATAAATGGGGCGGTGTGTCATCTTCCAATGAGATCCCAAGCCTGCTGGATAAAGATGGGTATCTCTACCCTTCGGTGGAAGAGTTTAAGAAACATGCCAAACCGGAAGAAGTGCGGACAGAGATCCGGGCGCAGATCCGGAAGGCAATGGACGCCGGCATTAAATTAAGTCACCTTGATACCCATATGGGCAGCGTGTATGCATCACCGGAACTTGTTGAAATATACCAGCAGGTGGGTAAAGAATTTCATTTGCCGGTATTGGTGCCCATGAACATGATAAAGATGATGGCCCCGCAGATGCTGCCCTTTATCGACACCGTGAACAACGTGATCGTGGATCAGTTTATAACCGCCTACAAAGCCGCTCCGGCCGGTCAATGGCATGTGTATTATGACCAGGCGCTGGACCGGTTAAAACCCGGGCTGAACGAGATGATCTTTCACCTGGCATATGATAATGATGAAATGCAGGCCGTTACCATTGAGCACCCTGATTTTGGCGCTGCCTGGCGGCAGAATGATTTCAATTATGTGACCAGTGAGGCGTTTAAAACACTGCTTGAAAAAAAAGGGATCCATATTATTACCTGGAAAGATATCCTCTCATCGCAATAAGCATGCTGCCCTCACCTGAAAATCTTAAATTTGGAGGAAATCGGTCCCTTAATTCCTCCCAATGACATCTTATTACGATACTTTATTTGCCTATATCGCCCGCATCCTGGAGCTGCCGGAGCACGACAGGATCTCCTGCAGGGAAACCTTTCATCCGCTTACCGTGCCTAAAGATACGCTGCTGGAAACAGCGGGCAAGGTGCCCTTATACCACAACTTCATTGTTTCGGGTTATATGCGCAAGTATTATATCAATGAAAAAGGAGAGGAGGTGACCAGCGATCTGAATGATGGTCCCCGTTTTTTTACCTCCTACATGGCATTCGTTAATCAAACGGTATCCAATGAATACCTGCACTGCATCACGGACTGCGAGCTGCTGCGTATTTCCAAGCCGGATGCCGACCGTACGGCAGGTACCAGCTTCACGCAGAAGGATTATACCATCCGGCTGTTCCACCAGGTACAGGAAGAGTATCTTGAACGGATCGACGATCTGGCCAACCTGACAGCAGAGCAGCGTTACCGGAAATTCATTGACAGGTCGCCCAACATTATGAAACATGTACCGCTGAAGTATATTGCCTCTTACCTGGGCATCAAACCCGAAAGCCTTAGCCGCATACGGCGCGAGATTTCCTAACAATTGTTAAGTGGATTTGCCTGCGCACCGGATATTTTTGCAGGTATGCTTACATATCTGTTAAAAGCCCCTCAGGCGGTGGCTGCAAAAACCTTGCAGTGGACCGTCCGGAGCTGGTTTGCCATTTTTTTTGCAGGACAGCTGATCTTTGCCTCCTATATTATCCTGCTCTACTGGTGGTCCGCAGCACAGGGAAACCTGGAGCGCTGGAATGCTGCAACGCCGCATTTATATGTAAAAGGCGCAGCCTTTCATAATGCGGTGTTTGCGCTGCATATAGCAGTAGCTGCGCTCATAAGCCTGTTGGGGCCTTTGCAGCTGCTGCCGGCCATCCGGCAGTATGCGCCGCGTTTTCACCGTGTTAGCGGGCGTTTTTATATCTTCTTTGCTTTTGCTATTGGTATTGATGGGATGATGCTGGCCTGGCGGAAAGGGGCGGTAGGCGGAACCATGGATCACATCATTATCTCCATCAATGCACTTATTATCCTGGTATGCGCTTATTACACCATCCGCTATGCAGTGCAGCGAAAGCTGGCAGTACATAACCGCTGGGCTGTGCACCTGGTGCTGGGTATGAGCGGGGTATGGCTGTTCCGCGTTTTTTTAATGTGCTGGCTCATCGTTAACCAGGGGCCGGTTGGCTTTGACCCGGATACATTCACAGGCCCCTTTCTGACCATATTGGCCATTGCAGTATATATATTTCCGCAAGTAATGGTGTGGTGGTATTTTCAGGCGAGAGAGGCAGGCGCTGCCGGGCCGAAGTGGATCTTCTCCGCCGTGCTGCTGAGCATTACCCTGGGAATGTTGACCGGCGTTTTTGCTGCAACCATGGGAATGTGGCTGCCGCGGATCAAATGATAGGGAAGCTGAAGAAAAGAATATATCTTGGGGGGCTAAACCCACGTCATGAAATTTTTCTTGTTACCCGTGATCTGCTTATTCATGGCTGCTGCAGCCATTGCACAGGCAAAGGTGGATCTGAAAGATTATAAGCAGGCCAATGGTGCTGTGGTTACCCAACAGGGTCAATTGCTGAACATCAGCTGGCCGGCAGGCAATTCGCTCAAAGGCAGTGTAGTGCTTGACCTGGCGCCCTCGCGCCCGCTCTTTAAAACCATATCGCTTGGCCGGCAACAGATCACTGCGGGTGTAGATCCTGCTTTTGTGATGACCATTGGCGAAAGGGACCTGGTTTCCCAGAACGGCTGGAATATTTTTTTTGATAAGGTGCCCAACAAGCCGCATCAAACGTATCCGCTCACACTTCAAAAAACGGCGGTTGCTGTAAGAACAGCGGGCAGCCGTACAGTGGCCAGCATTGGCCCTGTTACGGCAGCGCAATTTTCCGGCATGCTGGAAATTACATTCTATAATGGAAGCCCCTTATTCAATATCGCGGCTGTGATCAGCACCGAAGCACAAGCTAAGGCTATTGTTTTCGATGCAGGTATGGTAAGCCGGGAGCCCGACTGGCAGCGCATTTTATGGATGAATACGGGCGACAGCCTGCAGCAGGCGCAGGTGATCCCTAACGATACTGCACGTAACCTTGCTGTAAAATACCGGGCCATCGCAGCAGCTGGAAAACAGGGCGCCATGGCCGTCTTTCCGCCACCGCATCAATATTTTTATCCGCTGGATGAAGCCTTTAACCTGGATTTTACCTGGTACGGCAATCAATACCGGCAGCTGGTGAACGGCTATGGCATTGGCATCCGGCAGGAGCTGCAGGGAGATAAACGCTATGTGCCCTGGTTCAATGCGCCTCCGGGCACCAAACAGCGGCTCAATTTCTTTTGCTTACTGAGCCAGGATAGCGATGCAGCAGCATTCACCACCCTGAAAGCGTTTACGCATAACGACCGCTATGCAGCGTTGCCGGGATTCAAAACTATGTCGAGCCACTTTCATAACGAGTTTGTGATGAAAGTTATGATGGCCGGAGGGCCCGTGCCGGAGCATCCTGAGTTCGTACAAGTTTTTAAGAACATGGGGGTTGATATTGTGCACCTCGCAGAATTTCATTACACCGCTGATCCCAAAGGGCCGGATGAAAAACGGCTGCCGCAGCTGAAAGCGCTTTTTGAATTATGCGAAAAGCAGTCAGATGGTAAATTCCTGCTGCTGCCTGGCGAGGAGCCCAATGAATTTTTCGGCGGCCACTGGCTGGATCTCTTTCCGCGGCCGGTGTACTGGGTAATGTCGCGCAAGCCGGACCAGCCTTATGTTGAAGAAAAACCCGGTTACGGAAAAGTATATCATATCGGGAACAAAGAGGAAATGCTGCAATTGCTCAATGATGAGCGGGGACTGGCATGGACCGCACATCCGCGGACCAAGGGATCTGTGAATACACCCGATAGCTACAATCATGAACCCTTCTTTTTGTCGGACCGTTTTATGGGAGCTGCCTGGAAAGCCATGCCTGCCGACCTTTCGCAGCCCCGCCTGGGTAAAAGGGTGCTGGATCTGATGGATGACATGAACAACTGGGGCACAAAAAAGACCGTCATCAGCGAAGCAGATCTGTTCACCATTACACAGCGCAATGAGATGTATGCGCATATGAACGTCAATTACCTGATGCTGGATAAGCTGCCCGCTTATAAGGACAGCTGGAACCCCATCCTTGACGCTATGCAGCACGGCCGTTTCTTCGGCAGCACAGGAGAAGTATTGATGCCGCTCCTGAAGATCAACGGTCATATTTCCGGCGACAGCCTGCAGCTGCCGGCCAATGGCCTTGCTAATATTGACCTGCAGCTCCGCTGGACCTTCCCCATGAACTTCGTGGAGATCATTTCCGGCGACGGTGAAAAGGTGTACCGTGAAAAAGTAGCCCTGACTGATACGGAAGCATTCGGGGAAAAAAGTTTCCGGTTCAGCAGCAAGCTGGCCGGCCGCAAATGGGTACGTGTGGAAGCCTGGGATGTTGCAGCCAACGGGGCTTTCAGCCAAACGTTCTGGCTACGGTAAGGGATCATTTCCCGGGGGCGCGCTACGGTCCGGGATCGTACACGCCTGTCCGTAACCGGACATGATTTTATGAGTAATGATTTTTAGCGTGTTGAAAATCAACCGTTTTTGTTTTGGTATATTCATTGAGCCGTAAGATCTTTTTACTGCTTATGTTCAAGAATTATTTCAAAATTGCCATCCGCAATCTTACACGCAACAAAGTATATGCTTTCATTAACGTAGCCGGGTTAAGTATTGGCCTGGCCTGCGCCATGCTCATCTTACTGTATGTTAAAGATGAAGTAAGTTTTGACCGCTTTCATACGAACGGCCCCCATCTTTACAGGATCGTTACTAAAAACATGCATAACGGCGTAGAATCCAAACAGTCCAGTACCGGCCTTCTGCAAGGTCCCCGGTTCACACAGAATGTTGCGGGCATCAGATCGTTTGTGCGGGTGGTAAGCGGCAATGAGGATTTTAAAAAGGGGACGGAGGTGGAAAGCAGGGAGCTGCTGCGGGTGGATTCCAATTTTTTATCGGTCTTTAATTTCGCTTTGGTCGATGGCGATAAGAAAACCTGTTTGCTGCAACCCCATTCCATAGTGCTTACCAAAGACGAGGCAAAAAAGCAATTCGGCACTGCGGATGCTGTGGGCAAAATACTGATGATGCGGGAGGACAGCACTTTTGTACCCTATAAAGTAACCGCTGTAACCGCTAACTGCCCGCAGAACTCATCTATACA
>NZ_DATCRF010000811.1:0-7206 GCF_036569125.1 Chitinophaga sp. | reverse complement strand
CCGCCGTACCCATTGTAGTAATAGACACCACTAAAACGGCGTTGCCTACACGCCAGGCCGGTAAGGTGGCCTTCTTTAATTTGAAAGATGATAACCTGGCCAATGAGCAGTTTGCCTTTACCCTTAACTGGGAAGGATTCGGTAAGGCCACGGTAACCTCTATAGAAGTATATGCCAGCTATAACAAGGCCGAGTCCAGCGTGCCGGCTTACCCGCTGGTAATATCCTCGCCCGGTAACCAGTACACTAATATTGCGCAGTTCCCGCTGCCCAGCATTGTGGGCACCAATGATCATTTGTATGAAACGGTGACCACTTTTCCAAAATCATACACCTTCACTGCCACAGAGTTAGCAGCCATGAACCAGGTAAGTTTAAGCAATGTGAAGGTAAATGACTATTTCCTTTTTAAATTTATACTGAACCTGGGCGACGGCCGCCGGATCGTAACCTTCTTTAACAACATCTGCGACGAGGCAAGGGGCGAACCCGGTGATTGCCGTGTTGGCGTAAGGTTTAAGAACCTGTAATAATGCTTCAGCGATCTTTAAAAAGAAATGAAAATAATTATATGCGGAAATTAGTAAAGGAAACCTTATTGGCAGCCCTGCTGCTGCAAGCCGGCAGCACCCTGTATGCGCAGGATAAGCAGTACACAGCAGAAATAAAAGCGCTGGCAGATAAGCCGGCTGTTAAAAAAGCATTCCAGTCCATCATTGACATGGAGCCGCAAACACTCAGCGATCACCTGATGCTAACGGAAATTGCAGCGCCGCCTTTTAAGGAAATGAAACGTGCGGAAAAATATGCAGCCATGATGAAGGCCGCTGGCGCGGATTCTGTGTGGATCGATAATGTAGGCAATGTGCTGGCCAAACGTAAAGGTAAGAAGGGCAAAAAGGTAGTAGTGCTGGAAGGCCACCTGGATACCGTTTTCCCGGAAGGAACGGATGTAACGGTGAAGCATAGGGGCGATACACTGGCCGCCCCGGGTATTATAGATGATACCCGTGCGCTGGCCATGGTGCTTACCGTGTTAAAAGCCATGGAAAAGAACAGTATTGAAACAGAGGCAGATGTGTTGTTCTGTGGAGTGGTAGGAGAAGAAGGGCAGGGCGATCTGCGGGGCGTAAAGAACTTGTTCAGCGATAAAGGCCCTGGTAAAATAGATACCTACATTGCCATCGACGGCTGGGATACGGAAAGCATTACGCACCGCGGATTAGGCTCACACCGTTATAATATCACGTTCAAAGGCCCGGGCGGCCATTCCTCCGGCGCTTTTGGTTTGGTTAACCCGCACAATGCACTGGGACGCGCCATTCATTACTGGGCCATAGCGGCAGACAGCTTAACCAGGCAGCCGGGCGAAAGGCTTACCTATAACGTAGGTGTAATAGGCGGTGGTACTTCTGTAAACTCTATTCCTTTTGAATCGTGGATGGAAGTAGATATGCGCTCAGAAAGCCCGGAGCGTGTAGCCGCTGCCGATAAGCTGCTGCAGGATGCCGTGCAGCGCGGTTTGCTGGAAGAGAACCAGATGAAACGGGCCGGCGCCGACCTTACTGTTGATGTAAAGCTGATAGGCGACCGCCCCTCCGGTGGTTTAGACAGTAACCTGGCCGTTATACAACGCGCAAAGGCAGCCATTGCATTCATCGGCGGATCGCCTAAATTGCGTGTAGGCTCTACCAATTCCAACATCCCCATTTCCAAAGGCATACCGGCCATTACAATGGGTAGCGGCGGTAAAGGCGGCAACGCACATGCCCTGCAGGAGTGGTGGATCAATGATAATGGTTACCTGGCCATACAGCGCACCCTGCTGGTATTGCTGGCAGAAGCAGGCATAGCAAAATAAAATAATAACGCTAAAATACCACGTCAAAACACACTGCTAACTTCACATTCATATTGCTGAATTATGAGAAACAAATTTTACCGCCTGTTAACCCTGCCATTGCTCAGCGCAGTCATGGCATGGGGGCAAACTGTTCCCTCACCAAAGGAACACTTTGGGTTTAACATCGGCGATGATTACAAACTGGCTAACTACACGCAAACAGCCGCCTACTTTAAAAAGCTGGCCGCTTCTGACCGCACGCAGCTGGTAGATATCGGTATGACGGAAGAAGGCCGCCACCAGTACATGCTCATCGTATCCTCTCCGGAGAATATTAAGAACCTGAAACGTTATAAAGAGCTTTCTCAACGACTGGCGCATGCAAAAGGGCTAACGGACGAGCAAGCACGTAGCCTGGCCGCTGAAGGCAAATCCGTAATATGGATCGACGGCGGCCTGCATGCTACAGAAGTCGTAGGCGCGCATCAGCTGATTGAAACCATGTACCAGCTGGTAACCCGTACAGATGCGGAAACCATGAACATCCTCAACAACGACATTATTCTGCTTACTCATGCCAACCCCGACGGGCAGGAGCTGGTATCCGACTGGTATATGCGTGAAGCAGATCCTAAGAAACGGGCCAGCAACATACCACGCCTGTACGAAAAATATGTGGGGCACGATAATAACCGGGATTTTTACATGATGAATATGAAGGAGAGCCAGAACATCAGCCGCCAGCTGTATGTGGAGTGGCTGCCGCAGATCATGTATAACCACCACCAGCGCGGCCCCGCAGGCTCTGTGCTGGCAGGCCCGCCGTACCGCGATCCGTTCAACTATGTATTTGATCCGCTGATAGTAACCAGTATTGATGCGGTAGGCGCCGCCATGAACAACCGCCTGAATGTGGAAGGTAAGCCGGGCTACACCCAGCGCGCCGGTTCACAGTTCTCAACCTGGTGGAACGGCGGTTTGCGTACCGCGCCTTACTTCCATAACATGATAGGCCTGCTCACAGAGATCATTGGTAATCCCACGCCGGAAACGGTACCACTGGTGCCGGAGCGCCTGATCCCTAACGGCGCCACGCCCAACCCAATAGTGCCGCAGGTATGGCATTTCCGCCAGTCAATAGATTATTCAGTATCCCTGAATTACGCTGTGCTGGATTATGCCGCCCGCTACAGAACAGAGCTGTTGTATAATATTTACAAAATGGGCAGGAACTCCATTGACCGTGGCAGCCGTGACAACTGGACCTTTTATCCGAAATACATTGACAGCATACAGGCTGTAGCCAAAGCAGAGAAGAAGAAAAAAGATACGGCAGCTACCGCAGCGGAAGGAGAGGAGGGCGGCGAATTTTCCTTTGGCCGGGAAGATACCATTGCCAATAAGTACTACAGCATGATCTTAAAAGATCCTAAGCTGCGCGATGCGCGGGCATATATCATACCTGCGGATCAGCCGGATTTTCCCACAGCAGTGCGTTTCCTGAATGCGCTGATCCTGTCTGGCATTGAGGTGCAGAAAGCGCCTGCCGCTTTTACTGCAGCGGGTAAAAGCTATCCTGCCGGTTCCTATATCGTTAAAACAGACCAGGCTTTTCGCCCGCATGTAATTGATATGTTTGAACCACAGGATCATCCGAATGATTTCCAGTATCCCGGTGGCCCGCCCATCCGCCCGTATGATGCTGCCGGCTGGACCTTAGCTTTCCAGATGGGCATAAAATTCGACCGCATCCTGGATGCCGTGGACGGTCAATTCCAGCAGGTGCCTTATGGTGAGCTGCAATCACCGCCCAAACAAGCTGTAGCCGCAGCCAAAGCAGGCTACCTGATAGATCCGCGCATTAACAACGCATTTATAGTGGTGAATGATCTGCTGAAAGCAGGCGTAAAGGTATACCGCATACCCGCAGGCGGCGCCTATTATATTCCGGTGGCTGCCAAGGCACAGGCTATATTGGAAAAGGATGCAGCTGATTTTGGTATAACCGTTACCGGTACTGATCAAAAACCAGCTGCACTAACGGCCCTGTCGCCCATGAAGATAGCCATCTGGAATAACTATGGCGGTTCCATACCGGCCGGCTGGATGTTGTGGTTAATGGAGCAATACCATTTCTCTGCAGAGTTTATTTATTCCAAAGCTATCGATGCAGGCGGCTTAAAGAAAAAGTACGATGTGATCATTTTTCCAACCGGCGCTATCCCGGATACGGGCAAGCCTAAACGTGCGCCCCGCATGGGTGGTAATGATAGCAGACCACCTAAACCGGAAGACCTGCCGGAGCAGTACCGTGGCTGGTTAGGCAAGATCAATGCCGACACCTCTATACCGCAGTTAAAACAGTTCCTGGAAGAAGGCGGGGAGATAGTGACCATTGGCACCAGCACCAACCTGGCTTATCACCTGAAGCTGCCGGTGCAAAGCGCATTAATGGAAAAGAACAGCAAGGGAGTGATGAAACCATTAGCCGGTTCCAAATATTACATACCCGGTAGCTTACTAACAGCATCGTTAGATACTACAGCCGTTGAAAACTATGGCATGCCTGCCAGTAATGATGTATACTTTGACCGCAGCCCGGTGTTTAAGCTTACCAGTGAAACCGCCGGCATTAAAAAGCTGATCTGGTTCCCAACTGATAAACCGCTGCACAGCGGCTGGGCCTGGGGCCAGCAATACCTGAAAGACGGCGTGGCTGCTTTTGTAGCGCCCGTAGGCAAAGGCAAGCTGTATGCTTTTGGGCCGGAGATCACTTTCCGCGGACAATCACACAGCACTTTTAAACTGCTCTTTAACCAGCTCTATAAACAAAATTAAGATTGAGGGGTTTGTCCATTTAAGGACCTGAAGGTTTCAATGCTGTACTCCATCACCCTTTTAATGGCGGACCCTCAATTTTTTACATTCAAAGTAAGGTCCATGAAACGAAGCATGATAACATTCTTTACCACGGAGCATGTACATGCGGAGTTCCATCCGGCCAATTAAAAAAATCAAAAGATATTCGGATGAACTATAAATTCTTCACCACCATTGCAATAGGACTATGCCTGGCCATACCGTCCTTTTCGCAAAACATTCCCTCTCCAAAGGAGCACTTTGGCTTTAACATCGGGGATGATTACTACCTGGCCAACTACACGCAAACCGCTGCGTATTTTAAAAAGCTGGCCGCCGCAGACCCTGACCGTGTGAAGCTGGTAGATATCGGGATGACGGAAGAAGGCCGCAGCCAGTATATGCTGGTGATCTCTTCTGCAGATAACATGAAAAAGCTGTCGCATTATAAAGAGATCTCACAAAAGCTGGCCCGTGCAGAAGATGTGAGTGTGGAGCAGGCAAAGGCCATGGCAGCAGAAGGGAAGGCTGTAGTATGGATCGATGGCGGCCTGCACGCCACAGAGGTAGTAGGCTCCCACCAGCTGATAGAAACCGCTTACCAGGTTTTGAGCCGTAAGGATGAAGAGACCAAACGCATCCTGGACAACGTGATCATTCTGTTCACCCATGCCAACCCGGACGGGCAGGAGCTGGTAGCCAACTGGTATATGCGTAACAGTGATCCCAAAAAGCGTTCTACAGACCAGATACCACGCCTGTACGAAAAGTACATAGGTCATGATAACAACCGCGACTTTTACATGATGAATACCAAGGAAAGCACCAACATGGGCAAACAGCTATACATGGAGTGGATGCCGCAGATCATGTACAACCACCACCAGCGCGGGCCGGAAGGTTCAGTGCTGGCAGGCCCGCCGTACCGCGATCCCTTCAACTATTTCTTTGACCCCTTAATGATCACCGGTATTGATGCATTGGGTGCAGCCATGTACACCCGTTTGAATGCAGAAGATAAACCAGGCTTTACCCGTTTAACCGGTTCCAGCTTCTCCACCTGGTACAATGGCGGTTTGCGTACTACCTCGCAGTACCATAACATGATCGGGTTGCTTACAGAGATCATTGGTAATCCCACACCGGAAAAAATACCGGTAGTGCCGCAGCGCCTTATTCCTAACGGCGCCACACCGTTTCCAGTAAAACCAACAGACGACTGGCATTTCCGCCGCTCTATAGATTACTCCGTATCGCTGAACTATGCCGTGCTGGACTATGCCGCCCGCCAGCGCGATGAGGTGTTGTTCAACATTTACAAGATGGGTAAGAACGCCATTGACCGCGGTAACCAGGATACCTGGACCTTATCACCCAAACGTTCCGAAGCCATCACCGCCGCTTACAAAGCAGATAAAGCCGGTACCGACAGCACCAGCGCAGATGAAAGCGATCCGTTCGGATGGGGCAGGAGAGGCAGTAACATCGACATGAAATATTATGATGCCGTATTAAAGAACCCGGCCAACCGTGATCCCCGGGGTTACATTCTCTCCGCTGATCAGCCGGATTTTGCCACTGCGGTGAAGTTCCTGAATGCGCTGGTTAAGAATGGCATCAGCATACAAAAGGCAACAGCTGCATTTACGGTGGAAGGTAAGCAGTATCCCGCAGGTTCTTATGTGGTGCGCACTAACCAGGCTTTCCGTCCGCATGTGCTGGATATGTTTGAGCCGCAGGATCATCCGAATGATTTCCTGTATCCCGGCGGGCCTCCCATTCGCCCTTATGACGCTGCCGGCTGGACGCTGGCTTACCAGATGGGCGTGCACTACGACCGTATCCTGGACGATTTCCAGGGGCCGTTTGAAAAGATCCCTTATGGCCAGCTGCTGGATGCACCCAAAGCAACGGTAACTGATGCTGCTGCAGGCTACCTGTTAAGCGCACACGAAAACAATGCTTTTATTGCAGTAAATGATCTGCTGAAAGCAGGCGTAAAAGTATATCGCGTACCCACCGCTACGGCGGAAGCACCGCAGGGCTCTTTTTATGTACCTGCCGGTGCTAAAGCTAAAACACTGCTGCAGCAATCCGCCGTAACATTAGGCGTGGAAGCCAGCGGCGTAAAACAAAAACCCGGCGGCCTGGTAGCTGTAAACCCGGCGCGTATAGCCTTGTGGGATACCTATGGCGGTTCCATTCCATCCGGCTGGGTGCGTTGGATCTTAGAGCAATATCATTTTCCTTTTTCAGTAATTTACCCAAAAGACATAGACACCGGCAATCTTCGTAAACAATATGATGTGATCGTTTTTGTAACCCGTGCAATCCCGGCGCCCAAAGGAATGGCGGAAGGCGGCCGTGGCGGCGGCTTCCAGTTCAAAGAACCTGTACCGGAAGAAATTCCGGAGGAGTTCCGGCACAACCTGGGTAAGATCACTGCAGAGAAGTCTGTACCCGAGCTGAAAAAATTCCTGGAAGCCGGCGGCACTGTGGTAACC
>NZ_DATCRF010000810.1:0-3676 GCF_036569125.1 Chitinophaga sp. | reverse complement strand
CTTTTGCGCTGCTGCGTAAAGAAAACATCTACCTCACTCAGGATGCCGGGAACAGCGCCATAAGGGATGGAGAGCTCTCCATCACACAACACGTTATCGCTGCGGTAATCCTTTATTACCTGCCTGTGTTTTTCATAGCTCATACCCTGCTGATGGATTCTTCGTTGAAGTATTCGCAAATGGATCCGATGTTCCTGCCGGCCACCCAGTAATCATATTGCTTTTTAAAGATCAGCGGCGACCGTACATTTAACAGCACGGCCAGCTCAGGGTCTTCCTCCTCGCTTACGGAGATATTCTTTTTTTCGATGGATGCGGGATCGTTAAAGCTATGGAACACCGTGCCTATTGGCAGCTGCTCATCCATAAGCGCCACATACTCTTCCGGGGTAAGGCCTTCTTTATTCAGATAGCTGATGCAGTAGAGCACCGGTCTTTCAGAAGAATAAAAGTACAAACGCACCACCCGCTTTATAACCTGGCAAGCCCGTATCAGCGTTTCATCCTGCGACTCAATAATTACTTTCAGGCGGCTGCCTTTTACCGATTCAAGAAAAAAGGTAGTTGAACCGCTTAATTCCATAAGCTGGCTTATCAGATCCAAAGAATCACTCTGTAACATGCTGAAAAAGTATTAATTCCGGGTAAGACGTAATTGTTCCAATAAATAGACGTAATTTATCCACTCCATCTAACCTCTAATCATTAAAGATTTATGTACAAACTAGCTATCGGTTTATTCCTCTTATGCGCAATGCCCTTTGCAAGAACCACCGCGCAAACCTTATTTGTAGATCCGGTAAAAGGCCGGGACAATGCCACGGGAACCGTGAATGATCCCTTGTTAAGCATTGGTAAAGCGGTGGCCCTGGCCAATGATTTTACCGGGAAAGAGCCTGTTACCATAAAGCTGGCGCCCGGCTTACACATCCTCACCGACCAGGTGGTGCTGAAGCCTTTTAAAACGAAGGATGACGCTACTCCTTATACCATCGAAGCTGTGGTTATGCCGGATGATACCGGCTGGATGCCATCCAAAATGCCGGTGATACAATCCATCTCTCCAAACAATAAGAACTGGGCGAAGTTTGATCATTGTACCGGCTTCCAGGTAGAAAGAAATAATACCCGCTTTAAGGGCCTGAAGTTTGTGGGCAATACCAATCCCGCTGTAGTTTATTACTATACTATTGAACGCCATTTTCAGGAGCTGAAAGATATGGAGGTATCGCAGTGCATCTTTGTGGGCAACCGGAACTCCGCTCCCATCCAGGGCGCCCTTTTTGCACAGGGCAGCGGTATTAAGGTGGATCATTGTATTTTTTATGAATGCAAGAATGCGCTTTTGCTGTTCCTTTCCGTGAATGGTTTTTCACTGACCAATTCTATTATATACGGCGCTTACGAAGGCGCTATCTGGTTCGGAAAATATTCGGATTTTGTTTTCAGCAACAATGTTATAGCCAATAACAGCTGTTTCTGGATCAGCATGAAAGATTTTACGCCGCAGTATACTTTCAGCAATTCGCTGATCACCGATAATAAGATCTTCATGGGGCTGAACAACGATGGTAATATTGTAAGTGATGATAAAACAGTACCGGTAACAAAAAATGTTCAGCGTTCCGGCAAAGTGCTGCTGCATGTGGTAGATACGGATACTATTCCCAGGAATTACCTGCACCTGGCCCCTGCATCAGCCGGCCGTGATATTCCTGCCGGCCTGTTCAGGGCTGCCGGCAGCCGCTGATCGCAATAAGGAGCTATCCGGCCTGTTATCAGCCGCCGCCGGCCCTTTGCTGCTCGCTATCACTGCTGCCGGTTTTACGGTTGCGTTTAGCAGCATCGCTTTCCTTACCAAAGCGGTAGGTGAATGACAAGCCAATGGAGCGCGTATCAAATACGTTCCGGTAGCTAACCTGCGCCTGCTGCACGTTAATGATCTCTCCCCGTACTTTCAATGTGCGGAAGAGATCTTTTATATTCAGTCTTATCGAGGCTTTGTCATTCAGGATCATTTTCTGCACGCCCATGTCCAGCTGGCCCATGGGCTCTTTTAAAAATTGCCCGGCCAGGTTCTGTGAAATATACATTCCGTAAAGCTCGGCGCTCCAGCCCCTGTTAAACTTAAACTGGTTGAACAGGGAGCCGCTCCAGGTGCCCTGGTCGGCATCCAGGGTTTGGTTGTTATACAGCGCGGATTTATATTTCCGGTACTGGTATTCAGCATGGATATTACAGGTCCACCATGGAGTTACATTCAGGGTTGAATTAACCAGCAGGCCTGTCTGATAGCTCTCGCCAAGATTTGCATTGCGGCTAATGAAGCTGTTGCCTGCCTGCTCAATGGTTTCCCTGATCTCCCCCTTTGTTCTGTTATACAGCAGGGTGGCGGAAAAAATGCTCCTGTATTTATAGGAAAGCTCTATATTATCCGTGTACTGCGGCTTTAGAAAAGGGTTGCCTGCGCGGTAAGAGAACTTATCCCTGAAAAAAAGGAATGGATTCAGATCATAATAAGTGGGCCTGTTAATACGCCTTCCGTAAGCTGCCGTGACCGTGCTCATACCAAGGGTATCCAGCTTATAAGAGACGTAAGCTGTTGGGAAAAGGTCGGTGTAGTTCTTTTCAAAAGCGGAATCCGGTCTTTCAACGCTGCCCAGCTGGTGCCCTTTTGCGCGGGTATTCTCTATCCGCAAACCGGCCTGTATGGCCCATCTTCCGGCCTCTTGGTTAAAATTCAGGTAGGCTGCGTTTATATTCTCCTTATATAAAAAATGATTGGTTTTGCCATAGTCGGGTTTCAGATCGCCTTCGGTTCCGGCAAAATATTCCGCAGCATAATCCGTACTTACATAGCTCGCCTTTACGCCTCCTTCTATCCTTGCTTTGTCCGTGAGCGGATGTATATAATCTGTTTTTGCGGAGTAGATAGTAATATCGCCGGGAAGATCGCCCAGCAGAACATCCCTGCTTGTAAGCGCTCCATCGGGCGTATAGATGTAGTTCCTGAACCACTGCTGCCCGCCGGAGCTGTAGCGGATGTAATCAAGATCAGCGGTCAGCATTCTTCCCGTGCTGTCGTACTGGTGCTGCAGGTTCAGGTTAATGCCGCCGTTCTTCCACCGGTAGTTGCCGGCCAGGTCTCCGTGAATAAGTGAATCCAGCTGCACGGCCGGCCCGTACACGTAGCTGTCCGTGGATTTTTTATCTGAATTGGGCCTGGTAACACCGTTAAAATTAATCCCCAGGGTTGTTTTCCGGTTCAGGTAATAATCAAGGCCCAGCTTAACATTTGCTACGTCGGTAACATTCTTTGTAAAAATGTCCATCTTAACTTCACTGTCTGCGGCGCCATCTGCTTTAAAATACCGCCGGCTCACATCATTTTTAACAAAGTCGCGGATGCCCGCATAGCTTATGTTCGCAAATACATTCACCTTATTGTTCCGGTAATTGAGGTTCAGGGCGCCAAACGTTTCCCAGTAAACGGCCTGGGTATAACCGGCCGCCATATTTCCATTAAATCCCCTGATCTTACTTTTCTTTGTTCTGATATTAATAACGCCGGTATTGCCGGAAGCATCGTACCTGGCGGGCGGGTTTGTGATCAGCTCAATTTTATCTATCGTGGCGCCGGGCAATGATTTCAGGTAATTGGTAAGGTCTGCTCCGG
>NZ_DATCRF010000809.1:0-4867 GCF_036569125.1 Chitinophaga sp. | reverse complement strand
ATTTTCTATAAGCAGCTGTAAAGACAAATGCGGCAACAGCTGCTGATAATGCTGTGCCGGCACATCTACCGTAATTACAATGCCCTCTTCAAAACGCATTTTTAATAGTTCGGTAAATGAGTGCAGGTGCTGCAGCTCATCCCTTAAAGGGATCAGCTGTTGCTGCTCCTGCAACAGGTTCCGGAAGGTACGGGACAGGTGCCCGATGAACTGCTGTGCCTTCACCGGGTTTTCCCTTACTATACCGGAAAGTGTGCTGAGCGAGTTAAAAAAGAAGTGCGGGTTCAGCTGCTGTTTCATTAACTCAAGCTCTGAACGTAAGTAACGGCTTTTCATCTGCTCTGTTTCCAGCTCCTTCGCTTGTGCCTGGCGCAGCAGGTATATAATACGGATCACCAGCATTTCCACCACCATACATAATGTAAGCCGGCCCAGGTAGGTAGCCCGGAAAAACTTTAGCGGCAAATGATTGGTATCTACGGACAAGCGCCGTTGTATACCTATGCCTATCATGCAAAAGATCAGCAGCAGCAGAAAATTCCAGAAGGGGTAAATGGCGTAGGTATTGGCAGGTTTATTTTTGCGTAGTTTGGGGAACCAGTACAGGTTCAGCTCAAATACCATCCAGCAGAACAGGTAGGTCCAGGTAAGCTGGAAGGTAAACTCCCAGGGGTTAAAGGTGGTGAACTGGCTGGCCCAGCTGCTGCTGCGCGCCTGCAACAGCTTAGGCAGGTTTACCAGTAAGGTCACCAGCAGGGCGCTATAGCATACGATCTTTTTTTCAACAGCCAGCTTCATCTTTCAAAAATGAGGAAAAACGGGCAGATTGTTACTTATTTGGGCGGTGAAGCTGTCAATTGCGGGGGTGAAATGCCGTCCATGGTCCACGGACCATAGTCCATAGCCTGGTGCGGGAGGAATGTTATTGCGGGAGATGCCAGGAGCTTTGTGGTCGGTGGTCTGTGGTCAGTGGACTGCGAAGCGAAGCAAAAGAAAAGGTCCGGTACTAGCCCGGACCTCTTGTATCAAACATTCAAGCTGAATTCTTATTTCTTTACTTCTGCAGGTGCAGCTACTTTCTTATTAGTAGTGGGTACTACATCGCTTTCATTTGCCAGCTCGTTCTTATGGTCAAAGTCAACCAGTACGGGAGCAGCTACAAAGATAGAGGAGTAAGTACCGGTGATCACACCGATCAGCATTGCAAAGGCAAAACCGCGGGTTACCTCACCACCAAAGATAAACAGGATCAGGATGGTCAGGAACACCGTGAGGGAGGTCATTACCGTACGGCTCAATGTATCATTGATAGCGCGGTTAATGATGGTATTGCGGTCGCCGCCTTTCTTTTCACGGAAGTATTCACGGATACGGTCAAATACGATCACCGTATCGTTCATGGAGAAGCCGATCACTGTTAGTATAGCCGCAATAAAGTGCTGGTCTATTTCCAGGGTGAAGGGTACAATATCCTTAAAGAAAGAGAATACTGCTAATGTTACCAATACGTCGTGCAGCAGGGAGAAGATAGTACCGATAGAGTACTGCCATTTGCTAAAGCGCAGCAGTATGTACAGGAATATCACTACCAGCGACAGCACCGTGGCTTTGATAGCGCCGGCACGCAGATCGTCTGAAATGGTGGGCGATACAGTTTGTGAACCTACTATATAACGGTTAGATGAAAATGCTTCATACGTAATACCGGCATCGTAGTATTTTTTCAGGCCCTGGAACAGTTTCTCTGTTACTTCCTTATCAACGGCCAGGCTTTGCTCTTCTATTTTATAAGAAGTAGTGATGCTCAGCTGGTTGCTGCTGCCGCCGATGGTTTTCACATACGGCTCTGCACCAAATACTTTCTGCAGGTCTTCGCGTACTTCTGCTTCATTTACAGCTTTATCAAAACGAACGGTAAAGCTGCGGCCACCGGAAAAGTCGATACCGTGGCGGAAACCATGGAAGAAGGAAGCAATGCCCATTACCATTACCACTGCAGAGATCATGTATGCATACTTTCTTTTGCCTACAAAGTCAAAGCTGGCATGCTTGAAGATCTTACGGGAAACGGGGGTAAAATATTCAAAGTGTCTTTTCTTGTTAGTCCACCAGTCGGTTACGATACGTGATACCAGGATACCGCAGAACAGGGACAGCAACAGACCGATGATCTGTGTGGTAGCAAAACCCAGCACCGGGCCCAGACCGAAGTATAACAGGATAATGGCGGTAAGCAAAGAGGTGATGTGACCATCCAGCACCGGCGCATAGGAACGTTTGTAACCGTCCTCAATGGCCTGCTGGTAGGTTTTACCGCGGCTTAGCTCATCTTTTATCCTTTCGAAGATAATTACGTTCGTATCCACTGCCATACCAATGGTAAGTACCAGACCGGCAATACCAGGCATAGTAAGCGTAGCGCCCAGGGAAGCCAGGATACCTACGGTGAACAGCAGGTTCAGGATCAGGGCTATGTTAGCTACCCAGCCACCGGTGTTATAGTACACCAGCATGAGGGTGAATATAATAATAAAGGAGATGATGAAAGATTTAGCGCCTGCAGCGATAGATTCTGCACCCAGGGTAGGTCCTACGATCTGTTCCTGTACGATCTGCGCAGGAGCCGGCATTTTACCGGATTTCAGGATGTTGGCCATATCCTTGGCTTCTTCCACGGTAAAGCTACCGGTAATGGATGAACGGCCACCGGCAATTTCACCCAGGATAGAAGGAGCGGAATATACGATACCATCCAGTACGATGGCTACATAGTTAAAGGTAGAGCGGTCGTCCGGATTGGTGGGGGCCAGCTGGCCGGTCAGTTTTTTCCAGTCGCGGGCGCCGGTGTTGTCCATGGTCATGCTGATCTCAGGGCTGCCGTTCTGGTCAAAATCCTGGCGTGCATCCACTACCCTTTCGCCGCTTACCGGGGGCGCAGGGTTAGCGGGGTTCACTTTCAGCGCATATACTTCCATAGCGCCATTGCGGTCTGCTTTATTTTCCTGTCCGTATACAAATACCAGGTCTTTGGGAACCAGGCTTTTTACAGCGGGCATTTGCAGGTAACGGCGGAAGGTAGCGGTATCCTTAGGCAGGATCATACCTACGATGGGACCGGGTACGATCTGTCCGTCCTGGGAAATATAAGGACGCATTACAGAGAACAGCGGGTTGGTTTTAGCAAAATCGCGTTCCAGCTGCGCCTGTGTCTGGGCAGAATCGGCTTTTTTACCTTTACCGCTGCTGTCTTTAGCCAGGTAGCTATCCAGGCTGGCGGTTTTGGTGGTATCATCTTTAGCGCCTTTTACGGTATCGCTGGATGACAGTAAAGCTGAATCGCTTTTAGCGGCAGTGGTATCGGCTGCGTTCTTACCACCCAGGGCAGCTTTCAACGCATCGTTCACCGGCTGCAGCACACCTACTACAAATTCCTGGTTGTTCTTGTAAGTTTCGCGGAATTCCAGGTTGGCGCTGGCCTGTAAGTATCTTCTTACACGGTCAGGGTTATCAACCCCGGCCAGTTCCACGGAGATAATACCTTTATTTTCATCCAGGCTGATGTTAGGCTGTGCTACCCCGAACTTATCGATACGTTTTTGCAGTACCAGGTAAGTATTTTTGATAGCGGCATTGGCCTCGCGACGGATCACGTTCAGCACCTGCTGGTTGGTAGAGTTAAAATTCAGATCTTTTTCGTAGGCATTGGCGAAGATGGTGGCCAGGCGCCCGTTGGGCTGTACTTCTTCATATGCAGTACCGAAAAGGGATACGAAATCAGACTGGCTGGTTTTCTTGCGCTGACGGGCCAGTTCCAGGGCTTTATTAAAAGCAGGATCCTTGGATTGGCCGCTCAGGGAACGGATCACATCTTCCACGCTTACATCCAGCACCACGTTCATACCACCTTGCAGGTCCAGACCCAGATTCAATTCCCTGTCTTTGGCTTTGTTATAAGTCACGTACAAAGGAAACCCTACGATCTGTTTATTGCCCACACTGTCTAAAATCTCCTGCCTGCGCAATTTGATCAGGTCGTTCAGGGTATCCTGGTAAAAAGCCTGTTGCTCTTTGCTACCCGGATATTTCTGTTCAGGTGTAGGGTATTGTTTGGTCACATCGTTCTTAGCCTGCGCCACTATTTTCTTCTCATAGCTGCGCACCACGAACGTAAAGGACAATTGGTACAGCGATATAAGGATCAGCGCCGCCGCAAAAATTCTAACCAGTCCCTTTAGTTGCATATTCTTTCGGGTTTATAAATTTTTTTTAAGAGTTGCAAAGATAGAATTTAAATTGATATATTAAAGTCATGTCCACCATGGGCCTTTCGTGCTATTTTTTGTAGATCCAATCTGTTGAGTTATGCGTTGTTTCTGTATCCTTTTAATGATTCTGGCTGCCTGCAACACTGACAAATATATGCAAACCCGCCATTATCCTGCAACAGATAATTTTTTAGATACCCTTTTACAGGCCAACGCGCAGCGGCTGGGACCGGTATTCGCGTACCCGGACAGCTTTCAGCTACAGATCATTTACACCCGGATAGACCGGGATGCCCATAACCGCCCTCATTTCCGGGACTTTTACTACCATGTTGATACCGGACGGTATTTTTACCCCGCCTCCACCGTAAAGCTGCCCGGGGCGGCGCTGGCCCTGGAAAAGCTGAACGACCTGCATATTCCCGGCCTGGACCGCAATACGCCTATGTATATCGACAGCCTGCCCGGCGTCCACCCGGTAGTGGTAATCCCGGAAATGGGGGCGATTATGCGCATCCCGGTCTATCCGGGTGTAAATGATCTGTAAATGATAGGTTTCCGGGGACGCAAAAACGGGGCCCAGCATAGCAGCATGGGCCTTC
>NZ_DATCRF010000808.1:0-9528 GCF_036569125.1 Chitinophaga sp. | reverse complement strand
GGGCGGGGCGTTTCAATACGCGGATCAGGATGCTGCCCGAAGTAGGAGTAAGGCCAGCCGTAAAAGCCGCCGTCCTTTACGCTGGTCAGGTAATCCGGCACCAGGTTGTCACCCAGCTCATCGCGCTCATTCACTGCTGCCCATAATGTTTTGGTACCAGGCGCCCAGGCTATGCCGACGGGATTACGCAGGCCGGAGGCATACACGCGTTCCCCCTGGCCATCGGGGTTTACTTCCAGTATGCAAGCCCTGCGAGGGTTCACTTTTTTACCGTTATCTCCCATGTTGTTGGCAGAGCCTACAGCAATGTATATTTTGGAACTGTCTGCATTGGTAATAATATTACGTGTCCAGTGCTGATTAGGCGCTTCAGCAGGCAGGTCCAGTACCTTTTCTCCGGGGGCTTCCATTTTCATTTGCCCGGGTTGATAGGGGAAACGCAGCAGTGCATCTGTATTGGCTACATACAGGTAGCCATTCATAATAAGCATTCCAAAAGGCTGGTTCAGATCTTCCAGGAACACTTCTTTAATATCCGGGTGCCCATCGCCTGTAGTATCCCGTAAAATGGAGATGCGGTTGGCGCTCTTTTTCATATTCTCGGCCTTGGCAGCGCCCAGCACTACGGCGCCGGCCTGCATGAGGGTATTCTTAATGGTATTGGCCTCTGCCACCAGCACATCGCCATTAGGCGTTACATAGGTCCAGCGTGGATTCTTTAAGTCATTGGCATACAGGCTTACGGTAAATCCACTGGGCGCTTTAGGCTGCTGCCCTTCTTCCCAACCGACCACCTTGCTGAAATTCTTCACCGATTTGGTGGCATATGGCGCCGGCAAACCGTCCTGCTGCTTTTGCGCCAGAACAGCGCATGGTAACAAGCCCCAAAGTATAACGGAAGGTATCATTTTCATAACAACACTATTTACCTGGTAAGCAACGCAAAAGGCATGCCCGCTACAGTTTGGGCAATCCGCAAAAAGAGCCAGATACACGTTATTAAATTGCGTAACTTATTCATGATTTAACTCCAGGAAGCATCCCAGTTTATTCAGAGCATAGCCATTTATTTAGAGTGTAGCCATTAGAAATAACCATTTACAATAACCATAAATCAATCAGTCATGTTTACACACAATCGTCAACAGACCAGCGCTGCTGTATTGGCGCGCGTACAACAATCGTACAGCAATTTAACGGGAGCTGCTCCCAGGTTCTCGCTGCTGGAGCTGTTCAACTTTGAGGGGTTTAACTTAAACGATTATTGCCAGACATTCAGCCCGCATCCGCAGATCCAGCCTTTGCTGCAGGAGGCGCGGGTATTTGGGGAACAGTACGGTATCTGGCTGGATAATGCCGCACATTACATCAGCTGCGCCACTTTCCTGTATCCCAATGCAGGCCTGGAGCGGATGCGGGCCATCGTACAAAACCTGGCCATTGATTATTACCTGAACGACACGATGGGGCGCGATATTTTTGCCCATCTTACTCCCGCCCGGCAGGAAGCTGCCACACAAATGAAAAAAAGAATGTACAGCTTAAAGGCAGACCTGTACATGGATGAGCCCCATGTTACATTAATTGAACAGGCCAACGTAGAAGTGTTAACCTATATCCGCGATACCTCGCCCATGGCCTGGTTTAAAGAATTCCTGCGTCTGTACTCCTGGCACATTTATGTAGCGCATAAGGATTGTAACATGAATGCTGCCGGCAAGCTGGCCAGCGTGGATGAGTACATTGACAGCCGCTGCCATTTGTCCGGCATGCATCACGTTGTAAAGTTTATTGAATACAGTGAAGGGCTGTTCCTGGACTGGGACTGGCTTACGGAAAGGGGCATCCGTAAACAACTGGAACGGCTGCACGATATTACTGCAGCTATTGGCGGTTTAATGAACGATCTGTTCTCTTTTGAAAAAGAAGTGATCCGCAACGGTGCGGATTCCAACCTGGTAATGGTGATCTTATGCAACCAGCCTGCGCTTACCCTGGAAGAAGGCATCCGGCAGGCGGCAGGTATTGTGCGTAACCAGCTGATAGAGTTCCTGGCATTAATGGATTATATTAAAACGGAAGTGCAGCAGGAGCCGCTGATGTTATCGCACCTGCAGGGTTTAGAGCGCTGTGTGCAGGCATCCTGGATCTGGCAGGTATATACCCAGCGTTATAAATCAGCAGATTCCATTTTTGTGGAAACCCGTATCCCGGGCGTATTAGCGCCACAATAGCTACACAGGGTGAGAGCCGGCGCTTATCTCGTTAAAATGGGGTAGGTGCTGGCTGATCACCTTGAATAAAGAAGGCTGGTCAATGGGTTTGATAACAATATCGCTGGCGCCGGCCTGCATCAGCAGCTCCTGGAACTCAAAGCTGCCTGTGCATACGATCACGGGAATATTTTGCAGCCGCGGGTCCTTTTTCAGATGGTGCAGGGTAGTTTCTCCATCCATTTCCGGCATCTTGTGATCCATTAGTATCACATCCGGCAGGCGGCGTTCCTGCTCCAGCTTTTGCAGCACTTCCACACCATTATTTACACTGGTAATAGTACAGCCGCACATGCTCAGGTATTTGGAGAAAAGAATGTTGTTCATTTCATTGTCGTCCGCTACCATAATATGTACATGGCTCAGGTCAATATCTTCTTCCTGGTTTTCATGCACATCCGCTACCTTACCGGGTTTCAGAGGCAGCTGTATGGTAAAGGTGGTATTGCCCTGGGGCTGGCTTTCCGCATGGATCTCGCCCTGCAGCGCATGTACCATGTTCCGGGCAATAAACAGTCCCAGGCCGGTACTTTCCGTATAACGGTTAGGCTTATTGGTTACAAACAGTTCAAAAATGGCGCTCAGCTTATCGGCCTCAATCCCCAGCCCTTTGTTCACCACCTGTATGCTCCATGTTTGCGCATTGTTTTTGTTAAGCTTCAAAAATACGGTGCTGTTCCGGTCCGCATATTTCACGGCATTGCTTAACAGGTTGGCAATGGCCTGGCTCAGCTTAAAGCTGTCGCATATAATTACCGGCGGCATTTTAGGATCTATCTGCAGCTGGATCTGTATATTCCGTGTTTTGGCGGTAACCTTATGTACGGCCATCAGCCTTTCAAAGAAGGCATCTATCTCAAAAGCTTCTTCCTGCACATCTTCCATTTTACCCGCTTCTATCTTTGACATGTCCAGCACATTATTGATAATATTGCGGGTGTTGCCCACTACGGTGAACAGGAGATCAATGTAGGGATTGATCTTTTTCAGGTGCGGGTCCAGCCTTATTTCACGTTTGATCAGCTGGGCTATATAATATACCGCATTCAGCTGGGTCCTTAGTTCATGGGTAACCTGGTAAATGAAGATCTTTTTGAAATGATTGGTCTTGTGCAGCCTGTCCTTGCTAAGCACATAGGGCCTGCCCACCACCACGATCACCAGCAATACCCCCGCGATGGACAAGGCTTTGAAAATAACAGTAAGCTGAAGGTCCAGCGGAACCTGCTTAATAAAATGGAAGTAATAGTTGCCTTCAATGATCATCAGGATCACCACAGAGGAGACCAGACAGATCACCCGGGTACTGGTTCTTTTGAAAAGCAGGAAGGTGATCAGGAATAAAAAGATCACCATTGCCTGCAGCTCAATTACGTTGCCTAACAGCAACCCAAAATAAATGGAGGCCATGCATTGAACAAAAAAGGTGACCAGCGCTGCTGCATGATAGTGCCGGTAATGGTTCAGCACAATAGCAGTAGCAGCCAGTACACATTCAATGCTGGCCGGTATAAGGATCGATAGTTTCCCGGATAATATAAAATAAACGCTGCCTACCAGGAAGGCCAGGCAGCAGAGTGAAAAGCTGAGGGTGTTCACCATCATGATCCGTTGCGCAAGCTCCTCATCAGCCACTCCTTTAGTGCCGGTTCTGCGAATGGAACGCCATATTTGATGCGCTTTCATAACAGTTTGTTTGTAGGTAATTTTCAGGGAAACACTTTATACTAAACTTGCTAAAACGGCATAGATTGTCCCTTACTACCTTTTCGGTACCTATTAATGTTGCAATAGTAAATAGCAGTTGCAGCCCCAAATATCTGATAGGCTAATGATCGACATACGATATTAAATGCCGGGGTGCTGTTAAAATTGTATTATCCCAACTCAATTTACAGAATTTATAATTACAAAAGCCACCGGCTGCATCTCCCCTGTAAAACAATTCCCCGGCCTTGAAAGACCGGGGAAGCTTGATAATGTCATTAAAATATGATAACAAAACGAGTATTGTAGCCTTAACCTCGAAATGTTATGATCCTATATACGAGATAAAATAAGTTTAGGACTTAACTAACCCGGATTTTTTTTATGAAATTTTGCGGGGCTATACCATTGTAAAATGTTGTAAAGTATTTGTAAACAATTGTTTATCGCTCATCATTAATGCCATTTACAAACCGGCTATTTTATGTTAAATTTTTTGTGGGGCAAACCGCGGTACATAAAGGCCATCCATCCTTTGTCCCTGAACAGTTACTACTTACGTGAAGGTTACCTGCTTTCTGCAATCCGGTGCGAAATATAAAAAACCCACTTACGTGTTATATACCTTGACGGCCGCAATTGCCCCCTGAGCGGTCGTTTCCGATAGAATTTTCACTTTGGAACTTTCCGGTACAATGGCTTATTACCAGTTACAGCTTTTCCGGATTGCCCGGACCTCCGGCAAATAATTTGGTATTTATACAAATATGCCTACCTTTGAACTGTATAATTAAAGATTACAGTTTAAGCACTAAACATTATTTACAATGAAAGTAGCTCTCATAGGCGCAACCGGTTTTGTAGGATCTCACCTGTTACCTGAATTACTGGAACGTGGTCACCAGGTAACCGCTATTGTTAGAAATCCTGATAAATTAACATTAGAGCATCCTAACCTGGTAGTAAAAAAGGGTGATGTAACCAATGAAGCAGAAGTAGCCGCGCTGGTAAGCGGCCTGGATGCCGTGATCAGCTCATTTAATGCCGGCTGGACCAATCCCAACCTGTATAATGATTTCCTGAGCGGTTCCAAAGCCATTCAAAACGGCGTGAAGCAATCGGGCGTAAAACGCTTTATTACCATAGGCGGCGCCGGTAGCCTGGAAATAGCGCCTGGCAAACAGTTGGTAGATAGCCCTGAATTTCCGAAAGCATATCTGCCCGGCGCTACTGCAGCGAGGGACTATCTCAATATCATCAAAGAGGAAAAAGAGCTGGAATGGACCTTCATTAGCCCGGCTATTGAAATGAGCCCTGCCGGCGCTCACGGCCGCACAGGTACTTACCGTACAGCCCTGAACAACCCGGTGTTTGATGCAGAACACCGCAGCCGCTTGTCAGTAGAAGACCTGGCCGTGGTAATTGCAGATGAGCTGGAAAATCCGCAACATATCCGTCAGCGTTTTACCGCTGCGTATTAATATAACAAACGATTGGTGGAACAATGGAACACAAGGGGCCGTACTGCTTGCAGTACGGCCTTTTTTCAGCTACTATCTTTGCCCCGGAACTATTATATTAGCGCTATAACCAGATAAATTGCCACTTATGATCTTAAGGAAACTAGCGCTTTTCAGTTGTTTACTGTTCACAGTACTAACCGGTTACCAGCCCGCTAATGCTCAAAAAGGCCAACGCCTGTTAAAGAACCATCCCGGTGTAGTGTCTTACACCTACCGTAAGGATTTTGCAAAAGATATGCCCGGCACCCTGGACCTGGTGAAGAAGAACGGGTTTACAGATATTGAATTCTCTAACCTTTTTGGCCAAACGGCGCAGGATATACGTAAATGGATCGATGAAAGGGGTATTAAATGCTCATCCTTTGGCGTGAGCTATGAAGACCTGACCACCAAAACCGACCAGGTAGCAAAAAATGCGAAAACATTAGGCGCCAAATTCGTAAGGGTGGCCGGCTTTCCGCACAGCAAAACCGGCTTAACGCTGGATGAAGCCAAACAAGGCATTTCCGAATTTAACCGCGTAGGTAAAATATTAAAGGACCAGTATGGCCTTACCCTCATATACCACAATCACGGTTTTGAATTTCAGCCGTATGAGAAAGGTACCCTGTTCGATTATATTGTACAGCAAACCAATCCCCGTTACGTAAGCCTGGAAATGGATATCCTGTGGGTGTTCTTCCCCGGCCAGGACCCGGTGGCCCTGCTGAAAAAATATGGCAACCGCTTTAAGGCCATGCACGTAAAAGACCTGAAGAAAGGAGTGGAAGGCAACCTGTCTGGCGGTACCAACCCGGAAAATGATGTGGCGCTTGGCACAGGGCAGATCAACATTCCCGCTGTGCTGAAAGCTGCCAAACGTTCAGCCATTGAGCATTATTATATTGAAGACGAAAGCAGCAATGTGGAAACACAGGTGCCGCAAAGCGTTCAATACCTGCTGGGCCTTAAAGAGTAGAACAGCCTTTCCAGTATGCTCATATCATTGGTAAGCACTTCAGCAATACCCGGTAATTGTGGCTGTGAGGGAATTTGCCGCCGGGCCGTGGTTAACAGGCCATTTGCCAGCTGTATATCCATCGCATAAGCGGTGTCTAACGCTACCGCAGATACGTTGCTGATGTTTCCCCGGAGCATGCCAAACTCCCGGAAGGGGTATGCCGATAATTTGATCAATACCTTCTGACCTTTTTTAACCTTGCCGGCGCCAAACACCGGCAAGGTTGCTTTAGCCACATAGTGCTGCACCGGTGGTACTATCATCAGCACTGCTTCTCCACTGCTTACGAACTGGTGCGCTTTCCAGAACTTAAAAAAGCTAACCTTACCTGCCACCGGACTTTTTACCAAATATTGCTGCTCCCATACTTCCAGCTGTCCCTGTAACTGTTTTACCTGTTCCCGCACTTTTTGCTGCAGGTCATTTTCCTGCTGCAGGGATTGTTGCTGCAGGTCGGTAATGGTTTTTAAATATTCAGTTTGCTGCAGCTTGTTTTGCAGCAGGTTGGCGCGGGTGGCGTCTGCAGTCATTTGTTTGTCGAGCAGCTGGCGTTTGCTGTTGTCTAATTCCAGCGGGGCTATTACTTTTTCCCGGGCCAGCTGTGAATCTATTTTAAAACGCTTTTGTTCCAGCATCAGCTGTTGCTGCAGCATTACATCTTTGCGTTGTAATTCTTCGTTCAGCTGGTGCTGGGTTGTTAGCTGTGATTGCAGCTGTTGTACCTTTTGCGTGGTAAAATGTTTATCCGTGAAAAAAAGGTACTGGTTCACCGCCTGGTACAGCGCAGCATAACCGCCCTGTAAGGCGCCCAGCTGCAAAGGCTGCGCAAAGTTAAACCGGCGCAGGGTAGGGGCCAGGTTAAAGGAAGTATCCAGCTGGTTCAGTAAGGTTTGCAGCTGGCGGATATCCGCATAACGGGCTGCATTTTCCAGGATGTAAATGGGCGCGTTCTCCTGCACGGCGGCATTGTTCTGCACAAATAGCTCACTGATCTTACCGCTGGTTTGCGCTACTATTTTTACAGGTGGGTTGGCAGAGGTGATGTTCACCTGGGTGCTGATCACATCCGGGTAATGAATAAAATACGCTCCTGCAAATAACAGCATAACAACGGCAAACAGCAGGGTAATGCCCCGGCGCACGATCCAGTGCGGCATTTTGCTCATAATATCCTGTACTTCTTCATGATGGTGTTGATACTGCGGCATAACAATTTCTTTTTAATCTCCCAGTTCCAGCTGGTTCTTTACCAGCTCAAAATATTTTCCTCTTTTACGGGTAAGGGTTTGATGGTTGCCCACTTCCACAATACGGCCCTGTTCCAGCACTACGATCTGGTCGGCATGTTTTACCGTGCTTAAACGGTGCGCGATCACTACCACAGTCTTACCCTGGAAAAATTGTTGCAGGTTTTCTATGATGATCTTTTCATTATTGGCATCCAGCGCGCTGGTAGCTTCATCAAAGAACAGGTATTGCGGATCTTTATATACTGCGCGGGCAATCAGCAGGCGCTGTTTTTGCCCGGTGCTTAAGCCATTGCCAATGTTGCCTATTTTGGTGGCATAACCGTTGGGCAGCTGCTGTATAAAACCTTCAATGTTAGCTACCCGTGCGGCATGCAGCAGCCTGCGCTCGTTGATCTTTTCATCGCCCACGGCAATGTTACGGGCAATGGTATCTGAAAAAATAAATCCTTCCTGCATCACTACGCCGCACTGGCGCCGCCACCATTTGGGCGAGAGCCCGGAGAGCTCCGTATGCCCTACCAGCAGCTTGCCGGCTACCGGTTCATAAAAACGCAACAGCATTTTTAGCAGGGTGGTTTTACCGCTACCGCTGCTGCCAACGATAGCGGTTACCTTCCCTTCTGGTATATTGAGGTTAACATCTTTCAGCACATAGGGGCTGCTGCCACTGCTGTACTGGAAAGAAAGATTGTCCAGCTGCAGATCGCCATTTTGTAACAGGGGTGTTTGCAGCGTAAATGTATCAGTAACCGTTGCCGGTTCTTCATTGTCCCGGTTATGAATTTCTCCCAGCCGTTCCAGGCTGATACGCGCATCCTGCGCGGAGCGGAAAAAGGCCAGCAGTTGTTCCAATGGGCTGTTCATTTGTCCTATCATATAGCTCACACCCAGCAGCATGCCCAGCGTCATTTGCCCGCTCACCACTTCGCGCGCTGCAATGTAGGAGATGAGGATATTCTTCAGCTGTGAAAAGAACAGGTTGCCGGTTTGCTGGTACTGTTCCAGCGTAAGACTGCTGATATTAAGCCGGAACAGGCGGGCCTGTATACGTTCCCATTCCCAGCGTTTGGGTGTTTCGCAGTTATTGAGCTTTATTTCCTGCATGCCGGTGATCAGCTCATACAGGCTGTTCTGGTTATTGCTCATTTGCTGAAAGCGTTTATAGTCCAGCTCTTTGCGCTTTTGCAAAAAGAAAACGATCCATACAACAGACAGCACGCTGCCCAGCAAAAAGATGAACAGGATCTTTAAGCTGTAGATACCGAGCACCACAGAGAATACCAGCAGGCTTACAAAAGAGAACAGCGTATGCAGCGTTTGCGTGGTCAGGAACTGTTCAATCCTTCCATGATCGTTAATGCGCTGCGTAATATCGCCGATCATTTTTGCATCAAAAAAACGGATCGGCAGCTGCATGAGCTTAGTAAGGAAGTCGGATATAATAGACATATTGATACGGCTGTTCATATGCAGCAGTATCCAGCTGCGGATCATTTCAACAGCGGTGGTGCCAATAAACAATACCAGCTGGGATACCAGCACCAGCTGAATAAAACCCATGTTCTGGTAGTTCACACCATAGTCAACCAGGCTTTGGGTAAGAAAGGGCAGCACCAGCGCCAGTAAGCTGCCCAGTAGCATACCCAGTATCAGCTGGGTGATGTATTTACGGTAAGGGGTTAAATATTGGAACAGGAACTGAAAGCCTTTACGGGCAGCGGCATCTTCCTCCTGCTGGTAAAAGAGCGGGGTGGGTTCCAGCATCAGCACAATAC
>NZ_DATCRF010000807.1:0-15164 GCF_036569125.1 Chitinophaga sp. | reverse complement strand
AACCTGCACCTGCCGCAGGACTATCATCCGGGATAGAATAATCTTCCCGCAATAACGGATCTTTGCCCGTTATACTATTATGCTCCAACACAGGCAGCTGTGGCTTCCACGCAGGATCCCCGGTATGGAACCACAGGTTGTTGGAAAATCTAAAGCTTCCAGGTACCGTGCCGGGACCAATGCTGCATGCAAGCCGCATCTGATCATCAACATAAATGAGGTTATTACAAAAAATATTATCACTGCATTTTACAAAACGTATGGTGTCTTTATTTTCCTGCAATATGCGGATGACCCAGCGTGCGGGTTTGCAGATGGTGTTATTTACCACGGAGGATCGTGTGCAGCCTACAAATGCCACCGGCACTTCAGATCCTGTGAACACACAGCTTTGCACTTTTAGATCTGTTGCTTCATAATTCGCATCAGCAGGCCTGAAGAACGCGGTGCCCGTGCTGCCGCCAAGATTAATAGCCCTGCTGCCTGCATTTTGAAACCTGCATGCTTCAACAAGAATATCGCTGCTGCCGCCCTTCATTTGTATGGCATTTGCACCCATGTTCTCAAAATGGCATTGCCGGATAATGCTCCTGTGGCAACCCACCATATCAATGCCACTGCCGCCTGTAGCGCCATTCAGAAAAGTACATTGTTGAACGATGAGATCATCCACACCGGACAGTTTCAACAGGTCGTTGTTGCCATTGGCGGCCATGTCGCGAAAGATGCAATGCTGCAGTACAATGTGGTGCGCAGGAGTGGAGTAGGAGCTGCCATCATCGAAATTGAGGCCATTACCTGTTTGCTTTGTAAACACAATCCCTTCAATGTGGAGATAAGCAACGTCGCTGCCCTGCCATGCAAAATTACCTCCTTCATATACCACTGTACCGCGCGTTTTTGCAATGATGTAGATCCATTTACCTGGCTTGCCTTTCAGGCCTTGCAGAGATTGATTGCCGGGGCAGGAGCCGTTGTAGAGCAGGATCGTATCCCCCGGGCGCGCCTCAGCCGCCGCTGCCGCAATATCCGCGTAACGCTGGCCATAACCGGTATGCAATACCGCTGCCGATAAAGGACCATGAAAAAGCAATAAAAGGAGGAACAGGCGCATGGAGAGGGGAAGACTTGCCGGCGAAGATACAAAAATAAGAGCAGCAATTTCTTAGCAGCAAGCTGCATACTTCGTAACACCGGAAATGCCTGGGTATAAGGGCTAAAAGCCAGGTGGGTTTCTACAATGTTAACACTTAAATGGCAAATTTGGCATTCTGGCGGTGGTCCTTTCCTGGTGATACAAGTACGGGAATGCCACCTTGTTCTCTCTGTTGGTAAAATGACCGGCCCTAATGATCACGGTCAGCCCCGGTCCTAATGCCGGTCATGGGGCCGGCCGCCGCACATTCATACATTAGACTAAAGAACTTTTGCTATGAAAAAGATTGTTGCCGTTTTTGACGGCTTAAGGTTTTCTGAAAGCACCCTCCGTTACGCTACGATGTTAGCCAGTGAGCAGCAGGCTCACCTCGTAGGGCTTTTCCTGGATGATTTTACCTATAACAGCTTCAGTATGTACAAGCTGCTGAAAGAAGGGAAGCAGGCGTCCGCAATCCGGCAATATGAAAACGATGATAAAATGAAGCGCAAGGCCGCAGCCGGTCATTTTGAAGATGCCTGCCGGGAGGCGCATTTAAACTACAGTGTACACCATGACTGTAATATCGCTATCCAGGACTTACTGCATGAAAGCATTTATGCAGACCTGATCATTATTGACGGACATGAAACATTTGTACATGATGAAGCTCCGCTTCCTACTCAGTTCATACGTGACCTGCTTACAGACGTACAATGCCCCGTGCTGGTGGTGCCGGGTGTGTTCAGGGATATTAAACGGATTATGCTGCTGTATGATGGAGAGCCATCCAGCGTGCATGCCATTAGAATGTTCAGCTATATCTTTCCTGAGCTTCAGAAGCTGGAAACAGAAGTGCTGTCTGTTAACAGTCCGGAGGGCGGTCTTCACCTGGAAGACGGCCGTTTAATGAAGGAATTTATAAAACGGCACTTTCCCCATGCCAGGTATAAAGTGGTAGAAGGACAGCCTGAAGAAGAGATCATTCATTACTTGCTTGGGCAGGCAGATGGCGCCCTGGTGGTGTTAGGGGCCTACCGGCGTGGGGCTGTGTCGCGCTGGTTCAGGCCAAGTATGGCGGATGTGCTTACACAAGCGGTGTCTGTACCGTTATTCATTGCGCATAATAAGTAATATATCTATATCACGGAGTTGGAGGTGCTGCCGGTTTCGTGCACCAAACAGCTCCGTGCAAACATTATAAACTATTTAAACGCATAAAAAAGCTGCCGCCTGGAAAAGCGGCAGCTGTATCAGATTGCATTTAGGAACTATTATTGCGGATAGTATGTGGTCTCCACAATTTTTTATGGGTTTGAGATCTGCAGCACAGTGCGGCCTTCGATCTCGCCCTTTTTCATTTCATCAAAAATGGTATTAATGTCTTCCAGCTTTGCGGCGTGCACGGTAGCTTTTACCTTGCCTTCCACTGCAAAGGAAATAGCTTCCTGCATATCTTTACGGGTGCCAACAATAGAACCCCTTACGGTATAGCGGTTTAATACGGTTTCAAAAATAGGAAGGTCAAAGCTGCCGGGAGGCAGGCCGTTCAGGGAAATAGTACCTTTCCGGCGCAGTGCGGCAATACCCTGTTTAAAAGCAATGGGAGATACCGCTGTAACCAGTACGCCATGCATGCCGCCGGTTTCCTTTTTTAATTTGATACCGGGTTCTCCCTGTCTTGCATTTACAGTAATGTCGGCGCCCAGTTTTTTGGCAAGCTCCAGCTTATCGTCCGATACGTCTATGGCTGCCACATGAAGGCCCATTGCTTTGGCATATTGCACGGCCAGGTGTCCCAGCCCGCCGATGCCTGAAATGGCCACCCATTCGCCCGGTTTGGTATCCGTTTCCTTTAGCCCCTTATATACGGTTACCCCGGCGCAAACGATCGGCGCTATTTCCAGGAAGTTAATGCCGGCCGGAAAGTGCGCCACATAACGCGCATCGGCTACTACGTATTCTGCATAACCGCCGTCTACACTATAACCACCGTTCTGCTGGCCTTCGCAAAGTGTTTCCCAGCCGGTAATGCAATAATCACAACACCCGCAGGCGCTGTACAACCATGGTACACCTACAATATCGCCTTCCTTTACATTTTTAACACCGCGGCCCAGCGCTTCCACATATCCAATAGCTTCATGACCCGGTATCAGTGGCAGCTTGGGTTTTACCGGCCAGTCGCCCTCACAGGCATGCAGGTCTGTATGGCAAACACCGCAGGTTACAACGCGTACCAGGATCTCGTTTTCGCCGGGTTCCTTTACCGGCATTTCCTCTATTTGTAAAGGCGCGCCGAAGGCGTGAATAACAGCGGCTTTCATTGTTTTAGGCAACATGGATCATATATTTATTAGTGAATAATGGAGATGCTTTCTTCGCTTAAAAGCATATGTAAAGGAACACATGGCTGACGGTTTGGGGAATGATGGTTGTCAATAAACGGAATGACAGTTATCAGAAACGGCCTGGCTGAGACAGGCTTGCAGGCGCGGTGCAATAAATATAGCGCTATGGCGTTGTTATGGCGGTGCATAGCGCGCAGCTGCCCAATCCCGCGTTCTGTTTGCGAAGGTGTGTGATAACAATAACTTCCTTACCTTTGACGGGATATCAGCTAGATAAGATGAGGAGAAGGACGGCCATATTATTATTGCTTATTTATACAATGGGAGCTACGGAGCTGGATCAGCTGCTGCGGGTTCCTTTATTAGTAAAGCATTTTGTGATCCATAAAAGTGAGAATCCAGGTATTACTGTGGCCATGTTCATAAAAATGCATTACATAGACCGACAGCTTTTTGACGGAGACTACCTGGAAGATATGCAGCTGCCCTTTAAACAGGCTGATGATCACTGCCTGATATTAGCTACGGTGGTGCCGGAACCACTGGTAACCGTATATCATGAAACCCCGCTGCTCCCTTATGAGTATAATCTTTTTAACAACCCTTATAAGCCACTGCTCAACGGTGGTAATATCTTTAAACCGCCCCGGGTTTAACTGCTTACCTGCTTTACAATAAACACTGCCTTTTCGCCCGCATACTTTTCAGGAGCCCCTGCGGCTGCCTGCAGGAGTATTATGCTTGTATCGCTGCCCTGGCCAATGTCCGGGCAACGGGGATGCTAATTAAATTTTAAAAGGAACAACATGAGAACATACATCGCGCTGGCGGTAACGGTATTGTTATGCGCCTTTACCAGCGGCTGGGAAACGGATTTCGCACAGGCCAGGAACAAAGCGCAGCAGGAGAAGAAATATATACTGCTCAATTTTTCAGGTTCCGATTGGTGCGGACCTTGTATCCGTATGAAGAAGGAGCTGTTTGATACGCCTGTTTTCCAGGCGTTTGCAGATGCGCACCTGGTGCTGGTAAATGCAGACTTTCCCCGGCAAAAGAAGAACCGGCTGCCTAAAGCGCTGCAGGAGCAGAATGACCACCTGGCAGAAACCTATAACCAGGCAGGCAGCTTCCCCTACACCGTGCTGCTGGATGAAAACGGCAAGGTCGTAAAAGGATGGGACGGTTTTCCAAAAGAAAGCCCGGAAGCCTTTATTAATGAAATAAACCAGGGTATCAATGGTAAACACTAATGTATTGCAAACAGCAATCATGCACCGGCATGTATTAAAGCTTATGGGTAACCGGTTTGAGATCACCGTGGTAAGCGATGAGGCAGCCTGGGCACAGGAGCGGATAAACGCCGCTATAGCTGAAATGCAGCGTATAGAACGGCTGCTGACCACCTTTAATGAAGACAGTGAAACCAACCGCATAAACCGCTACGCCGGTATAATGCCCGTAAAAGTGAGTGTGGAAATAATAGCGCTGATACAACGCGCGGCGCGCATTTCCAGGCTTACGCAGGGTGCATTTGATCTTACCTATGGCGCGGTGGATAAAAGCCTCTGGAATTTTGATACGCAGATGGCCGCCCTGCCGGATGCTGCCACTGCCCGCAAAATGGTACGGCTCATTAACTTCCGCAACGTGATAGTGGATGAAGCGGCCGGCACCGTTTTCCTGAAGGAAAAAGGCATGCGCATAGGGTTCGGTGGTATTGGCAAGGGCTACGCAGCAGAGTGTGCAAAAGCCCTGCTGCAGCGGGAGGGGGTAAGCAGCGGTATTGTAAATGCCGCCGGCGATCTTACGGTATGGGGCCACCAGCCGGACGGGCAGCCCTGGACCATCGGTATTGCCAACCCGGACCAGGCTAACCGCCTGTTCTCCTCCCTGCAGCTTTCCGATATGGCCATTGCTACCTCCGGTAATTATGAAAAGTATGTTTTCATTAACGGTAAAAGGTATTCGCATACCATCGATCCCAGAACAGGGCTGCCGGTAAGCGGTATTAAAAGCGTGAGCATCCTTTGTCCCAATGCCGAAATAGCGGATGCGCTTACCACGCCGGTCATGATCATGGGCATCAGGGCCGGGCTGGATATGATAAACCAGATCAACGGCATTGGCTGCCTTATTATTGACGACAACAATCAGATCTTCACTTCACAAAACATTCGTATAAAATGAGGAAAAGAATGGTGCTGCCCACGCTGGCAGCGGTTTGTATAGCATTAGCAGGCAGCGCCTGCCAAACAGTAAAGGAGTATCAGAAGAGCCGCCTGAATGATGGTGAGATGGTGCTGGGTAACCGTAAGGTGGAAAAAACCGAGCTCAATTTCCAGTCTTACCGGGAAGGCGCTTCCGGCGCCAATGCAGGTAAAAGCGGCGGTGGCTGCGGCTGTAATTAATATTTAACCTCTTCACTCTTTTACATGAAACGAATCAGTTTAACCGTATTGGGTTTATACGTGGGTATGCTGGCCGCATTCTCCCAATCCGCTACAGACAGTACACAATATAAAAGCCGCAAGCTAACGCTGGAAGAGGCCAATCTCATATCCAGCTACTATCACCAGGATGGGAATAACGCCGCGGTGACCGGCGGCATAGGATCTGAAAAGCTGACGGACTTTTCCAACTCTTTTGAGCTGCGGCTTAGTAAGTTCGATAAAAAGGACCGTAAGCATACTTTTGATATTGAGCTGGGTATAGATCATTATTCTTCCGCATCGTCAGATAAGATCGATCCTAAAACGGTTTCTTCCGCATCATCTGCTGATACAAGGTTGTATCCTTCCCTGAACTGGTCGGTAGAAAATAAAAAAGGCACAACGCTGGGCGCCGGCCTGTCTTTATCCAGTGAGTTCGATTACAAGTCCATTGGTATAAACGCCCTGGTGGCGCAAAAGACCAGGAACCGGAACGGGGAATTTTCCCTGAAGCTGCAGGCATACCTGGACCAGCTTAAGCTCATATTGCCGGTGGAATTGCGCACGGGCAGCAATCCTGAGGATGAGAAGGATTATCCTACCGCGTCCCGCAATTCGTTCAGCGCCTCCCTGGCTTATTCGCAGATCATTAATCAGCGGCTGCAGGTAGCGTTCTTAACGGATGTGGTGTATCAGCACGGTTACCTGGGACTGCCCTTTCACCGTATTTATTTTAACGACGGGTCGGAAGGAGTAGAGCGCCTGCCGGCCAACCGGTTTAAGATCCCGGTAGGGCTAAGGGCTAGTTATTTTGCAGGCGATCACCTGGTATTGCGGGGATATTACCGTTACTATCATGATTCCTGGGGACTGGATGCACATACTGCGAATATAGAAGCATCGGTAAAGCTAACGCCTTTCTTTTCGGTTACGCCCTTTTACCGCTATTATACGCAAAACGGCGTAAGCTACTTTGCCCCATTTCAGGCGCATGATCCAGGGCAGGAATATTATACCAGCAACTACGACCTGTCTGCATTTCACAGCCACTTTTTCGGAGCAGGCTTCAGGGTGATACCGCCCCGCGGCGTATTCGGCATATCTCATTTCAACATGCTGGAAGTACGTTACGGCCATTATGAAAAGAGCAATAGTATGCAGGCAAATATCGTATCGCTGAATATACGGATAAAGTAATTGCATTATTAAAGCCAGTGGGCTGACTTAAAGAATGTAAAATGCAAAATGTAAAATCATAAATGTAAAAGGGTTAAATGCAGTACCTCTACGCTGCATTTAACCCTTTAGTATTTTACATTTATGATTTTATATTTACATTCTTTTTATTCAGCCTTTTTTATAATACCCCGTTAAGGTGCCGGTTCCCAGCACATGGCCTTCCATGGCCTGCTTCAATTCCCGGTAGTTTGCACCCGGCGCCAGTGCCAGCCGCTGATCCAGCGCATACACCCTGATATGATAATGATGCAGGCCTTTAGGCGCGCAGGGGCCGGTATACGAGATGCCGCCAAAATCATTCATGCCTTGTTCATCCGGTATATGGTGTTCATTTATATGATGTGTAAGTGGTATATTCCATACCAGCCAGTGTATGCGGCGGTTTGCAGCAGCTTCCATTTCATCCATTATTATTGCCAGGCAGGCAGCGCCATTGGGTATTTTCTTTATCCTTAGCGGCGGGCTTACGTTAACACCATCACTGGTAAATTTAACCGGTATCTCACACCTGTCGCCAAAAGCAGGGCTGGTGACCTTTAGCACCGCTTCCGCTTTGGGGATATTGTCAGTCAGCTTTAACATAGCGCGTTTATTTAGATGTAAATAACCGCATTGCAGAGGTTTAAAGAATGAGCGTCATCAGCTTGTTCAATGATCATAATCATACCCGGTACCGTATATTATCATGCTTACAAAGAGATGCGCATAATATTTTAGCAGTAGTATTAAAAACTGACTTATGCGGCGTCACATACCTCTTACAGGCCTTATAACCGGCGTACTGGCCATACATGTTCTTTTTATGTGGATGGAAATATCTTCCTGCAACGCGATCCAGGAAGAGCTGGCGGCGCCTGACAGCAGCAGGATGCAGAAAATGCCGGAGCAGCAGGTACTGCCCCTGAGCGCCGCAGCTGATTCCCTGCAGCTGGACACTGCTTATACAACCGGAATTTACAACACCTGGTAAATAGCCTGATGACGCCTGCAGAAGTATTACAGCTGCTTAAAATTCAGCGAAATATCATGCGTGTTAAATGATGGGGGCATCCATGAGGCTGTTGCCTGTCATGCCGGTTATTAAATGATGGGGAGGTGGGTTGCGATCTATCTAGTTTACCATACCGGATAGCTTTTTCTCATTAAGGATATGGATAGCGCCCTCCCTGATCTCAATGAGCTTCTCCTCCCGGAAATCGCCCAGGGTGCGGATCAGGGATTCTGTAGCGGTACCCGCAATGGTGGCAAGGTTATCACGGCTGATGTCAATTGTAAATGCCGCATCGTTGCCCCGGTTATATTTTGCATGCAGGTTCATAAGGGCTTCCGCTACTTTTTTCCGGAGTGAATTATAGGCTAATCCTAATAGCTGCTGTTCTTTTACCGTAATATTCTTAGCAAGCATGCGAATAAACTGAACGGCTATTTCTGGGTTGTTATTAAGCAGCTCTTCAAAATCTTCTCTTGGAATAATGGCTACTTCACATTCATCCATTGCTTCTGCGGTGTCTTTATATACCGTTTGTTCAAGCAGGGCTGTATATCCCAAAAAATCGCCTTCGCAGTATAGCTCAACCGCCAGCTCTTTTCCGTCATCATTCCTTTTAAAGGTCCTTATCTTTCCCTTTTGTACATAAAACAGCTTTAATGGATGATTACCTTCCACATAAATTGGCTGTTTTCTTTTATATTTTTCAATATTCCGGTCTTCAGAAAGCTCCTGCAGCGACCTGTGGCCTCCCGCTTCCTGCATAAGCTGGCGCAGTCCCTGAATGGTGGGGGGAAACGTTTGTGCTTTAATTTGTGCTTTTTTAAGCCGGCTTTCAATAGCCGTTAATAATTCGGCGCCGCTGAAAGGTTTGGTAATATAGTCGTCGGCGCCCATTTCCATGCCTTTGCGAAAATCGCTCCTTTCTGTTTTGGCGGTGAGGAATATAAAGGGAATATCCTGTAGTTGATCATTACGCCGCAGCATATGTAATACGCCATAACCGTCCAGCAGAGGCATGGTAATATCGCAGAGTATAAGGTCCGGAATGTGCTGTAATGCCGCTTCTACACCATCTTTTCCATTCTCTGCCGAAAAAACTTTGTAGCCGGCCAGCTCCAGGATCTCCTGGGTGTTTTCCCGGATCTCCGGATTATCTTCTATTATAAGGATCTTTTGCATACTGGCATATTAAGCCCCGGGCAGGGAAAATGGTTACTGATTAATGTTGTGTTATTCTCCCAGTAATAGAAATTTGCGGAACGTTTTTTCCCTTTTAAACCGGTATTTTAATACGGAAAATTTTTTGATGTGCTGCAGCGCCTCTTCGTTGGAATCGGTAAAAAGCACATATTTTAATACTTCCGGCTCTATCATATTTTCTTCAACCATCCTATGAAATAAAGGCATTACCGGCTCCCAATATTCTTTGTTAAATAAGATCACCGGAAAGTTAAGAATTTTATGGGTCTGAATCAAGGTTAGCGCCTCAAAAAATTCATCCAGCGTGCCTATGCCACCCGGCATAATCACGAAACCATATGCGTACTTAAACATTAATACCTTTCTCACAAAAAAGTAGCGGCAGTCAAAATGTTTGCTCATATAATTATTGGGTTGCTGTTCCCGCGGCAGCAGGATGTTACAACCTACTGACTGGCCACCCGCCTCCTGTGCGCCCCTGTTAGCGGCTTCCATAATGCCGGGGCCTCCGCCTGTCATAACCGTAAAACCAAGCTTTGTTATGCCGGCGCTTAATTCTCTGGCGGTTTCATAATGCGGTGAGCCGGGCGCTACGCGTGCCGATCCAAACACCGCTATGCAAGGCCCGGTAAAGTGAAATACCCGGAAACCTCTTATGAATTCTATCAGCACCTTAACAGCAAATAATAACTCGTGCATCCTGGAACGGGGGCCCTCCAGGAAATACTTTTCTTCATTTGCCGGAAAGCTGTCTGTAGCCGCTTTTTTGTGCGGGGCATGCGTGTGTTGCATAAGCTAAAAATTTATACCCCAATTTGAGCAGGTTTTTACACCTGCAGCATGACCTGCATCATATCCCTTGCTGATAAGGCTCATTGGCCCGCCGGATGGCAGCCGTTACTATTGTATAAACTGATCAATCCTTTAAATACACTTATTATGGAAGCTATTATTAAAAAACTCTCCGAAGTAAGTATGGCAGATGTAGCCACGGTTGGAGGGAAGAATGCCTCACTGGGAGAAATGACCGGGGCGCTTGCTGCTAAGGGAATAAAGGTGCCGGATGGATTTGCTACTACTGCATACGCCTTCCGTGCCTTTCTTGAATATAACGGATTGGTTGCCCCTTTACAGCAGCTTATGCAGCAGCTTGACCGCAAAACATATGCTAACCTGCAGGCCACCGGCGCCGCTGCCCGTGATATGCTGCTGAAGGGCAGTATGCCGGAGGATATAAAACATGCCATTGCAGATGCGTACCGGGCTCTTTGTAATGGCAGCGCAGATATGGCTGTTGCTGTACGTAGCAGCGCCACAGCTGAAGATATGCCACAGGCCAGCTTTGCAGGGCAGCATGAATCGTACTTAAATATTGTGGGGGAAGAGGCGGTGATACAGGCCGTGCAAAAATGCTTTGCATCCCTGTACACAAACCGGGCTATCAAATACCGGGAAGACAATGGTTTTGATCATACAAAAGTATTGTTGTCTGCCGGCATACAGCAAATGGTACGGTCAGACCTGGCTTGTTCCGGGGTAGGTTTTACGCTGGAGCCGGAATCGGGTTTCAGGGATGTGATACTGCTCTCCGGCATATGGGGGCTGGGTGAGAATATAGTACAGGGAGCCGTAATGCCCGATGAGTTTTATGTGTTCAAACCCTCGCTGAAAGAAGGAAAGAAAGCAATTATCCAGAAAAAGCTGGGCGATAAAGCGCAAACCATGGTATACGCCGGCGCTTCGGATGCCGGTACCGTAAACAAATCTACCGATGCTGCATTGCGGGAAGTTTTTGTGTTAAGCGACATGGAAATAATGCAGCTGGCACGCTGGTGTATGCTGATAGAACAGCATTATCAAAGGCCCATGGATATAGAATGGGCAAAGGACGGCCTTAGCGGGGAGCTTTTTATTTTGCAGGCCCGCCCGGAAACAATACATGCTCAAAAGAAACCGGAAGCAGAAACGTTATTCAGCCTGAAACAAAAAGGAAAGCGCCTGGTTTCAGGCGCGGCCATCGGCAACAAAGTAGCTGCCGGTATTGCCCGCGTGCTAAGCTCACCTGCAGATGCAGCCCAGCTAAAGGAAGGGGAGATCCTGATCACCGGGGCTACCAGCCCGGATTGGGATCCTGTTCTAAAAAAAGTAAGCGCTATTGTTACGGACACCGGTGGAAGAACCAGCCATGCCTCTATTGTAGCAAGAGAGCTGGGTATACCCGCGATAGTAGGCGCCGGGGATGCTACCCGTATAATAAAGGACGGGGACCGCATCACTGTATCCTGCTGTGAGGGTAAAACCGGTTATGTGTATGAGGGAATACTTGAATACAGCGAATCAAATCCGGGGGATGCCGGGTTGGTGCTTCCAAAATTTACCTCGCCCATGCTCATCATGAGTGATCCCGATCAGGCCTTTGCACTTTCTTTTTATCCCAGCAAGGGCGTAGGATTATTAAGAATGGAATTTATTATAACACATACCATTGGCATACACCCTATGGCGCTGGTAAATTTCAACAACCTGCAGGATCAGGACATGAAAAGCCGTATTGCACATCTTACCCGCCATTACGATGATAAAAGAACATTTTTTATCGATAAGCTTTCCCAGGGCATTGCCACTATTGCAGCTGCCTTTTACCCCCGGGATGTAATTGTGCGCATGAGTGATTTTAAGACCAATGAATATGCGGAGCTGCTGGGCGGAAAGGAATTTGAGCCCCTGGAAGAAAATCCCATGCTGGGCTTCCGTGGCGCCTCCCGGTATTACCACCCTTTATATAAGGAGGGCTTTGGGCTGGAATGCGCCGCTGTTAAAATGGTACGGGATGAGATGGGCCTTACCAATGTGAAGGTAATGATCCCTTTTTGCCGTACGCTTATGGAAGGTAAGCAGGTGCTGGAAGTAATGCGCTCCTTTGGACTGCAGCAGCATGTAAACGGGCTGGAGGTATATGTAATGGCCGAGCTGCCGGCCAACGTGCTGGAAGCCGCAGCCTTTGCCGAGTATTTTGACGGATTCTCCATCGGCTCCAATGATCTTACGCAGCTAACGCTGGGCGTAGACCGTGATTCTGCGCTGGTAGCGCCGCTGTTTGATGAAGAGGATGCCGCTCCGAAAAAGATGATACAAATGCTGTTGGATACCGTGCGCCAGACAGTGGTGCCGGTGGGCCTTTGCGGGCAGGCGCCCAGCGACCTGCCGGAGTTTGCCGCCTTTCTTGTAGCCCATGGAATTAACAGTATTTCCTTTAACCCGGATGCATTGCTCCGGGGTATTGCCAATATTGTAAAGGCAGAAGAGCTGCAATTTGTTGAGGATGCCCCATTGCCGGTGATCATATAACTACAGCATATGAAAAGTATAACGGGCGCAGAGCATAATGGGCTTGCAGCAGCGGATATTTCCCGCTTGCAGCAGCAGTATGGCAAAAACATTTTCGAGGCAGCACATAACCGTACCACGATCAATGTGCTTGCAGATATCTTTAAAGAGCCCATGATGCTGCTGCTGATCGCATGCGCATTGCTTTACTTTTTGCTGGGGAATGTTACAGAAGGCTGGATGATGCTGACCGCCATGCTGCTGGTAGCTGCCGTTTCCCTGTACCAGGATATTAAAAGCGCGCGGGCGCTGGATGCCTTACGGCAGTACACCGCTCCGCTTGCCACGGTTATAAGGGATGGCAAGGAAATAACCTTACCCGCTGAAGAGCTGGTGCCCGGCGATACCTTGTTACTGAGTGAAGGGGCAATGGTGCCCGCGGATGGCACAATTGTATCTGCCCATGACCTTACGGTAAATGAATCCATTATGACCGGTGAATCATTGCCGGTATTAAAGGATAGCCATACCGGCACTAACCAGGTTTACCAGGGTACCACCATCAACTCCGGCAAGTGTATAGTAACAATAACAGCCACCGGCAACCAAACCCATTTAGGCAGGTTAGGCATTCATATAGCCAATGCGCCTGTGCAGCGCACCCGTTTGCAGATACAGGTACAAAAGGCTGTACGGCGGCTGGCTTTGTTAGGAGCTATAGCATTTGTTATAATTTGTGTGGTAAGCTTTATGAAAAGCCATGATGTTGCAGGCAGCCTGCTAACAGGGCTTACGCTTGCCATGGCCGCAATACCGGAAGAGATACCTGTAGCATTTACCTCTTTTATGGCGCTGGGGGCATATTACCTTTCCCGCCAGGGCATTATTTCGCGGCAGCCGCAGATCATAGAGCACCTGGGCGCCGTAAGCGTTTTTTGCCTGGATAAAACCGGTACTATAACAGAAAACAGGATGAAGGTGGTAATGGCTTATGACCAGCATACCGGAATACTTATGGACCTGGAGCAGCAACCCTTGCCGGAGAGCAGCCGGCTGCTTTATTATGCAGCTCTTGCCAGCGAGCGCCAGCCTTTTGATCATATGGAGCAGGCAATACTGGCAGCTTTTGAGCAGCAGCTGCATGCGGCTCCGCCATTGCCGGAAATGGTGCATGAATATGCTTTGGAAGGCCAGCCGCCCATGATGACACATGTTTACCCGCATGCCGGCGGAATGATGGCAGTGGCTAAAGGTGCGCCGGAACGCGTGCTGCGGGTATGCAGGCTTAATGTTGAAGCAAGTGCTGTTTTGCAGCAGCACCTTGCAGCAATGTCTGCCCGGGGCTACCGTATACTGGGCGTGGCTACCGCCATGTGCCCCAACGGCAGCCTGCCGGATAAGCAGGATGATTTTAACTGGCAGTTTGAAGGGCTGATAAGCTTATACGATCCGCCCAGGAAACAGGCCGTTGCCCTGGTTTCCTGGTTATATGCGGCAGGTATTAATGTGAAGATGATCACCGGCGACTATCCGGCCACGGCCCTGCACATTGCAGCAAAAATAGGTATGCAGACTAACGGGAATACGGTAACAGGAGAGGAGGTGATGGCCCTGCCCGGGCCTGCGCTGCAAAATGTTGTGAAGCGAACTGTAATATTTGCACGTATGTTCCCTGAGGCGAAGCTAAAGGTCATCAACGCGCTCAAAGAAAGCGGTGAGGTGGTGGCCATGACAGGGGATGGTGTGAATGATGGACCTGCATTAAAAGCCGCACACATAGGTATTGCCATGGGCAAAAAAGGTACCGAGCTGGCAAGGCAGGCGGCTGATCTTGTAATAACAGATGATAACCTGGACAAAATACCGGAAGCCATACGCCAGGGAAGAAAGATATCCGGCAACCTCAAAAAAGCTGTGCGGTATATTACCGGGATTCACATCCCCATTATCTTCACTGCAATAGTTCCGCTATTGCTGGGCTGGAAATACCCATTTATTTTTACGCCCATCCATATCATTTTCCTGGAGCTGATCATGGGGCCCACCAGCTCCATATTTTTTGAGCGGGAGCCGGTAGAGGCCAGCGATAACGGGGCTGCTGGTGCTTTAAACAGGCGTGGCTTATTCAGCCGGGAGGAGCTGGCGGTTACTCTGGTCCAGGGGTGCATTATTACTGTATGTGTGCTGTTGTTTTATTATTATTTCATGCAGCGGGCCAGTGTTGAAACTACCCGTACGATCGTATTTACCTTGCTGCTTATTGCCAATACTTTCCTCACCTTTACGAACCGCTCTTTTACAGAAAATATTACACGCACCATTCAATATAAAAATAACCTGGCGGCAGCTGTGTTCGTAAGCTCCCTGCTGTTCCTTGCGGCTATTCATTTTATACCGGTAGTACGTAAGCTTTTCGGATTAGCGCCCATCAGCCTTCAGGCATTTGGCCTTTGCCTGCTTGCCGCTTTTGCCGCCGTTGCCTGGTTCGAGGG
>NZ_DATCRF010000806.1:0-5847 GCF_036569125.1 Chitinophaga sp. | reverse complement strand
ACATAGCGAGGTGCCCTTTTTCATTGGAGCAATGTGCAAACACACAGTAATCTGTTACTGCAGGCTGTAAACGGTGTGCAGCCATTAATGCAGCGGTTACAATAAACCCGTCTATCACCACCATCATATTAAGTGCGGCAGCCTGCAAAATGGCGCCGCATAACATAGCTATTTCAAAACCGCCGTAGGTGGCCAGCACCTGCTCAGCATCTTCAGGTACGCCATGCCGGTTTAATGCTTCCTGCAGCAGCACTGTTTTTTGCAGGATCTGCTGGGTGGAGCTGCCGGTACCTGCGCCAACACAGTCTGTTATAGGCAAGCCGGTAAAACAGCTCATGAGCAGGGAGGCGGAAGAGGTATTGCCAATGCCCATTTCGCCAAAGCCAATAGTATTACAGCCCTGGCTTTGTATGTATTGCACTATTTCTGCACCTGCTTCCATAGCCTCCCTACACTGCCCGCGGCTCATGGCCGGTTCGTGCAGGTAGTTGCGTGTGCCATAAGCGATCTTACAGTCATTCAGCATTGGATGGGTGGCAAAAGAATGGTTCACACCTGCATCCACGATCACCAGGCCTACCTGCAGCTGCTGGCATAAGGTATTAATAGCGGCGCCACCCTGCAGAAAGTTATAGACCATTTGCGCGGTAACAGCCTGTGGATAGGGATTTACCCGGCCTTCAGCCGCAATGCCATGATCGCCGGCAAAGATGGCAATAGTAGGTTTGCTGATTACAGGGGATAAGGTTTGCTGTATAAGACCAGCCTGTAAGGCAATCTGCTCCAGGCGTCCCAGGGAGCCCGGTGGTTTGGTCTTCTGATCTATTTTATCCTGCAGCGCTGCTGCCAGCGTGCGGGAAAGAGAAGTTATGTTTATCATATGCAAATGTGCTGATATGCAGATGTGCAGATGGAATTGAGCGAGTGCGGTCATTTGCACATCTGCATATTTGCATATTTATTTAATTGTTAGGGGTATTCCCGATACCATCAATACTACTTTTTGCGCCTGTTGGGCAATGTACTGGTTAGCCCAGCCCTGCAGATCGGTGAATTGGCGGCCGATGGCTGTTTCTGCATGTACGCCCATACCTATTTCATTGGTTACAATGATCAGGGTAGCATCCTGCTTTTGCATGAGCAGCTGTATTTCCTGTTGTATGCCCTGCAGGCAGGCGTCAACATCCTGTTTGTGCTGAACAAAAAAATTGGTAAGCCATAAGGTTACACAATCAATTACGGCTACACGGCCATCCAGTGGCAGCGTGCTTACCTGTAACTGTTCTTCAAAGCTGGTCCATTCGGGGCCTCTGTCCTGCTGGTGGCGGCGGATACGCTGCTCAAAATCTCCGTCCCACACTTTGGCGGTAGCCACATACACCGGGTTGGAGGCCAGTGATAAGGCCAGCTGCTGTGCATAACGGCTTTTTCCTGAACGCGCGCCGCCGGTGACGAGATAGATCATTTAATTACGAATTATTCAATTACGAATTGGATATTACGGGAGGCCGGTAATTTGTTGAAATGATAGCCGATATAATTACAAACCAGGTAGCGGTAAAGGAAATGTTTGTGGATCATCCGTACTTTACTGCTACCTGGTCCCTAATGTTTATGCAATGAATTTACCTGAATGAAGTATTACTCATTCGTAATGGGTAATTGCTCACTTGTAATTACCCGCAGACTGCTCCTGCGTTGTATCAGCTCAAATGCGCCAAAGAAAATAGCACCGTAAGCCAGGTTACCAAAGAACATGGCTTTCATATAAGGCACTGCCATGGCATAACATTTCAGCAGGCCCGCCAGATCTTTCGTATACAGCTTCCCGGTAGTAGGATCGGTACAGCCGCCCAGCCACACGCCAAAATCAGTAATAAGCCAATGCGCCACTGCAGCAGCTACAGATGCCATCATCAGGTTGGGCACATTCACTTTTTTAATGATCAGCTGCCCGGCCAGCACCATAGCAGCAAAACCTACATAGGTCCAGATCCAGCCCTGGTACAGCAGGCCGCCCTGCGAAAACTCCGGGTAAAACACCTGTTGTATAATAATATCGCTCACAAAAAGTGTTAGCAGCGGAAACAGGTAAGCTTTCCACCTGCCGGTGAAATAAGCGCCGCCAAACAGGGCCATTGCTCCAATGGGAGTAATGTTAGAGAAAGGCGTTATTTTCCCTTCTCCCAGGATCCGTAAAAGGCCGGCTGCTACTACAAACAGCAGCAATAGGCTGAAGCGGGGATCGATCTTTTTCAGTGACATAATTTTCAATTATTTGATATGCTAATATGCTAATGTGCTGGTATTTGCTGAATAAAGTGGTTTAAATATAAACCGGCACATTAGCATATCAGCACATTAGCACATTAATTAGTTGATATTAAATACAAGTCCGGTCGTAAAGTTAAACTTCCTGGTGTTATATCCTCTAACATCAAAGTATTGTTGATCGGTAATATTCCGGAAATCTGCGTAGATCTTCAGGATAGAACCCAGCTTATACTCCGTATAGGCGCCAAGGGTATAATAATCGCCTAACACGAAAGGGGGGGCCATATAGGCGGGGTCCAGGCGGCGGCTAATATATTTATACTGTGCGCTCACATACAGCCCGGGTGTTACCTGGTAGCCCAGCTCCGCATTCAGCGCATGTTTGGGCCGGCGGTACAGATTGTAATAGCTGGTATCAGTATCCTGCTCTTTTATTTTACCATTTACATAAGTATAGTTCACGTTCAGGCTAAGCCCGCCAATAATGCGCCAGGTAAGTTCTGCTTCGCCGCCATAAGCATCCTGCTTGTTGGCATTACGGTACTGGCCATACGGAGGATCGTTTAAGCTGTAAAAGCTGATCAGGTTTTTGGTATGACGGTAGAACCCTACCACGCGTACATTCAGCTTATTACCGCACAAGGCGCCCTGGTAGCCGGCTTCATAGTTGATGGTGGATTCCGGTTTCAGGTCCTTATTGCCATAAATGGAATACAGCTGGTACAAGGTGGGCACTTTGTAGGCAGAGGAAATGTTGATGAACACTTTATGCTGATCATTGATCAGGTAAGATGGGTTCACAGAAAAGGTGCCGTTGCTGCCATAAATATTGTGGTTGTTATAACGGCCGCCTACTTCCAGGTTAAAGCCGCCCATGTTATGCAGCAGCAGGGATGCGTAATAGCTGAACTGCCGCATATGTGCGCTGTCGCCGGAGAGCTTAGAAGAATCTTTGAAAAACTCACTGATATACCGTGTGCTCTGATCTGTGTTGGACGAGCGGAAATCCGCACCGGTGATCAGCTGCAGCTGTTTGGTAAGGTCCCAGTTCACATAGGTTTCTACCTGGTGGGTGTTGGAGGTAAAGTTGTTGATGGAATAACCGGCATTGGGTACATACAAGGTATCATCCAGCAGGTTACGTGTGTTCCGCTGAAAGCTGTACACCAGGTTCCAGCTGCCTTTTTTAAGATCTACATGGCTGCTAAGGGCGTGCAGCATGTACTTGTTATGCATGGTGTAATCCTTATCATCATTGAACCCGCCTGCATCCAGGTCGGTATGATAGTCGCTCCAGTTCAGCATGTATTGCAGGCGCCAGCGCTCTGTGGCCTGCAGTCCTAATTTGGTAAATACGCTGTTGCGTTTAAAGCCGTCCTTGTCAAAGTTGCCTTTGCCGGTGCTGTCGTAGGCGCTGGAAAAACCATCGGAGCGGGTGTACTGGTAACCGGCCAGGTAAGAGAACTTGCCGAAACTGCCATTCAGCCCTGCGCCGCCCTGCCGGGTTTTATAGCTGCCGTAGGAGCCATTGGCGCTGATGCCCAGGTTATTTTCACCCGGTTTTTTTGTGATAATGTTGATCACTCCCGCCACAGCATCGGAGCCATAGAGGGTAGACTGGCTGCCACGCAGTATTTCAATACGTTCTATCTGGCTTACCGGGATGAAGTTAAGGTCAAAAGCATTGGAGATCTGGGAGGCATCGCTCACCGGGATGTTATCTATTAAGATGAGCGTATTACCGGTGCTGGCGCCCCGCGTGTATACGTCCTGGTTAGTACCCAGCGCATTTTCAGCCCCATTCACCACCAGGCCGGCCTGGGTATTGAGGATGGAGGTCAGCGTTTTGCCGCTGTTCTTTTGCAGGTACTCAGATGTAAGCACCGTTACTACCTTACCGGTTTCGCCTGCTTTCTGCGTAAAGCGGGTAGCGGTAACTACCAGTTCGTTCAGTTGGTTGGTACGGGAAGAATCCTGTGCAAAAGCCGTGGTGCTGGCTGCCAGGAGGGCAATAGCCGGAAAAAAAGTGTAAAATTTCCTGCGCATAATGACTGTCAATAAACTTTTAAAAAGTGATACAATATGCGCGCTGCGGGGAAATATGAAAAAGGAAAGAATACAGGCACCGTATACAGGTGCATACATTCCCGGCTTTTCACCCGAAAGCGCCGAATGATGAATTACACCTGGCAGGTCTTCTGACTTTCCTGCTTTCCGGGCCGCCTTCCCATTCCGTGTCACCGGAACAGTGGCCTTCATTGCCCTGGAAAATTTAATGATTCGTTATTGGAATGCAGGATTACAGCTACGGGGATAGTTCCGGATTTACACCGGATTCCCATTTTAATCCCAGCTATTACACTGGGAACCATATGCGGGGCAAACCTACTAAATAATGTGCAGATGTGAAAATGTGCAGATATGCAGATGTTGGGAATGTGCTAATGTGTTGATATGCCAATGTGCTGGTTTATGCTGTTAATGGTCAGATAAGGGGCAAAAAAAATGTGCAAATGGTTTTGAGCGAAGCTCCCATTTGCACATCTGCATATTTGCATATCTGCACATTAACCGGGCATCCGGGAAATATACTTATCCATTTCTTTTATCTGGCTTACGATCTGCGCGGTAGTAGGCTTCTGGGCCTTGGCGCGGCGGAAGAAATCCTTGGCGGTTTTAAAATCGCGGCGGCTCATGGCTATAGAGGCAAGGGTTAACAGGGCCGCAGCCGTGTTCTCCTTATCCGGTAAGCCCATTCTTACGGCTTTCTTCAGGTTCTGATCCGCTGTTTTCAGATCGTTCTTCTGGTAGGCAATGGTGCCCAGCTGAAAGTATTGCATACCCTCATACTCCTTCATAGGGCTGCCGGTTTCAATACTCTTGCGGATGGTGGCTTCTGCCTTATCCAGGTCCTGGTCGTACATGGCCAGGTTACTTTGCATAAAATAATATACAGAGCGGATAGGCTTATACAGCAATTTGGGGAAAGCTACTTTATTCATCAGGCCCATGGCCTTTTCCACGTTACCTGCTTCTACCGCTTCCTGCACCAGGCGCATAGGGCCGAACATGAAATGTGTTACCAGGCATATTACAGCCAGTACCAGGAAAATAGTGGCTTCCCACCAGCCAACGGTAAAACCCATTGCCAGGCCGCCCAATAATAACACGATCCCAATGGGTAAACGGTATAGAATAAAAAAGTTAAATGCTTTCATCCGGTTTTTAATGAGGGTGCAAAGATAGTGAAAAATGGTCCATAGTCAACGGGCTGAAGCGGAGGGGCGGGGGAAGCCTACTTTCAATACCCATCCTCCAGCATCCGATCTCCTTCCTCGGCTCTTTCAGCTGTGACCCCCAACCCAAAAATCCAGCCTAATCTCCAACTGCACCTCAAATCCCCAACTTCGACCCGACTTAACTCTTAGCCTCCTGCTGCACCCCCAACCCAAAACGCCAACCTAATCTCCAACTGCACCTCAAATGCCCAACTTCGACCCGACTTAACTCTTAGCCTCCTGCTACACCCCCAACCCAAAACTCCAACCTAATCTCCAACTGCACCTCAAATCC
>NZ_DATCRF010000805.1:0-2743 GCF_036569125.1 Chitinophaga sp. | reverse complement strand
ACCTTTCACCGTATCAATGAGCTGCCCGCAGATCCTGCACAGGCCATTCATGCCGGTAAGCCCATAGAAGGCGCTTTTATAGCAGTGATCAGCAATACCGGTAAATTATGCCGCATAGGGGAAATAGGAGAGGTGTACATTAAAACCCCTTACATGACTAAGGGGTATTTTAAAAATGAAGCCCTTACCAAAAAAGTATTTGTACAAAACCCCTTAACCCCTGAGCCGGATATTATTTACAGAACCGGTGACCTGGGCCGCTATTTGCCCGACAGGAGCCTGGAAGTGCTGGGCCGCCTGGATGAGCAGGTTAAGATCAATGGCATACGGGTAGAGCTAAACGAAATCAAGCAGGCCGTGCTGGGTAAAGATGGGATCCGCGAAGTATTTGTAACCACGCACAAGAACCGGGAGGAGCAGCAGGAGCTGATCTGTTATTACATAGGCAACAACATTAGCATAGATGAGCTGCGCGCTTTTCTGCAAACGGAGCTGCCGCAGGGCCTGATCCCTTCCTGGTTTATACCCATGGGAGAATTTCCCTTAACCCTTAACGGTAAAGTAGATAAAAAAGCGCTGCCCAAACCGGATAGCCTGATCATTAGTGATGAAGATTATGAAGCGCCGCAAACAGCAACAGAAACATTGCTGGATGAAATTTTCCAGGAAGTGCTGGGCCTGAAAAGGGTAGGCCGCAAGGTATCCTTTTTCCGGGTGGGCGGTACTTCTTTAAAAGCTATGCAGGTAATATCCCGGGTGTACAAAGCCTTGGATATTTCCCTGAAGGTGGCGGATATTTTTTCTAATCCTACTATAGCGCAGCTGGCTACAGTGGTAGTACAAAGCGGCCAAACCACGTATGCTGTTATTAACCCTTTGCCTCTGCAGGAACATTACGAAGTATCCCATGCACAGAAACGTCTGTGGATCTTAGATAAGCTGGAACAGGGACAGGTAGCTTATAATATGCCGGCAGCCGTAGTGCTTACCGGAACGCTGGACCGCACCGCTTTTGCACGGGCGCTGGAAACGCTGGTTGACCGGCATGAAAGCCTGCGCACTGTTTTTATTACAGTAGATAATGAACCCCGCCAGAAAATATTACCGGCCGCCAGCTGCGGGTTTAAGCTGCAGTACCATGATCTGCAGCAGGAAGCCGGCAAAGAAAGTTTAACAGCGCAGCTGGTGCAGGCGGAATTTAATACGCCTTTTGACCTGGAAACCGGTCCGCTTTTCAGGACTACCTTATTACAATCAGGAGCTGCGGAATACGTGTTTGCCTATACCATCCATCATATTATTTCCGATGGCTGGTCAATGGAAGTGCTGGTGGATGAGGTATTGTCTTTGTATAATGCTTATGTGAAAGGAGAGGATAACCCATTAGCACCGCTCTCTATACAATACAAAGATTATGCAGCCTGGCAGCAGGAGCAATTGAATAACGAGGCTGCAAATAATCACAAAAATTACTGGTTAGATAAATTCAGCGGTGAGCTGCCGGTACTGAACCTGCCTGCAGATCATGCCCGCCCTGCTTTGCTTACATCTAATGGAGATGTGGTGAAGTACAGCCTGAATGTCTCACTCAGCCAGTCTTTAAAAGACTTAGGCAAACAACAAGGCGCCAGCTTGTTCATGGTGTTACTGGCTGGTGTAAAAGCGCTGCTGTACCGCTACACCGGGCAAAGCGATATTGTTGCCGGCTCACCCATTGCCGGCCGTGATCATTACCAGCTGGAAAACCAGATCGGTTTTTATGTGAATACCCTGGCATTACGCACGCAGTTCAAAGGCAATGAAAGCTTTGTACAGCTGTTAAATAAAGTAAAGGAAGTAACCGTAGGCGCTTATGATCACCAGTTGTATCCCTTTGACCGCTTGGTAGATGACCTGGACCTGCAGCGGGATATGAGCCGTTCTCCTTTGTTTGATGTAATGGTAGCGCTGGAAAATGTGGAGCTGTCTACTACTGAACAGCGGGACTTCGGCGGTATTGTAGTAAAAGACTACCCGGCAGATGTGACCATCAGTAAATTTGATCTTTCGTTTGATTTTTATGAATATGGCGATGCATTGCAGCTGCGCATAGAGTACAATACAGACCTGTATAACCGGGATCGTATTGAAAGAATGGGCGCGCATTGCCAGCAGATCCTGGCCTCTATTGTAGCTGATAGCAAAACATCCATCGATAAGCTGAGCTATCTCACCACATCAGAACAGGAACAGTTATTAACCACTTTCAACGATACTGCCGCCGTTAACCCGGCTGGTAACATCCTGGAGCTGTTTACCCAACAGGTACAGCAAAACCCGGAAGCTATTGCGGTAATATTTGGAAATACTCAACTTAATTACCAGGAGCTGGACGAAGCCAGTAACCAGTTAGCCAATTACCTGCTGGCCCGCTACCACGTGCAGTCTGAAGAGCGCATTGGTATTATGGTGAACCGCTCCGAACAAATGCTGGTATATGTGTTGGGCGTGTTGAAAGCCGGTGCAGCTTATGTACCCATTGATCCTGCTTACCCGGCAGACCGCTTGCAGTACATGATCAAGGATAGTGGCATTAGCGTGCTGTTGACGGACAACCAGCTGGATGAACGTATTCATGGCATGGGCATCATGATGGTGGATCCTGCATTGAATGCAGATGAGATCCATATCTATAGCACTTATGCGCCGGTGGTAACTATAACCGCTAATCAGCTGGCCTATGTTATTTATACCTCTGGCTCTA
>NZ_DATCRF010000804.1:0-13834 GCF_036569125.1 Chitinophaga sp. | reverse complement strand
CGATTATTGCGATTTCTGGCGTTTCCGCGATGGGAAAATGGCCGGACTAAAAGCCTTTGTGATCCAAATTGCGGCAACAAAGCTATAAAGTATCTGGTATATTTGCCGGATCACCGGCGGATAATATGATAATAAGAAAGTTAAAACAGATTGACAAAAATGAATTTGACGGCCTTGGCCGCAACGGCTACACTTCGGAAAAGATGTATGCCGTAGATGCAAGACCTATAAACGACGATGCAACCTTTCATATTTCGCTTCAGCAGTTGCCGGCCCCTTTTGTTAAAAACTGGAAAACAACAGCAGGCGAAATAACAGCACTGAATCATATTATTGCAACCGGTCACTCTTTTGGCGCCTACGAAAACGAACAGCTGGTGGGCATGGCCGTTTGCGAAGAAAGAACCTGGAACAATACGCTCTATATTGAAAATATCCTGGTCGCAGAAAAATACCGGGGGCAGAAAGTTGGTACACAGCTTATTGAAGCCCTCATCTCCCATGCAAGGGTAAAGCAGCTACGCCTTATTGAGCTTGAAACCCAGAATACGAATGCGCCCGCCATCGCGTTTTACCGGCAGCAGGGTTTTGCAATTACCGGTTTAAATATGAAACTATACAATCAGGAAAATAGCGAAATTGCCATCTTTATGACTTACCAATTATGATAAAAGCCAGAGAAGAAAAATTGCAGCAGATCATACAATGGGCCACTGCCAATGAAGAGATCAGGGCAGTATTATTAACCAGCTCTTTGGTGAATCCCAACGCCCCCAGTGATAAATTCAGCGATCTTGATATTGAATTTGTGATCAGCCGCTTTGATGAATTCTTAAAGGATGACAGCTGGCTTACCGCATTTGGAAGGGTAATAGCAAAAGTTGTTGAGAACGAGGAAGCCTTCGATGGAAAGAATGCTATGCGGATGGTGTTATACGATGATTATGTAAAGGTGGATTTTAAGCTTTACCGCATCGCCCAATTCCTGGAAGAGGTACAAAGCAACGAGCTGCAGGAGGACTGGGATGTTGGTTACCGGGTGCTGATAGACAAAGACAATATGTGCGCCGCTATGCAAGCCCCTACTTTTCAATCGGTACTGATCAAAAAGCCCACAAAGGAAAAATTCAGCCAGGTGTTGAATGATTGCTGGTGGGATATGACCTATGTTGCCAAATGCCTGGCGCGGGATGAAATTTTTTACGCCAGGTTTATGACGGAAAATATGATAAGAACAGATTACCTGGTGCCAATTATTGAATGGTATATAGCCATCGGGTATAACTGGACGATCTCTACCAACAAGTACGGCCGTTTGTTTAAAAAGTACCTGGCGCCTGAAATATGGCAGCAGGTGGAGCAAACTTTTGCCGGCAGCAGTATTGAAGATAACTGGAATGCATTGCAGGCTACCGCCGGCCTGGTGCACCGCTTAGGAACAGCCCTGGCGGAAAAGCTGGCCTACCCTTATCCGGCACAGCTGGAAGCAGATATAAGAGTATACCTTCAAAAGCTCAGGAGCAACGCAGTTTAGCGAGGGAAAAGAAAGAGAAAATCAGATTAAAAAGTCCCGCTCACGCAGGACTCTTCATTGATAGGGCCTTCGCGGATGAAAAGCTGGTTTATAACAAAAACATTTCACTCCACCGCAGCGGTTTGGGTGATATAAATGACAGCAGGGTTAAGCTTACACCGCTCAAACCTTCCAGCAGGTCGGCTTCTTTACCACGGTAATAATCAGTCTTCAATTCATTTTCCAGCATCAGCACTGTTTGTTCTATCCAGTATTCATAACCTTTCAAATAGGCTGTCAGCCCGCTTTCTTCATACAGCGTACGGTAGATCTGCGCTACCCCCGAAGAGCCATGGCAGAAGTGGGTATCCTTTACCAGTGTGGCCTGAGGATCTTTGCGCATCAGGGTTTGCATGCCTACCAGGTCGGCCAGCTTTCTAAGCTCGTCCCATTGCAGCAGCTTGGCGGCTTTGTAAAAAAGCAACACTTCATTCAGATCGCCGTAACACCAGCCCAGCCGGTTGGGAATAGGTGCATTGGGCGTTTGTTTGTTTACATGAAAAGGAAAAATATTATAGGCATTTTCGCGGCCGTTCATATCCCTTTTTTGCACCAGTATAAACTCAATTCCTTTGCGGATGATCCTGCGTACCTCTTTCTTATTATCCAGCGCATCATATGCATTCATGAGTATAATAAGCATGCTGCATTGCCCGTGCGCCAGGCCCAGGTTCACTTCTTCCTTTTCCCCGCTTTTAAGCAGGTGGCTGCGGAACCAGGTACCGTTTTCTTCTTCTACAACTTTGGTGAGCAGCTTATCTACCAGCCCATTCAGGTAATAACGGCCACGGGCGGAGTGTTTGCGGGTAGTAAAATAATGGATGCAGCCCGTAGCGCCGTGCAGGTAATCCACATAATCCAGCTCTATCTCGCTCATGGCGCTGTTATACAGGTATTCTTCCAGGGTTTCAAAGTCGGCTTCAATATCAATTTCCAGCAGGCCTTTTACTGCAAGGAAGTTGGTGAGGTAAGCCAGCCCGGCCACACCACTGCTGAAGGAGGAGCCTACCAGCCCGGTAGCGCCCAGGTCAAGCCGGGCAAAAACATCGTCTACAATACGGATGCTCTTATCTAAATATTCTTCGTTCTCGTAGTGTTCGTATAACTGTGAGTAATATAATCCCAATCCCAACGCCCCTGCCAGCAGCTGGTCGGTTTTAGGCGGGTGCAGCGCAATGAACTGGTCTGTTTCCCTGAATATCTTTTCTACGATCTGGTTCATACAAATAAAATCTTTCTTCCCTTCAAAGCTACTACCCTCGTACACCTGTATGAAATATAATCCACCAACCCGGCTATGCCTTACGCCAACGCCCCGATGGATGATACCAAAAAAAGGGGCTAATCCATGATCTTTTTCTTCATAAGCTCAAAGAAAACAGATTTATAGGTTTCCCCGATAGGCACTTCCGCCTTCACCTGGTTCAGCCGGATGGTGTTGCCCTCTATCATGGCAATACGTTTTACCGCCACAATAAAGGATTTGTGCACGCGCATAAAATGTTTTTTGGGCAGGCGCTCCTCAATATCCTTCATACTCAGCAGGGCCATGGTTTTGGTGCCGTTATGGTAGATGGCAATGTAATTCTTCATACCCTCTATATAATCAATATCCGCCAGGTTGATCTTCAGCATCTTACCTTTCACCTCTATCTTCACAAAAATGTAATCGCCTTCAATATCATCATCTTCCTGCGGCGCGCTGTAGGCTACCTTGGAGGATACGGCGTCAAAGGCGCGGTGGGCGGCTTTCAAAAAACGGGGAAAGGGTACGGGTTTCATGAGGTAGTCCAGCACTTCCAGGTCAAAACCGGCAGCGGCAAATTCTGAATAGGCAGTGCACAAAATAAACTGTACCGGCCGGGTAATGGCTTTAATGAGGTCCAGGCCGGAGAGCTTGGGCATCTGCACATCCAGGAATACCAGGTCCATTTTGCCTTCATTGATCTGCTGTATAGCGGATACGGGGTTGGTGGAAGTACCTACCAGCTCCAGGAAATGCACTTCTTTAATATGGTTGGCAATAACGTCTATGGCATGTTGCTCATCGTCTACAATAAAACATTGTATCATGACTGTTAGTATTTTATTTCGAGGTGGGTTTTATAAATATCTCCTTCTTCCTTTATCGTAAAACTAAAGTTGTGGCCGTACATCCATTCCAGTCTTTTGCGGATGTTCACCAGGCCTATGCCGCTGGATAGCTCTTTGGGGCCGGTGGTCTTTTTATTACAGGTATCAAAAAGTAAACGTTGCTGTTCCGCATCTATTTTCAGCGTAATGGTAACCGGGTTATCTTCTTCCAGCAGCTCGCCGTGCTTAAAGGTATTTTCGGCCAGGCTAATGAGCACAAAGGGAATGATGCGGATGCCTTCCATGGGCCCATCTATACTGAAGTTAATGTATAAACCGCCGCTGAACCGCAGCTGGCTGATCTTAATAATGTTCTTTAAATGTTCTATTTCCTTGGAAAGCAGCACCTTGCCATCCCCAACTTCATCGGTGGCCAGCGCATACCGCATAATCTCCGCCAGCAGCAGAATACCATCTGAAAGCTGCCTGGAAACATTCATGGATTTGGAGTAAAAGAAGTTCAGGGTGTTCTGCAGAAAATGGGGGTTGATCTGGCTGCGCAAAAATGCATATTCGCTTTGAATATGCATTTTTTCCAGGCGCAGCTTTTCCTCCTGCAGATGGAACTTCTCTTCTTCCGCCACCCTTAGCTGGCGCTCTTTTAGAATTGCTTTGCGGGCATAGTAAAAACCGACGGAATACAGGAAAAAGCGCATGTACAGCAAAATGGAATCACGGATAATAAGGCGCACTGTATCGGTGGTATAGGGCTTTAATCCAATGAGGTCCAGCAATACAAAGGCATAAATATACCGCAGCCCGAACAATACTATCAGCCCGCAGATCCATAGCAGAAAGGCCTTTAGCGGCTTTTTATCCAGGAAAGCAATGTTCAGGCAAAAATAACCGGCGTAGAACGTCCAGATGGAAAGCAGGTTGGCAAATACAATGTCCAGGAAATGCTCATCCGGGTTGGTGATGAGATTTAGCAGAAAGCTGTATACAATATATATGACCCATGCAATAGCATGCTGTAATATAACGGACCTTATCTTAATCCTGGTTAACCGGGAAGGATTAAAGGCACGGGTATTTGTTTTCCGGGAATTCACAGCGGTTATTTCCATAGTAGCGTTCAAGGCAACACTTGTATTTACAGCTATTAAAATACATTTTATACCTGAAAAAGCATCAACCGGTTTACCAGGGCAGTAAAACGGGTTGATGCTGACCGGCCGGTTTTACCGGCAGAAATTAAAAACCCTGGTCGCCCTGGGTATTACAGGTGGGCTGACCGGTGGATGCGCATTCTACATAACTGATAGCTCCAAGAATAGGCATATTGAAACCTTCTGCCGCTGTACCAGCGCCTCCACGTATGGATGCCATAGCATCCTCATTCAGTTTGGCAATAGTTTGTTTAGTGAAAGACAGTTTAGCAGTAAGCTTCTTTTGCAGTTTCATGGTGTTTAAGATTTTATTGATGATAAATGGATTTCTTTAGCAAGATGACCGGCGTTTATACCGTTGCATCAATCTTCCACTAAATTGCAATTTTCCATTTATCCTTCAATATTTAATCCACCAATACGTGCATAGTTTATACCAACAGGTAATTGCTTCCTACATTGTATCCGGGAAACCAATAGGGGTGGTAGGCTGGGTATTACAGTTGGGATACGGGAATATATTAGACTGGCAGGAGTCTGATGCCCGGCAGCATTCTTCCTCCGATCCGGCCAGGAGCGCGGCGCCTGCAAAGATCCGGTTAAGGTCCGTAGTATCCAGCCTGGCCACGGTACGGCGCTTTAATACAATATCTTTTTTGTTTTTTTGGGAAAGTGGTTTCATGATAGTACTGTTTAGCGGTTATAAAATAGCTGAAAAGTGTTTTAACGTTTTTTAAGGGGCAACAGCTTAGCCAGCAGCGGGGCTTTACCTATTACAATAGTGCAACGGCCGGAGGCTCTTGCACCGGGATCCAGCGTATGGCCATTGGTACTTTTAAGAGGGCCGTTCAGCGTTATCTGCACCGTAGCATCCTGACCGGTTCCCTGCACCGGGTTGCTGATAACGGTGCCCGGCAGCTCCCCGAATTCCTCCCGGGGGTATTTATCCATACTTACAAACACGGCCTGCCCGGCCTTAATTCTGCCGCTGCCGTACACCGGCAGGGTGGCCATCACGGAGTAATGATCCCCGGCCGGCCGTATCTCCACCCGCCCTTCCATTACATCGGGGTATTGGATCATAAGGGAAAGCGTACCCAGTAAGCCTACGGTTAATACCAGCAGCAAAATGCCGCAGCGATGCATCCAGGACGGCGTGCTGCCCATTACTTCATTGATCTCATTCTTTTCAATTGACGCGGTATGTTCCGGCATGGCAATAGTTTTTATGCTTCGTGAATGTTTATACTTCCAGTTCAAGCTGGTTACGTACCAGGTTATAATAGTAGCCTCTTTCATCAATAAGCTGCTGGTGGGTGCCTACTTCCGTTACTTCGCCTTTTTCCAGCACCACGATCTTATCCGCATTCCGCACAGTGCTTAAACGGTGGGCAATCACTATCACGGTCTTGTTATCGAAAATGGTATTCAGGTTGCTGACAATGATCCGTTCATTTTTTGCGTCCAGCGCGCTGGTGGCTTCATCAAAGAGTATCACATCCGGGTTCTTATATACGGCCCTTGCGATCAGTATGCGCTGCTTTTGCCCGGTGCTGAGGCCTAAGCCATTTGCGCCTATTTCCGTATGATATTTCAGCGGCAGCTCTTCTATAAAATCGCGGATGTTGGCAATTCGGGCGGCATGTTTTACCTGCTGCATATCCGGCCGTTCCTCCCCTACTGCAATGTTGCTGATAAACGTATCATTGAACATATAGCCTTCCTGCATTACTACCCCGCAGCGCCCGCGCCAGCTGCTGTTGCGGATATGATCCAAACGTGTATCCCCTACCAGTATGGCCCCGCTGCTGGGCTCATAGAACTTCAGCAATATCTTTAGCAAAGTGGTTTTACCGCTGCCGCTGGAACCTACAATGGCGGTTACTTTTTTGGCCGGTATCACCAGGTTCACATTTTTCAGCACATACGGTGCGCGCGGATCTTCATCATACTTAAAAGAAAGGTGCTGCAGGGTTATATCGCCGTGGGGCACTTCGGCCAGCTTTTCATCTGCATTGGGTTCTTCCTCCGGTTTAATATGGATCTCATTAATACGCTCCAGGCTTAAACGGGCATCCTGCAAGGCCTGCATAAATTCTACCAGCTGCAGGATGGGGGCATTCAGCTGCCCTGAGATGTAAGAAACAGAAAGCATAATGCCCAGCGTAATATCTCCCTGCAACACCAGCTTGGCAGCCAGGAAAGCGATCATAATATTCTTCAGCTCATTTACAATGGCGGCGCCGCCGGTTTGCATTTGCCGCAGGGCTAAGGTCTTCAGGTTGATCTTAAATAATTTCACCTGCAGCAGCTCCCACTGCCAGCGTTTTAACCTTTCAGCATTATGCAGCTTTATTTCCTGCATGCCAAAGATCAGCTCAAAGTTCTTTTCCTGGTTAGCGGCTAACTGGCTAAAACGCTTGTGATCCAGCTTGGCGCGCTTTCTCATAAACACCTTGATCCAGAAAAAGTAGGTGATGCTTCCCAGCAGGAACACCGCAAAGATCTGCATGTTATACACCGCCAGGATAATGCTGAAGATGAACAGGTTGATCATGGAAAAAACCACGTTGATCACACCCGATGTCATAAAATTCTCTACCCGCTGGTGATCGCCTATGCGCTGCAAAATGTCGCCTATCCGTTTGGTATCAAAGAACCCCGGCGGCAGCTTCATGAGCTTTGCAAAAAAATCGGACAGTAAGCTGATGTTGATACGGCTGCCCAGGTGCAGGATAATATAACCCCGCACTATTTCCACCGTGGTCTTGCCCAGGAACACCATGAGCTGCGCAAACAGTATCAGGTAAATGAATGACAGGTCATGATGCCGGATGCCAATATCCACCAGGCTTTGCGTAAGAAAAGGTATCACCAGCTGCAGCAGGCTGCCGGTAAGCAATCCAAGGAACAGCTGCAGCAGTTGTTTTTTATAATGGGTAAGATGGGAAAAAATAAATCCTAATCCGCGGTGTGCGGCCTGATCTTCCTGCAGGTTAGCAAATTCCGTAGAAGGCTCTGTGGATAATATGATGCCCGTATCTTCCTGTACCGCCCATCCCTGCAGGAACTCCTTCTTCGTATATTCCTGTAATCCGTAGGCAGGATCTGCCACATATACTTTGTTCCCTTTTATTTTATAGATCACAATAAAGTGCCGCTGCTGCCAGTAGCCAATACAGGGAAAGGGCGCCGCCTCCACCAGGTCGTCATAACCCAGCCGCAGGCCTACAGAGCGCAAGCCTACTTTTTCTGCTGCCTCGCTCAGCGCCAGCAGGCTGGTGCCTGTTTTGCCGGTATACATCAGCTTACGGAGGTACTCTGCAGAAAAGCTTTTGCCATAATACTTCGCGATCATCCGCAGACACGTGGGGCCGCAGTCCATCTCGTTATGTTGCTTGTAAAATGGGAATCTCTTTAACATATCATTTCAATTGTAGCCTAAGCTGCTTTAGCAATTTGTTTTTTTTCGCCCTTGTTCTTCTGGCGCGCCAACAGGGAGCGGTAGTACTGGTGCAGCAGATCATACACCACCATTTCGTGCAGCCGGGGTTTGGAGGTAATGGTGCGGTTCACCAGCATGTGTATATAGCTAAACAACAGGTCGTTCAGGGAACGTTCCAGTGTGCCGGCCTGCTGCTGTTCCAGCAGCTGTGCTATTACCGGCTGCAGCTGGCGGTTCTTTTCCTGCAGCAGCACCAGTATGGGCTGTAATACGCTGCCGGCGTCATACTGCCGGTCCATGATCTCTTCTATCTCCTTACGGTTCTCCCGGTACTTATTATTCAGCTGCGTCTTTAACAGCTTGTCTGCATTAAATTCTGCTGCAAAGGAATCCTTTAGTATTTCGGCCAGCTGCTGTTTGCCTTCCAGCGTATATCCAAACCCGTCCAGCAATTCATCTATGGCGCGCAGCACCCATAACCAGCGGATCTAATCCCGCTCATCGCCCCAGGTATTCTCCAGCATTTCCAGCACCGCCATGCTGTCGTGGAAGAACAGCGTTTCCGCCTGCTCAATACTATGACTGCCATAGCGCTCCAGCTCCCGGCTGTAAATGTCCGTTTGCGTTTTCCAGATATAGCCCTGCTCTTCAAAAGGCCGTATGTGCTGGTGCAGCAGGCCAATCACCTTTCCTAACTGGCTGAGGTCTGTTAAATGAAAGCGTACGCGTATATGAAACTCAGGATCGTTATAGCGGATAAAAAAGAACTTATCAATGGCCTGCTCTCCCAGCAGCTGTTTTACTACCGGGTGAACCGCATCCGTGAGCACACGGTCGGCCGTTTTTATGCCGCAGTAAAATTTATAGTACAGCCATTCCGATCCAATGGAAAAACTGCGGGTGGGCTGTGTTACAGCCGGCGTGCGGTCTGCAGCCGTTATGCCATAGGAAGCGGTTTGTTTGGTTAGCACCGCTACCAGCTGGTTGGTATAAACATTTCCCTGCGGATCCGTGATGCCGGACTGCGGCACCAAAAATTCCTTCAGCTCCTGGTTGCCGCGGTTCTTAATAGTATCCAGCCATAGCTTTACCAGGATCTCGTTTTCCAGGTCTACCAGCATTTCATTATCACCATCTGCCAGCACAATGTACCGGGGCATATGCCATTGCTGCCGGAAGGCCTGCACCTTTTCCATCAGCTGCTGTTCCGGCGCCTGCAGCAAATGTTCATAATCACTTTTCAGAAAGCGCCAGTTGGCCAGTGAAAGAATGGTGTTCTTGTATGCTACCCTCGGCAGGAATTTATACTGATGAACAAGGCTGCCCCAGCTGAATGAAAGGCCGCTCCGTAATTGCTGCCGTTGCAGATCGCACAGGAAATGGTATACCGGGAGGGAATTAAAGCTATAATTATGCGCAGTGCTTAAACGCGGTATTACGGGTTTGTTCAGCCTTTTGGAACGCAGCAGTATCTTACCGTTCTTCACGCTTACCACCAGGTCATCAACCGCTATCTGGTGATCCAGATCCAGCGATGATTTGGCCAGGTAGGGTATTTCATATTCCCGGAACACAGGGCGCAGTAAGATATTCCCTACCCTGCTTTCCGGCAGGTGAATAATTTCAGCATAGGCCACGTTAGGATCTTTCTCCTGTTCGCTGCGCGTAATATCGCATACCATGTTATTAATGCCTTCATCTGCATGCGCAAAACGGCCTAAGATATTGGCGGCGCTGGGGCCATAGGCATGATCCAGGTACAGCTCCTGCTTTTCGGCATCTATCAGGCGGAACATAATGGACATGGATGGCGGCAGGTCGTTCCAGTTGTTATTATCCAGGTGTTCCAGCTCTTTTTCCTGTATATCAATGGCATAAGCATTGCCCTGGTAGGCCTGGTTTACCTTGTTAGCCAGGTAACGTTCCACCCGGCCCCATTTAATATTATTCTCTGCTTTTTTGGGAGAGGGTGCTGCAATATTATCCAGCAGGGGCGTATTATCACTCCCGTCTTTGGCCAGGTAGCCAATGCCGGTTTCTGTATCCAGCACTTCCAGCAAAGGCATTTCCTTTTCCTCATACCGTTCTGTGAACCGGCGTGTGAAGGATGCCAGGTTACCCTGCTCTTTAGGCGCTGCCAGCCGGTTCAGTATGGAAAGCCCTTCCAGCAGCTGCTGCTGTAATGCTTCCTGCACACCGGTTTGCGGCGCTATCTTTATAATATCTGTCTGGAACAGTTTGTTTTCTTCATACGGTACTCCCAGCTGATCCAGCAGGGCGCTGATGCTGCGGTAGCTTTCAGCAGTATTGGCTGCGCTGCTGTCAACAGCCTGCAGCTGTGCATTTACCTGCTGCAGCACACCGGTAATAGCAGCTACCGCATTCTGCGGGTGTGCGGCCTGTATACGCTGCAGCACGCGGATGATCTGGTAAATAAATTCATCGCCGGTAATGGCCGGTTCCAGCTCGTTCACCAGCATTTGCGCCTGGATCACATCATCTATAAAAGCGCCGGCTTCCTCTGCGCTTATTTCTTCGCTTACCAGCTGCGCCAGCATAGCAGTAATGGTTACACCGGCTTTTGCCTGCTGTAATAACGCATCCAGGTACACCGATACATTTACGGCGGAGATCTGGTGCTTTCTTCTGCCGGCTACATAACGGTATTCCACATACCGGGTTTCATCGCCAATAGTATAAATGCTGCTGTTGGGGTAGTACAGTAAATTCTCCTTTATGCCCGGCAGGGTGGCCAGCTGCTGCGCCAGCGCACACAGGTAATGCATATCCAGGCGGGTATGGCGGTGGGTAACAGCTGCATCTACCGTAACGGCAGTGGGTGTGGCCTGCCACTGCACCAGGTTACAGCCCGAGAACAAGCCAAAGGGGGTGCAGCGGCTGCTCATGCGCGTAAAATATTTCATGAGGGAGCGCAGTAATTTCTGCTGCTCTTTCTCTCCTTTTACGTGCCCGTTCTTCCACTTCATACATTCATCGTATAACACCGGGGAGGCCAGGTACACTGCTTCCAGGAACACGGCATTATCCAGCTGGGCCAGTAATACCTTTTCATCCAGGTGGCGGAACAGGGGCAGGCGGGGGGTGCGCAGCACCAGGTTTTTATGAAATGAGTAGGGGATGTTCATACAGCGGGTTTAAAAGGTAATGCATTATGTTTTTGTACTGCGTACAGGATTTGAACCTGTATTTTCTTCGTGAAAGGAAGACGTCTTAACCCTTTGACCAACGCAGCGGAGTTTTTTTGATAGTTCTGTTTTTTTGTACGATCTTAGTAGTGGTTTCATGATTGTACATTTTAGTACAATCCAGACGGCCTCCTTCAGGGGGCCTTCTTTTTTTTAAGCCCGTACCTTCCTTCAACCTATCAGCTCCATGATCCTCATGCTGCTTCTTCCGGCACAGCGCCGGGGCTTTGCTCCAAATGGCAGCAGGTAATGGTAAAACAAACAACCGCGCTTCTGAAGGTAGGCAATGAATCTTCCGTAGGCATAATACCGCCAATGATCTTTAGCTGCGTATCGGCATCCAGCCGGGCAATTGTTTTCTTATCAAAGTTTAATTTTCTGCTTGTTGAACGAGGTTTCATTATGATAAGTTTTAGGAGTTTTTATTGAGTTAAATAAAGGGCTGCGGCTTAATTGCCGCCCATACGGGTTCTCATATCATCGATGCCTGTTTTCCGATTCTTGCCGGCCTTTACATACTGGTTACCAAACTTGTAGTTGAATATAATATTAAAGAACCGTGTTTCTATTTTATTGTTATACGTTGCATTTACGTTCTGGTAATTTTCTACTGTGTATTTAGCGCGCTGGGTGTTGAAAACATCGCTCACACTCAGTTTCAGGCTGCCCCGCTGTTGCAGGATGGTTTTGCTGATCCCCATATCCAGCTTGAACATAGACGACATTTTAAAAATACCGGAAGCAATAGGCGACCTGTAAAAACCGCTGGCTTCTGCGCTCAGCTGCTTAGAGAGCTTTAAGGTGTAGTTGGATGATATATAAGCAGCATAGGCTTCATTATCCAGCGCAGTGCTGCCGGAAGTGCCTTTGTAGCTGGTGTACATAGCGCCCACTGTGTTTATAAAAGAGCTGTTACCAATTACAGTGCTGCTGGTTACGGTCAGGGAAAGCAGGTCAGCGCCTGACAGGTTATCATAAGAGCTGATGATAAGCTTTGTTGCCGTATCCTGCCGGTACACCTGCTGCAATGAGTTACCGGAATGTGCATAGGTAATATTAGCGGATATTTTATTATCGTAGATATAAGACAGCTCCACGCTGTTATCTATCTGCGGCTTAATATAGGGATTACCCTGGCTGTAGCTGTACTGGCTGTGGTACAGGATAAAAGGATTCACATAATCAAAGCCGTAGCGCATAATGTTCCGCTTGTATCCTGCGCCCCATACATGTTTGGCCGAAGCCGCGTATTGTACTGAGAGGTTGGGAAACAGGTACAGGTAGCTGTTCTTATCTTTTTGCTGCAGCGTAACGGAGTATCCTTCGGTGCTGGTTTGCTCGGCCCGCAGCCCTGCCTGCACATTGTATTTGCCAAAGGTTTGGTTATAGTTCACATAAGCGGCGCTGATGTTCTCTTTAAAAATGAAATGGTTGGTTTTACTAAGGTCTGTTTCCCATTGACCATTCACCGCATTTTCCCATAACACATCATTGTCGGTAGTAGTGCGGGTAGCTTTTACCCCGGCTTCCAGGCGGCCCCATTTTGCAGGATACACATAGTCTGCCGCCAGTGCATACACCTTGTTATGGGCGGGGGAACGGTTGTTTAAGGTATCTGCATACGAATAGGGTTTCTCCGGCGCATCATAAAAGCGGGTAATAAAACGGTCTTCCCAGGATTTATGATAATAGAAATAATCCGCGTTCACCGAAATTTCACTGCCCTGTTTATTCAGCACCTTTTTAAAGTACAGGTTCACAGAAGGGCTGAAGATGCTGGCAGTACCCATGTTAGCTACATTGGATAAAGAATCCGGCTGCAGGGGCTTTCCAATAGCCGTGTTGTTCACCACTACCCTGTCGCGGGAGTTCAGGTAACCTTTTGCAAGCACGCCCAGGGAAGTGGTTTTGTTAATGTCATAGTCCAGTCCCAGCTTAAAGTTGTTGTTATTGCGCTTACGCTTATCGTACTCATTTTCCGTAATGGTGGTAGTGCCTATATAACGGGTAGATCGGTTGTCCAGGTACACCTGGTTATTACCATAATCATAGCTGCCGTACACATTTACTTTGGCAGTGCGGTAGTTTAAACCCAGGCCGCTGTTGTAACGGGCAAAACGTCCGGCGCCTGCGCCCAGGGTAAAGGTGACGTTCATGCCCAGGCTGCGGCCTTTAATGGTTTTTATGTTGATAACAGCGCCGCCCTGCGCATCGTACCTGGCAGAGGGGTGGGTAATGATCTCTACTTTATCCAGGCTGCTGCCGTTCATGGTTTGCAGCAGGGTATTCAGCTCCTCACCGGAGAGGTTGGAGGGGCGGCCGTCTATCCATACGCTTACGGATTTTCCCCTTACGCTCAGTGTACCAT
>NZ_DATCRF010000803.1:0-3385 GCF_036569125.1 Chitinophaga sp. | reverse complement strand
CCTAACATGGGATCCAAAGCAAGAGATGTGCTGGTAAAGACGGAAGCCGACCTGGAAGAGATCCTGAACAGCTTTTAACATAATTTTAAGGACGCTAACAGCTAATTTCGCGGTCGCCGCCGGCCCGCAGCTGCTGATGGCATAACATTTGACTTAGAAATATTACATTAAATAAGATAATGATGAAGAAAATTGTATTAATAGGTATGTTGATGGGAGGCGTGGTATTAAGTGGTACGGCCCAAACCCGCGGCAGCCTGGGGCAAAATGATCCGAAAGCAAAGACGGTGCTGGATAATGTGAGCAAGAAATTTCAAACCCTTAAAACCGTCGTAGCCAACTTTGTGCTGAAAGTACAGGGCGGCAATAACAGCGTAAGCGATTCCAAGAAAGGTACCGTGTACCTGAAAGGATCTAAATATAAAGTCAGCATGGAAGGCCAGGAAATTATCAGCGATAACAAAACCTCCTGGACTTACGCAAAAGACGTGAACGAAGTAACCATCAATAACGTAGACCAGTCAGCCACCACCATTACACCGGCAAAACTGTTCACCAATTTCTACGATAAGGATTTCCTGTATCGCCTGGAAGGGGAGAGCACCGAAAAAGGTAAAACCCTCCAGAATATAGAAATGACGCCCACCGACAAATCCAAGAACATCTTTAAGGTGGTGCTGTCTGTAGATAAAAAGAACCAGAACATAGCCAAAATGAAGGTGTTTGAAAAGAACGGTAATCAGTATACTTACGAAATCACCAACTTTACGCCCAACACCGCCATTACCGATGCTACCTTCACCTTTGATCCTAAAAAGTATCCTGGTGTAGAAGTAGTAGACCTGAGATAATGTGCAAATATGCAGATATGCAAATGTGCAAATGGATTGATTATTACCCATTTGCACATTTTTTTTGCCCGCAAATTAGCCTATCAGCACATTCCAAACCATCTGCACATCTGCATATCTGCACATCCGCACATCTGCACATCTACACATTTGCATATTTGCACATCTGCATATTTTTTGACTATCTTTGGCAAGTTTTTGACTTAAAATTAAGCATTATGGCATACGACGTAATCGTAATAGGTAGCGGCCCCGGCGGATATGTGGCTGCTATCCGGGCTTCACAGCTGGGATTTAAAACGGCTATAGTTGAGCGGGAAAGCTTAGGCGGTATCTGTTTGAACTGGGGATGTATCCCAACCAAAGCATTACTGAAATCAGCACAGGTTTTTGAATATATACAACACTCCAAAGATTACGGCATTACCGTAGGTGGTACTGCGCAGGCGGATTTTGACGCCGTAGTTAAGCGCAGCCGCGGCTCCGCCGACAAAATGAGCAAGGGCGTTCAGTTCCTGATGAAGAAGAATAAGATTGATGTGATCATGGGCACTGCTACCGTAAAAGGTAAAGGCCAGATCGAAGTGAAGGACAAAGACGGTAAAACTGCCACCCACGAAGCAAAGCATATTATACTGGCCACCGGCGCCCGCGCCCGTGAGCTGCCCAACCTGAAAATAGACGGCAAAAAGGTGATCGGCTACCGTGAAGCAATGGTGCTGCCCCAGATGCCTAAATCCATGATCGTAGTAGGTTCCGGCGCTATCGGCGTGGAGTTTGCCTACTTCTATCACACCATGGGCACTAAAGTTACCATCGTTGAGTTCATGCCGCGCATAGTACCGGTTGAGGACGAAGACATCTCCAAAGAGCTGGAAAAGATCTACAAGAAGAAAGGCATTGAAATAATGACCAACGCTTCTGTAGAAGCAGTAGAAGCCAGCGGCAACGGCGTAAAAGCCAAAGTAAAAACCCAGACCGGCGAAGTAACCCTGGAAGCAGATGTGGTACTGAGCGCGGTAGGTATTACTGCCAACATCGAGAACTTAGGCCTGGAAGCCCTGGGCATTAAAACCGATAAAGGAAAGGTATTAGTTGATAAATACTACCAGACCAACATCCCGGGCGTATACGCCATTGGCGATATGGTGCCTGGCCAGGCCCTGGCGCACGTAGCCTCCAAAGAAGGTATCATTTGCGTGGAAGCCATTGCCTATAACGAAAAGAAATACGCACACAAACCGGAACCCATTGACTATAACAATGTACCGGGTTGTACCTACTGCTCACCGGAAATTGCATCTGTAGGTTATACAGAGAAAGCAGCCAAAGAAGCAGGTTACGAAGTTAAAGTAGGTAAATTCCCCTTCACTGCTTCCGGTAAGGCAACTGCTGCCGGTGCAACAGAAGGTTTCATTAAAGTGGTGTTTGATGCCAAATACGGCGAGTGGCTGGGTACGCACATGATCGGTGCTAACGTAACAGAGATCATTGTACAATCTGTAACTGCCCGCAAGCTGGAAACCACTTACCAGGAAGTGCTGGATTCCATTCACCCGCACCCCACCATGAGCGAATCTGTAAAAGACGCTATAGAAGTGGCTTACGGCGAAGCAATCCACCTGTAAGAGAATTACAAATTAATAATTAAGAATTAATAATTAATAGCGTACTTCATAACAGAAAAGTCCTGCGCATTATGTGCAGGACTTTTCTGTTATAGTATTTTAACTATATTACTTTAAACTATCCCATCCAATCTCCGCTGCATTCATTATTAATTATTCATTCTTAATTATTAATTAAAGCTTCACGAACCGCCTCACAAACACTTTCTTCCCACCCTCATAAACTACCAGCACATATCCGCCCGGCGCCAGCATGCTCACATCAATACTTTCCTGCAGGTTGGCTACGATAAGCCTGCGCACCAGCCGCCCGCTCATATCCACGATCTGGCAAACCCGTTCCAGCGGTTCCCGGCTTACCAGCTGCAGACTGGTAGTAGCAGGGTTCGGGAATAGTAAGAATGCATTGGCCGGCCCAATAATAAGCGCCTGTACGGTATCCGAATACAACATGCGCCCATCCTGGGTTTCCAGCCGTACGCGGTAATAGTTAACGCCTTCCTGCGGAGAGGTGTCAGAGATCGTATAATCATTGCTGCCGCTTACAGGGGTAGATTGCAGCTGCATAAACGTATTGCCGCTTAGCCGTTCCCACCAGATGGTTTTCAGGTTATACAGGCTGCCCAGGCTAAGCGTAAGCCGCACCTGCGCATTATCCTGCGGGTCGGCCAGCAGGCCGGATACATAGCAGCTCAGTCCCTGGTTGCGGTAATCAAGGCCGTAGCTTTTTACACCCGTCCACCCATCGGGGTGTATGGCGCTTAGGGCAAACCAGGTAGCGCTTACACTTTGTTTGGGAATTAAAACAAAGGTATCACGGGTACGCAGGTACGTTTCCAGGAACTGTGCGCCCAGCGCATATACCTCGTATTCAGCTGCACCAGGTACAGCCGGCCAGTATAACAG
>NZ_DATCRF010000802.1:0-3434 GCF_036569125.1 Chitinophaga sp. | reverse complement strand
GTTAATACGTGTGCCACACCTCTGAGGTGTGGCACACATAAAATAACCAAAGGGTATAAAATGTCCTTTCTTTTTATTACCTTTGCAACTTCCAACACACCACCCCCACTAAGGCAAGGTCACACACAGTAAGTCTGCTGTTTTTATTTGTTCGTGTCTGAATGTCTTCGTGGCGGTACTAAACCGGCAATGAAGACTAGAACATAATGAAGAATAGAACATTAAAGAAAGACAAGGTTAATATTATTACATTAGGGTGTTCAAAGAACATGGTTGATTCTGAAGTGCTTAGCGGGCAGTTGCAGGCCAATGCAATTGACGTAGTGCACGAGAACGCCAAAAAAGACCATAACATTGTAGTAGTGAACACCTGTGGTTTTATTGACAAAGCCAAGGAAGAATCCATCAACACTATACTGGAACAGGTAGAGCTGAAGCAAAAGGGCCGGCTGGATAAAGTATATGTAACCGGCTGTTTGAGTGAACGCTACCGCGGCGACCTGGAAACGGAGATCCCCGGGGTAGATGCCTGGTTCGGCACCATGGAGCTGCCACTGATCCTGAAGAAATTTGACGCCGATTATAAAGCGGAGCTGCTGGGTGAGCGCCTGTTGAGCACCCCCTCACATTACGCTTACCTGAAAATAGCAGAAGGCTGTAACCGCACCTGCTCTTTTTGCGCAATACCTCTTATGAGAGGCGCCCATGTATCCAAACCTATTGAAGCCATTGTAGCAGAAGCTGAAAAGCTGGTGCGCGCTGGTGTAAAAGAGGTGATGCTGATAGCGCAGGAATTAACGTATTACGGTTTAGATCTGTATAAACAACGCCGCCTGGCCGACCTGTTAAGGGCGCTGGCCGCGGTACCGGGACTGGAATGGATACGGCTGCATTACGCTTACCCGCACAAATTCCCGATGGATGTGCTGGACGTGATGAACGAGTTTCCCAACATTTGCAACTACCTGGATATGCCTTTGCAGCACGCAGCAGATAACATGCTGAAAGCTATGAAAAGGCAGATCACACGTACTGAAATGCAGGACCTGGTAGCAGCTATCCGTGAAAAGGTGCCGGGTATTTGCCTGCGTACCACCCTCATTACCGGCTTCCCGGGCGAGACCCTGGAAGACGTGGAAGAAATGAAGCGTTTCCTGGAAGATATGCGTTTTGACCGCGTAGGTATTTTTACCTACAGCCATGAAGAAGGCACCAGCGCCTATGACCTGGAGGACAATATCCCCGCAGAAGAGAAGGAGCGGAGGGCCCGGGAGATTATGGAGCTGCAGCAGGAGATCTCTTACGAAAAGAACCAGGAAAAAATAGGCCAGATATTTAAAGTAATAGTGGACAAGAAAGAATCCGGCCGCTACCTGGCGCGTACCGAATTTGATTCCGTGGAAGTGGATAATGAAGTGATCATCAACACCAGCAAGCGCCTGAAACCGGGCGATTTTGTGCACGTAAAGATCACCAAAGCATTTGACTACGACCTGGAAGGGGAATTAGTGGAAATGTAAGCAGAAAGCTGAAAGCGAAAAGCAAAAAGCTGAATGCCAATGCAACAGGCAGGCTGTTTAAACGCCACAGGCATCCTGCCGGAAGCAAAATACAAAAGGCATCCCGCTTAAAGCAGCGGATGCCGGATACCGGAAGTTAGCAATTAAGGAATCAATATTACTTGCAGTACATGCAGGAAGCGTTATGCGTTCAGCGTGTAGCGTTCGGCAGATAGCTGCGTATTAAATAATAGCTCCGGACGGAGCTTGTTAAAGCAAATCAATGATAACATTTGAGTCACTGGGCTTACAGGAGCCCATTTTAAAAGGAATCCAGGACCTGGGATTTATTGCACCTACTCCCATACAGGAAAAAGCCATTCCTGTATTATTGACCGGCGACCGGGACTTTGTAGGACTGGCGCAAACAGGGACCGGAAAAACGGCAGCATTTGGCCTGCCCTTATTACAACAACTGGATATTAAACGCCGGCAACCACAGGGACTGATCTTATGTCCTACCCGGGAGCTGTGCCTGCAAATAACCAACGATCTGAAGAACTTCAGCAAACACCTGGGTGATCTGAGCGTAGTAGCCGTTTACGGTGGCGCCAGCATTGTACAGCAGCTGCGTGAGCTGAAAAGAGGTGCGCATGTGGTGGTAGCTACCCCCGGCCGCCTGCTGGATATTATAGACCGCGGTGCGGTTAACTTCGAGAATGTACGTTATGCCGTACTGGATGAAGCAGATGAAATGCTGAACATGGGTTTCCAGGAAGACATCAACAACATTCTTTCCAAAACACCGGAAACTAAAACTACCTGGCTGTTTTCCGCCACCATGCCGCAGGAGGTTCGCCGTATTGCACAGCAATATATGACCAACCCCTTTGAGCTGACGGTAGGTAACAAGAACAGCGGTAACGCGAATATTGAGCACGAATATTATGTGGTGCGCCCGCGCGAAAAATACGCAGCGCTGAAACGCATTGTGGATTATAATCCTGAAATATTCGGCATCATCTTTACCCGTACTAAAATAGAATCACAGGAAATAGCCGAATCCCTGATCCGCGATGGTTATAATGCCGATGCCCTGCACGGCGATCTGACCCAGCAGCAGCGGGATAAGGTAATGAAACGTTTCCGCGAAAGATCCATCCAGATGCTGGTAGCAACCGATGTGGCTGCCCGTGGTATTGATGTGGACAACGTTACGCACGTAATTAACTACGAGCTGCCGGATGATGTGGAGAACTACACGCACCGCAGCGGCCGTACCGCGCGCGCCGGTAAATCAGGCATATCAATTGCTATTATCAGTAGCCGTGATATTGGTAAGATACGCCAGATAGAAAGGGTGATAGGCAAGAAGTTCATTAAGGCTGAAGTGCCGGATGGTTTTGCCGTTTGTGAAAAGCAGCTGTTTGCATTAGTGCATAAAGTGCACAATGTAACGGTGAACGAAGAGCAGATAGAGCCCTACCTGGAGCGCATATACGAAGAATTCACCAACATGAGCAAGGAAGAGCTGATCAAGCGCTTTGCTTCCCTGGAGTTTAACGAGTTCCTGGAATACTACCAGGATGCGCCGGACCTGAACGTGAAGGAAGAAAGGAGAACCTATGGCGAAAGCAGCGGACCTTCCTCTTCCGGCATGAGCTTCCGTGGCACCGGTAAGTTCACACGCCTGTTCATTAACCTGGGTTCAGTAGATGATTTTACCCGTGGGGATATGTTACGTTACCTGTGCGATACCAGCGGCGTAAGGGGCAATAAGATAGGCCGTATAGACCTGAAAGGGGTATACTCTTTCTTTGAAGTGGAGAATGATGTGGTTGAGAAGTTTGTACAAGTATTTAAAAAAGCAGAATACAATGGCCGCAGCGTACGGATCGAAATGTCGCAGGATGGTGATAAACGCCGCAGTGGCGG
>NZ_DATCRF010000801.1:0-19138 GCF_036569125.1 Chitinophaga sp. | reverse complement strand
TATGTTACCTGTGGGGCAGGGAACTTTATAGTTCCGGTACGTAAGCCCCCGGCTTGCATCCCGGTTGCCCCAGGCAGTATTAATATTTTTCCGGATCCAGGGCAGGTACTGCGGCTGGCCGGCCTCCTGTACCAGCATCAGCATGTACTGCCCGAAAATGGCTTTTAATACGCCCTGCTCATTCCAATCGCCTTCTGGCGGTAAAATACCGTCCTTATCGCACATGGATTTTTGCGTGTAATCAGCGCCCAGCTTAGCCTGGTTCAGGTAAGCAGCATCGTTGGTGATCTTGTATAACATGGTGGCGGCGCCAATAAAGGTGCCCTGGTTATAGGTATAGTCCGACCAGCCTTTATTACCATTAACATTGTTATCCGCCACACGGCCGGTATTGGGATCCGTTAAATTGGCAAGGGCCCAGCTGTATACGTCTTTTGCCTTTTGCAGATAAGCATTTTCGCCGGTGATCTTATACAGCAGCAAAGCGCCTATTACAGTAGGGAAATTAATACAGGCGTTCTTACCGCTGTGGTTAAAATCCCACCACATACCGCCTTTGGCAGCATCGTAAGAACCGTTCCACACCCGCTGAAAACCGGCTATTGAAGCAGTAAGGTAGCTGCTGTCTTTAGTGATCTCGTAGGCGCGTGCCAGTGATATGATCCACCACATCATATCATCATAAATGAACCATACGGTTTTGTTGTTCCAGTTATAACGGTCGTATTTTTTATAACCGCCCTGGTACATGTCTTTGATCATTTGCAGCTGCGCAGGATCATTGGTGCGCTTATAAGCATTCATAACCAGATCCCAGTAAACAGCCTGCGTCCAGATAGCGCCGGTGGAATTTTTTTCCGTGGTGGCATAATACAGCTGCTCCGCCGGGTTATAGAAATATGTATTAAAATTATTAAATGCCGCAGTAGCATCCTTATCTGTAAAGGATACGGCAGGCAAATGCACCGTATCTACCGGCGCTGCCGCCTTACTGTTACTTTTGCTGCAGGCGGTGTGTAACACCAGGCCGGCGAAAAGCGCTAAAAAGAGTTTTTTCATTTGCTTTAAAATTAGCTGAAAGCGCAAAGCATAAAGCATAAAGCCTTTTTAAGCGAAAAGCTGAAAGCATAAAGCATAAAGCTTTTTATGTTTTGCTAAAGACCCTTATGCTTTATGCTTTCTCCTTTATGCTTTTTGCTTTACGCTTTATGCTTTACGCTCAATTACCATCCCGGGTTCTGCACCAGCTCCTTATCATTATTAATATCGTCGGAGGGCAGCGGGAAAAAGTAATGACGTTTGTTAAATACGCGGGTTTCGAAAGATACTACATTCAGGAATTCCGGCATATCGGAATTAATGTTTAAGCCGTACATAGGCCCGTTCTCTGTTTGCTCTGCTATTTTCCAGCGGCGCACATCAAAGAAACGGTTGTTCTCAAAGGCCAGCTCAACACGGCGTTCCTTGCGGATGGCATCGCGCATAGCGGCCTGACCTGCGGGGGCCGGCAATTCCGACGAACCGTAAAGCGGAATACCAGCCCTTTCGCGGATCAGGTTAAGGTATTTCAGAATGTCCGGGTCATTCGGCGTAGCCTCATTCAAACACTCTGCATAACTTAAATAAATTTCAGCCAGGCGTATCAGGATCAGGGTGCGGTCGTTCACATCCCACTTGCCCAGGCCCATGGCTTTACGCACAATGTAACCGGTAGGTGAATAGTCGCCGCCGCCGGTTTTGCGGCCGGAGTTACCGGTGTTATACAGGCGGGTAACGATTTCACCAAAATCAGTATTCAGCCAGGTGCTGCCATCGTACGTAATGTTCACATAAAAACGCGGCTCCCGGTTCACCCATTGATTATAAGTGCTGGAGGTATGGGTAGTGTTCGGGGCCTGAAAATCAGAATAGCCGGACGATACATATTGTGATAAAGGATCTGTAATGCTTCTGCCGTTCTTCATAAAAAAAGCATCCACCATATTTTGCGTAGCGCCTAAGCCGCCGCTGCCCTTCAATTCGCCGGAAGGTGTGCCGCTATGGTAAGGGGTCATCTCGTACTGGCGGGAATTTAGTGAGCCACGGGTACGGGCAAAGATCACTTCCTCATTCCAATCCGTTAAGATCACATCCCGGCAGGAAAGATAGGGATCAAATACCCCGCTGCTGTTATTCTTCTTAAATAAATTATAGGTGCCTGGTACAAACTGCGTAATAAATTCTTTGTAGGCATCTGCAGCTGTTTTCCATTTATTCACATCAAAGCTCTGGCTAATGAGCTGCTTGCCATCTTTATTCTTCAGGTTAGCCAGTTCCGCATTCCCGTTATACAAAGGGCTGGCAGCATACATCATTGCATTGGCACGGAAGGCCAGCGCTATGCCTTTGGTAATACGCCCATAATCCTGCGCAGTAACTGGTTTTGCCGGCAGCACGCTGGCTGCGCTGGCTAATTCTGCCGAAATATAGCTTACACATTCGTCAATGGAATTACGCGGTATCTGCAGGTTGGTGTCTACCGCGGTAGGCGTTTCGCCCAGTATAACCACGGGGCCGTATATACGCATCAGGTAAAAATAATACATGGCCCGCAGCGCCCGCGCTTCTGCCTTATACTGTTCTTTCTGTTGCGGGGAGCGGTCTGTGATCTTATCTGCATTCTGAATAAATACGCTGGCTGCGCGGATGCCTTTGTAAAAGTTGGTCCAGTAGTCGCGCACAAAACCGGAATTAGCGTCCCAGTTGCCTATGTTCACATCGTTTGACTGTACAAAGCCCCATACAAAATCCGCTTCATCACAACCACCGGTCCACAGGCCGCGGTTCTCATTATCGCCGGGGTTGCGCTGCCCAAATTCATCGGGGATACGTGCGTACACGTTCGCCAGGAATTTTGAAGCGGTGTTCCAGGTGCGGAAAGTTTCATCAATGGTCAGGCGGTCATCCGGTACCTGGTCCAGGTATTTTTTACAGGAAGTAAATGCCCCCAGCACCAGTATATATAACAATAGCTTTTTCATATCCGTTTCTTCATTACGTGATTTAAAATCTTAAGTTCATGCCCAGTGAAATGGTGCGTATGTTCGGGTAGGTGGAGCCGTTATCCGTATTCAGCTCAGGATCCCACAGCTTGAATTTACTGAAGGTGAGCAGGTTAATGCCCTGCAGGTATACGGAGGAGTTGCGGATGCCAATGCGCTTCAGTAAATGATCGGGCAGGTTATACGCGATCTGTGCGGATTTCAGGCGCATAAAGCTTACATCCTTTACCCACCAGGAGCTGGCCTGGGTGTTGTTCTTATTCTCTGCCTCTCCATATGCCAAACGCGGATAAAATGCATTCGGGTTAGGGTTCTCCACCGTCCACCGGTCTGTTGCAATGGCATAGGCATTGGTTTCACCACCGCCGCCGTTAAACGGTATAATGGCGGAACCGGCCAGCAAACGGTCTGCATCAGATACGCCCTGGAACAATACGCCCACGCTAAATCCCTTATAGGCTACATTAAAGCCAAAACCATATACCATCGACGGTATATCGCCCCGGCCTATTTTAGTTATATCGTAGTTATTAATAAGCCCATCGCCATTCAGATCCTTATACTTAATATCGCCGGGTTTTACTTTTGACCGGTCGCCGGGTACGGCGCTCTTGCTGATCTCGTCATCGCTGGTAAATAATCCCTCTGCTACATAACCATAACGGGCCAGGATGTTGTTGCCGCGGTGCTCCATCCAGGGATAGTTCTGCGGCGGGCGGTCGTCTTCTATCACCTTATCTTTATTATAGGTAAGGTTACCACGTACGGATACATCTACCTGCCCTATCCTGGCGCTGTATTCCAGGCTGGCATCAATACCTTTATTATCCACTACACCCAGGTTGCCATACTGCTGGGTTTCCAATCCCATAAAAGCCACGTTGGAGGCCCTTTGCAGGAAAATGCCCTTGCGGTGCTCCTTGAACAGGTCCACGATCAGGATCAAACGGTCTTTTAAAGTATGCAGCTCCATGCCCAGGTCCTGCTTGTTGGATACAGACCACCTTACATCTGTGGCATAACGGTTAATGTTGATACCATTGTCCCGGTTATCGCCGCGCGGGCCGGTTGGGTTTTGCCCGAACAGGTAACCGCTTACATCTGTATTCAGCTTGGTAATATACAGGAAGCGCTCATTGGTGCTGCCCAAACCTGTGCTGCCATTGGAGTAGCGGAACTTCAGGAAAGTGACTGCATTCTTTAAAGGCTCAAAGAAATTTTCGTTAGATACTAACCAGCCCACACCTATTGCCGGGAAAAAGCCAAAGCGGTGGCCGGGTGCAAACAGCTCTGACCCATTATAGCCGAAGTTAAATTCTGCAAAATAACGGTCGTCATAAGAGTAGGCGGCTTTACCGGCATACCCTAAATACCGCTCAGGAATAGAGTTTATGAAATCATTGGCCAGCGTGTTGGTACGGTCGCTGGAATAAAATAATCCCAGGCCGGTTACACGGTGCTTATCAAAAGCACGGTCGTAATTAATGGCGGCTTCTGTATAGAACTGGCGGGTGGTCTGCCGGTCGCCATCATTGCGGTCAAATCCCAGGTACTCATTGCCGGTAAAGGTTTTCACCAGGTTCAAAGAACCATCCGGTTTGTAAGGGTTGGCCTGGTCGGGAAAGTAAGTATCCTCTCTTTTAGAGCGGGTAATATAGTTCTGGTTATAGGTATCAAATGAGAACATGGCGGTAGCGCTGAGGCCCTGCGTTAAAAAATCCAGCTCCTGCGTGGCGCGCAGGTTAGAGTAAAGCTGGTTTTTGAACTCATTGCGGTAACCGCGGCGTGTTAGGTCGGCATAAGGGTTACGGAAGCCTCCGTTGGATGACTGGCCGGGTACCAGGTTGCCGGGGTACATGATGGGATAAGCCACCGGTGAGGCATCCATGGCGCTCTGGAAAATATCGTGCGTGTTAATACCCGGATAATTACCATTGGAAAAATATCCCTGCAGGCCAACATCCAGCTTAGTGGTTTTGGTTACACGCAGGTTTAAGTTGCTGGTAAAGTTGTAACGGTTATATTTTAACGATGAATTGTAGCGGGCCAGGTCGTCTGTTTTCAGAAAGCCGCTTTCATTAAAATAACCCAGGGAAACATAGTACTGCGCATTTTCCACGCCGCCGCTGGCATTCAGGTTAGCGCTGCGGGTATGCCCTATTTTGTTGAACACCGCATCCATCCAGTCTACATCCGGGTACAGTAAAGGATCTTCGCCTGACTTTGTTTTATCAATGGTTTCCTGCGCATAGCGCGGGCTTTGGTTGCGGGTGGTTTTGGCTTCATTGGCCAGGTTCATGTAGGTGATGCCATCCAGCATTTTAGGGCGTTTGGTGAATGTGTTCACGCCTTCGTTGTAGTCGAAATAGATCTGCGGCTTACCTACTTTACCGGTTTTTGTTTTTAACAGTATTACGCCATTGGCGCCGCGTACCCCGTATACGGCTGTACCGGCAGCATCTTTCAGAATGGTGAAAGATTCAATGTCCTCGGGCGATATGTTGTTGATAGAACGTTCCACCCCATCTACCAGCACCAGCGGGGTGGCTTTGTTACCGCTCCCGAATGTGGCAATGCCGCGGATCCATATATCTGCGGCGCTTTTGCCCGGCTCACCGCTGCGCTGCACGCCTACTACACCGGCTATACGGCCGGCCAGCATGGTGGAGATGTCTGCAGCAGGCTGCTTGAACTCTGCCGGCTTAATGGTGCTTTGCGCGCCTACCAGGCTCACTTTACGCTGGGTGCCAAAACCCACTACCGCTACTTCGTTCAGCGCTTTGCTGGCTACTTTCAGCTGTACGCCAATATTGGTTTGGCTGCCTACGGTTACAACAGCGGTTTCATAACCAATGAAGCTGAAGGCCAACACATCTTCCGGCGATTTTACAATGATCTTAAAACGGCCGTCGTTGTCGGTGGAGGTCATGGTGCTGGCGCCCCTAACGGCTACGCTTACACCGGGCATAGGCTGCCCTTTTTCATCCACCACCCTGCCGGATAACACAATGTCTGCACGGTGGGCAGTGTTCTGTGTTAGCTGCGGGGCGGCTTCTTTTGTGATCACCACTATATTATTCACCTCTTTAAAACCCAGCGACTTATTTTTCAGCAATGCCTGTAACACACGGTCCAGGCGCTCTTTGGAGAAATGATAACTATCTACCGGATAAGAGAGTAACAGTTGTTTATCATATGCAAAAGTTACTTTAGTGAGTTGTTGTAATTGTTTGATGGCAGCTTCCAGTGAGCCGCCTTTGAAGGTTACCGTGACCTGTGTATCTGTAAGCACCTGCCCCTGTCCCGCGTAGGCAGGTAAAATGGTAAGGGCATAGGTAAGCAGCAGTACAAAGGCCAGGGAGCCTTTTCGCAGCTTTGTGTTCAATTTTTTCATACGTAGTTCTACATTAATAGATTGGTGCATTAATGATGCAACGGATTTACAGTTTTTCGTTTTCGTTCCAAAGCAGCTGCTGCCGGTACCGGGCAGCAGTGCAGTTCTTTAGTATAAAATGATCTGGTTGTTTACGTGTTTGATCTTCAGCCCGTGAATAGCGGCCAGCACTTCTATTGCCTGCGCAGGCTCCATATCCGTATTCAGCTCCGTGGTATATCTGTTTTGTTTTACCTGTGGTGTAGTGGTGGAAATGTGTACGCCAAAATTCTTTTCTATCAGCGCGGTCATTTCATCAAAGGTTACGTCGTTCAGCACCAGGCGGCCCTGCTGCCATTGCAGCTGTGTGGTATCCAGGGGCTGCAGGGCGCTGCTGCCTTTTGCTTTATCGTATACCAGGGACTGCCCTTTTTCCAGGATGTTATTGCCCTTACCGGCTACGCTTACTTTACCGCTTACCACGGCTATGCTTAGCTGGTGCATGGCGTTGTAGGCGGCTATATTAAAGGAGGTGCCTAATACGGTGGTTACCAGCGGCCCGCTTTCTACTATAAAGGGGCGGCGGGGATCTGTGCTTACGTTAAAGAAAACTTCACCGTCTATCAGCTGCAATCTTCTTTCTGTTGAAAGGTCTTTGGCTATGAGCAGTGTGGAGCCGGCATTCAGGGTAAGCTCTGTACCGTCGGCCAGGTGAAGGGTTCTTCTTTCCCGGTTCCCGGTGCGGATCTCGGTATATTCAATGGGATGCGGGTTGTGTTGTAAGAGGTAATAGGCCAGCGCTGCACCCAGCAGCACTACCAGCATGGCGGCTACTTTTACCCAGGTTTTCAGATAAAACGTTTTAGTAACCACAATTTGCGGCTGCACCTTTTGCCAGATCTCCATACGCAGCTGTTGTTCCTCCGGGGCAGAGAGCTCCGGCAGGGCTTCCTGGTCAAAGGCAGCATACCAGTCATCTACGGCCCTGGTTTCAGGGTTATTAACCCGGCCCAGTAAATAACCTTGCAACAATTGTTTGATCTTTCCTGCTTCCAAAAGGGTACGTTTTAAATTGCTTATATCAAAACCGGCTGTTTGGTACCAGACCAAACCCCACTTTTTTTAAACTTTTTTTTGGCGAGGGAAAAAATAGCATTGACCGGACAGGCATTTAACCTTCCGGACCTGCTCATAAGATGGGATAAACGGATGTAAATGATTGAGGAACAACGGAGAACTGCACTACATAGCAACGGCGCTTATTTGTTGTAATAGCAGAACAGGTACAGCAGCAGCAGTGCCCAGCCCCCGGGTACATGGGATTGCAGGGCAGCACGCAGCCTTTTCAGCGCTTCTGTTAGCTGGTTTTTTACGGTTTGCTCAGATAAATTCAGCTGCCGGGCTATTTCTGCTATGGAGTAATCATCTTCCCGGCTCATCCGGAAAATTTGCTGCATGCGGGCGGGCAGCTGGCTTACGGCAGCATCTATCAGTTGTTTCAGCTCCTTGGTTTCCAGCCCGTCGGTGGTATGCACCTCATCCAGTATATCAAAAAAAGCAGCCTGTTTAATTTCTGCTTCACTAAAGGCATAATGACTGATAACGCGGTACTTGATGGCGGTGAAAAGGTAGGCCCCTATTTCGCCGCCTTTTACCACTACCTGTTTGCGGCGCTTCCACAGGGTGATCATTACTTCCTGCACCATATCCTTGGCCTCGTCCTGGTTCACGCGCTGGCAGGCTTTCTGGTAAAGGGCTTTCCAATACCGGTCGTACAAGATCTCAAATGCAGCGGTATCATCACCCTTTATGGCTTGTAACAATTCCCCGTCACTGATCAGTTTTTCCTGCATATGACTTAGTAATGAATATTAATTGCCCTTATAAGCCGGGGGCTGTTTTGTTCAATAGCCGATCCCCACCTGACAAAAATAATATTCTATCATAATTGTACTGTGAAAAGTTGGAATTGCATATTGCATTCGGTTGCAGAGAAGGGATAAGCTCCCTATAAGCCCCCTATACTCCGTCTGTGAGCCCCCTATGAGTCCCCCCTTATAAGAGGGGGCTTATGGGGTGCTTATTTACAGGTATACTATATCTTAAAGATGTGATACCCATACGCAACCGGTTGCAAAAAAAGGGTTCTCCATAGTTTCCATATCAAGCCATCCCTAAGCCATCTACGTCTCATCCCTTATAAGAGATGGAATAGAGATGGCTCAGAAATGGATCATTAAAAGGTTATTATTGGGCTGGGATTAACGGCCTTGTAAAACAGCGCTGCTAAAAATGAATCATTTTGATATAGCTATCCTGCTTTATATATTTGCTGCCATATCATATAAACTAACTATGAAAAAAAGCCTGCTTATCTGTTGCGCACTACTAACTTTTTCCACCGGCTGTGAAACCGCCCAGCAGGTGCTGAATAGCCTGCCTGCATCTACCACCGGCGGGGTAAATACCACACAAATTGCCGCGGGGTTAAAAGAAGCCCTGACCATTGGCACCCAGAACAGCGCCAACCGCCTTTCTGCCGTGAACGGATTTTTTGCCAATGCGGCCCTGAAAATACTGATGCCGCCGCAGGCGCAGAAGGTAGAATCTACTTTACGGAATGTAGGGTTGGGCAGTGTGGTGGATAAAGCCATCCTGTCTATGAACCGGGGTGCAGAAGAGGCAGCCAAATCTGCCACGCCTATTTTTGTAAATGCCATTAAACAAATGACCATTACTGATGCTATTGGCATTTTACGCGGGGGCGATTTTGCGGCTACCAATTACTTTAAGGAAAAAACAACCGCTGCCTTAACCAGCGCTTTTCAGCCGGTTATTACCAGCTCACTGAAAAAGGTGGACGCCACCAAATACTGGGGCGATGTGTTCACCGTATACAACCGTTTTTCCAAAGAGCCGGTGAATACCGATCTTTCTGCCTATGTAACGCAGCGCGCTATTGACGGCATTTTCCACGAAGTATCACTGGAAGAGCAGAAGATCCGGAAAGATCCTGCAGCGCGGGTTACCGACCTGTTGAAGACTGTGTTTGGCAGCCCAGTGGCGCAGACGGGGAAGTAGGAGAATGTAAAATGTAAGATCATAAATGTAAAATGTAAAAGTGGAATGCCGCGAAACCTGGTCTGAACCATTCGCTGCATTCCACTTTTACATTTAGAATTTTACATTTATGATTTTACATTCCATTATCCCCGTTGCCCGCCAATGGCAATACCACCATCTACCAGCATACTTTCCCCGGTAACAAAGGAAGCGGCAGGACTGCTTAACCACACTACTAATTCAGCTACTTCTTCCGGCTCTGCAAAGCGGCCAATGGGCGCATGCTTTTTAAAGGGCTCCATGGCTGCTTCCGCATCTTCACCCGGGAAAAAACGGTCAAACATAGGCGTGCGTATATAACCTGGCTGAATGTTATTCAGGCGGATGCCTGCCGGGGCGCCTTCAATGGCCAGCGCCCGCACCATACCATCCAGCGCGGCTTTGCTGGCAGAGTATACCGCGCTGCCCAAAGCAGCCCCTCTTGCCAGCCAGGAGGAGGTGTTTACAATAGCGCCGCCGGTACCCTGTTTCTTAAACTGCTCTATTTCATATTTACAGCTTAGCCATACGCCTTTGAGGTTAATACGCATCACGTTATCAAACTCCTCTTCAGAAGTTTCATCAACAGGCGCAAAACGGCCTTCTATACCTGCGTTGTTAAAGGCTATATCCAGCTGACCGAACAATCGTACCGTTTCACTTACCAGCTGCTGTACGGCTGTACTGTCAGCTACATCTGCGGCAATAAAATGTACGTGTTCACTAATGGCCTGTAATTGCTGTAATGCTTTTTGCCCTTCGGTAACACGGCGCCCGGCTATTACCACTTTAGCTCCACGCTGCAGGAACAATGCGGCGGTGGCTAATCCTATGCCGGTAGTACCACCGGTAATGAGCGCTACTTTGTTTGCTAAATCCGCTTGTGACATGATCATCTTGTTTTTGATGATCCAAAGGTAGTACGCCCTTACACGCAGAAATTATGCATTTCAAACAGGTAATTATGAAATGGAAACAATGGTTTTGCGGAACTGGTTCGGTGTTTGCCCGCTGTGCTTTTTAAAAAAGCTGTTGAAGTTGGAGGGGTGCTCAAAACCCAGGCAATATCCTATCTGCGCAGCATCCCAGCCGCTGTGCAGCAGCAGGGCCTTGGCTTCGCGGGTTAGTTTTTCAGCGATCCATTCTGTGGTGGTTTTGCCGGTAACATCCCTTAGCGCACGGTTCAGGTGGTTGGTGTGTACGGAGAGCTGTGCGGCAAACTCATTGGCATTCTTTAGGCGGATGACCTGCTGCGGGGAATCAATGGGGAACTGCCGTTCCAGCAGCTCCAGGAACAATTCGCTAATGCGCTGCGCTGCATTGCCGGGCTGAAAGAAGGTTGCTGCCGGCTGCATTTTCAGCGCTTCATGCATTATAATCTGCACATAACTTTTCAGCAGCTCGTATTTATTAGCGTAAGCTGATTGCGCTTCGCGGAACATATTCTCAAAAATGCCGCCCAGGAACTGCAGCTTATCTGCTTCCGGGAAAAAGATGTGATGGCCGCCTGCCTTGAATAAAGCCGACTGCGCCAGGCCGCCGTTCTTTAAACCGGCATCCACAAAATCTTCCGGGAACAGGCAAAAATAACCTTCCTGCTGTGTGCTTAAAGGTTCCCAGGAATAAGGGATCAACGGGTTGGTGAAAGAAAGGCTGGCATCCTTTATATGAATAGACTTGTCGGCATAGGATAAGATCCCCTCTCCTTTTATCATCAGGGATATTTTGTAAAAATCACGGCGGTTAGGCGCCAGGAAAGTGCTGTCGCAGCCAAAATCCTGCAGGCGGTATACCGTGAACGGTTGCTGCTCATATACCTGACCGTACTGTTCAAAAAACTCCGTGATGGTTTCTTTTCCTTTCATGCTTTAAAGTTATGCCATTCAAATAACATTATGCAGCAGCGCTTAATGCCTGCAAAGCTAACATCGCTTTTTCCGCATCCTGCACCGGCACAAAAAGATGATCATGATAAAAGGCAGCTACTACATTGCAGCTGATATGCTGCTCTGCCAGGGCTTTTGCAACCGCGGCTGTTAAACCAACAGCAGCCAGGGAGGAATGCACGGTTAGTGTGATCCAGGAGGCTACAAAAGTGTACACCAGGCCTTTTGCATCGGCCAGGCTTTTACGCATAATAAGGGTAAGCCCTTCTGCTTCCCGGAAAAAACAAAGCACTTCTTTCAGATCCGGCTCATGGCCGGCATCTACCGTGCAAAAAACATATTCGCCTTCATGTAATACCGGCGACATGGAGCTTAGCAATACCTTTAAGCTGGTTTCCCCTGACATAGAATGTTGATTGAAAATACTGTGAATGTAAAACAGGAAAAGGCGCAATTAAAGTGCCAGCCTTCCTGATAATCATAAATGTAAAACCGACGAAGGAGGTTCATAGAGACCATTTAAAAGACTTATGAATGAGATAAATGTAAAAGGGAAATGCAGCGTAGTAAGTAAACGCCTTATCCGCTGCATTCCCCTTTTACGTCCAGCATTTAACATTTATGATCTTACATTCTTTTAATAATGTCCGTGGCCGCTGTTATCTTTTTCCGGCACCAGCTTGTACACCTTGCCGGTATTGCCGGAAGGGCCTGCCATGGAGGATACCGTGATGTACACTTCACCATCCCAATCCTGTCCAAAACCTTTCAGGTAATAACCAATATCATTGGGCCGGTCTTTTAAGGTAAGCTCTTCAAAAGACCATAAGCCGGTACCCCCAGGTTTGGAGGTATACAGCTCCGCATTAGGCACATTACCCGGTTGTGAGAAAATACCGAAAATGTATTTGCCCTGCAGGCCTGGAATTGCATGACCGCGGTATACATTACCACCGATAATAGTGGTGGCCTTACCGCCTTTGGGGTTGGAGGCGTTGTTCATTTCAATTACCGGGTCAACCAGCGGGTTGTTGAAAGTATCCTGTACAGGGCAGCCGGGCAGCTCTACCTTATTATTGGCTGCATCAAAACAATGCGTGCCTTCTTTAACATTCCAGCCATAGTTGCCGCCTTTTTTCACTACATCAATTTCTTCGTATAACGACTGGCCCGCATCGCCTGCATATAACCAGTGGGCGCCGCCCATATCAAAGGAAAAACGGTATGGGTTGCGGAAACCATAGGCATAAATCTCATCCCTGCCGGGTTTGCCTACAAAGGGATTATCGGCAGGTATGCCGTAAGGGCTGCCGCTGTTCACATCAATACGCAGGATGTTGCCAAAGAGGTTAGCCTCCACATCCTGCCCGTTACCGCCGGCATTGGTGGCATACCAGTCGTTCACGTGACCGGGGGCCACATCATCTGCTGCACCGCCATCGCCGATAGCAATGTACAGGTAACCATCCGGGCCAAATTCCAGGGTACCGCCGTTGTGGTTCAGCTGCGGATCATCGATATCCAGCAGCACTTTTTCAGAGCTAATATCCGCCATGTTAGGATTGGAGGCCGATACTTTAAATTCTGCAATCCGGCTCAGGTTATTCCAGGGTGTGCCGCTCACCGGGCCGCCGGCGCGGGGCGGCAGGTTGTAATACACATAAAAGCGCCCGTTGTGCTTATAGTCCGGGTGAAACGCCAGGCCCAGCAGGCCGCGTTCATCATAACCGGCCTGTAAAGGCACCAGCTTACTGCTCAGGTCAATAAAAGGTGTAGCCAGCTTATTGCCGCCTGCATCCACGATCCATACTTTACCTGCCTGGTCAATAATAAACAGGCGCTTGCTGTAATCCGGCGCTGTTACTACGCCCAGGGGAGCTACCAGGTTGTCTGCGATCAGCTGCACATCTACGGCCTTCGGGGGCTTGTCGTCATGTTTTTTACAGCTCTGCAATAAGCATACAGTACTTAGCAGGGCTAACACGAAAGGGGCTGCCGTACTGCGTTGCAGCAGGCGAAAGAGGTACGTGCAATTGCTTTTCATAACAATCAATTGTTTAGATGGTGAAGAAATGGGGGAATGTGGAATGCCATGGTTCTTTGATATGGTGATTAGTGCTACTGAAAAGAAGAGATGCGGCGATAGCTTTATGTTTACGCGGGAGTGGCAGAAAAGGTTGCGTTGTGCAGAAAATTTCTTATGGCTGAGGGTGAGGGGCTGCTACCTTCTAAGCAGCTGATCAATGCAGTAATACATGACCACTACTTTTTGGTATTTTGAGCTGGTCGCATTTTGCGACTACATTTTTAGTTAATGCAGAGATTGGAATCGGGATAACAACGGTGCAAAATCACCCCTGTTATTGACGCAATTGCCGCCCCTGTGGCCGGGCTAATGGCAGTAAATTTGAGGTGATATTAATAACACTATTCTTCACCAATAAATACATTTGTTATGGTTGGTCAAAAAAATTCCTTTAGCAGCTTTTCAGTGAATGATATACAGGAAGCGCAAACTTTCTATGAAAAAACGCTGGGTGTAAAAACTTCCATTCAACAGCCGGAAGGCGTATTAACGCTGGACATGAACGGCAGTGGCAATGTAATGCTTTATCCTAAGCCCAATCATACACCCGCTACATTTACGGTATTAAATTTCCAGGTAGATAACGTGGAGAAAGCGGTAGATGAGCTGCATGATAAAGGCGTGGAATTTGAGCACTACACCGGCGACATTGAAACAAATGATAAAGGGATATGCGATAACGGCACCCATAAGATAGCCTGGTTCAAAGACCCTGCGGGGAATATTTTATCTGTGATACAGGAGATGGAGAAATAAAGGAATGTAAAATGTAAAATCATAAATGCAAAATGTAAAAGTGAATGCAGCGAAACCTAGCCTGAACAAGTCGCTGCATTCCACTTTTACATTTATCTCGTTCATAAAGTTTTTTAAATGGTCTCTATGAACCTCCTTCGTCGGTTTAAGATTTTACATTTGAAATTTTACATTCCTTACTCCGCCCTTAAACTCTTCACCGGGTTTGCCAGCGCTGCTTTTATAGCCTGGAAACTTACCGTACACAAGGCAATCAGCAAGGCCCCTGCCCCGGCTGTAACAAACACCCACCAGCGGATGGTTACGCGGTAGGCAAAATTTACCAGCCACTGATCCACCGCCCACCAGGCCACCGGCATCGCAATAATAATAGCAATGATAATAAGGGTTAAAAAATCCCTGGACAGCATGGCTGCAATGTTCAGCACACTGGCGCCTAATGCCTTGCGGATGCCGATCTCCTTCACCTTTACATGCGCCGCATAGGTGGCCAGGCCAAACAATCCCAAACAGGAAATTAAAATAGCAATGATGGTAAAAATGTCAAACAGTGTACCGGTTTGCCGGTCGGACCGGTAAAGGTTATCAAAGGTTTCATCCATAAACCGGTACTCCAGCGGAAAATCGGCATTATACTGTGGCCATAATTTTTCCACCGCTTTAATGGCGACAGCCGACTGCCCTGCAGTTGTTCTCACAAACAGCTGGCTGCTTACCGGCCGGTAATAAAAAATAAAGGGCTGGATCTTTTCTTTCAGGGATGCAAAATGAAAATCTTTTACCACTCCTATAATAGTACCGGTGTTCCCGTAAAATGTAAGGCTTTTGCCCAGCGGGTCTTTAATGCCGGCCTCTTTTACTGCGGTTTCATTCAAAATAAAATGTGCAGAATCTGCTTTACTGCCGGTAAAATTGGCGCCGCTGGCCAGCTGCAGCTTAAAGAAGTTCAGGAAATCCTTATCTATACCCAGTGGATGAATAAAGAAGCTCTGGTTGGGATCTTTGCCCTCCCACTTTATATCTACCGTAGCATTAGGCACGCTCACAATATTACCGCTGGCTGCTGTAACGCCCTGTATGGCAGGCTGGCTGCGTAGTGTAGCTGCTACCGCATCCAGGTGACCCTGCATGTTACGCATGTTAAAGGAAAACACGTATGACTTATCATAGCCTAACTTTTTCTCCCTGATAAAGCTCAGCTGCCGGTGAATGATCACCGTACCAATAACTAACCCGATAGAACATACGAACTGGCATACTACCAGCACCTTGCGGAAAGCGATATTGCCAATGCCCCACGACAGCTTGCCTTTTAATGCATTTAAGGGTTGAAAGGATGAGAGCAGCAGCGCCGGGTAAATACCGGATGCCAGCATAGTAGCCAGCACCGTAAAACCTATCACCTTCCACAAACCTGCATCCAATACATCCATGTGCATTTGCTTGCCTGCAAGATTGTTGTACAAAGGCATCAGGGCCGTCATGAACACAAAGGCCAGGCAAAGGGCTATGGCAAAGAACAAAAAGGTTTCTATTACAAACTGTGTTATCAGCTGCTGCCGGCCCGCGCCAATGATCTTGCGCAGGCTTACTTCTTTGGCGCGCAGCATAGCCCGCGCAGTGGAAAGGTTTATGTAGTTAATAACCGCTATGCCCAGGATAAGCATGGCCACAATAGTAAAAATGTTCACCAGCTGTTTGCCTTCCGCACTGCCGTCCGGCGCCTGCAAATGTATGTCTGTAAGGGCCTGCAGCCGGTACTCGCCTACCTCAATCGGTTTAAAGCCGGGTTGATGTTTGATATTGATCTTCGTAAGCTGATCTGCCACTGCTGTTATGGATACCCCGGGCTGCAGCTGCAAATAAGTGCCCCAGGCGTAGTTACCCCAGTCTTCATCCAGCGAGGGCCAGTAGCTGCCCGGTACCTGGTAACGTTTCTGACACAGGCTGGCAGGAAAAAGCAGGTCTGCCTTAAAGGAAGAATTTTCAGGAAAATCGGCCATGATGCCGCATACAGTAAAGCCCTCTTTATTATTAGCCAGCAGTATTTTACCCATAGGGTCTGCTGTTCCGAAGAAACGTTGTGCGGCTGTTTGGGTAATGATCACGGACTGCGGGCCCGGGAAAGGTTGCTCCCTGCTGCCTTTTAACAGCTTGTAGTCAAACACCTTAAAAAAAGATGAATCCACGAACAGGCCCCGGTTGCCGGTAAGCACTTTATTGCCATAGCTGAAAATGGGATAGTCGCCATTCTCCATAATGCGTACGGCGTTCTTTACGCCGGGCACCTCCTTTAATGCATGAAAGGCTATGGTAGCCTGTGTTACATCATATACGCCCTTGCTTAGTCCTGTGCCCAGCGCTGTATTTACCCGGTAAATATTAGCGGCATCAGTATTAAACCGGTCAAAGCTACGCTCATCATTTACCCATAACAAGATCAGTAATCCCACGGCCAGGCCCACGGTAAGGCCAATAATATTCAGCGAGCTGTAGAACTTATTATTCGCCAGGTTGCGCCAGGCAGTTTTGAAGTAGTTTTTGAACATAAGCGGTATTATAAGGGGATGGATAACGCCTTACCGCCACTAAGAGAATGCCGCCTTTTTAGCTGTTCAGGTTCAATGGGTTAGATGAGAAACAGGCAGTAAAATGTCCGGTTTTGATACAGGGGTGTGCGCAGGTGAACAATTTGACCCCGGAATATTACAGCTTCCCCCCTTTTTCCCTGGCCACTATTTGGGGGAATAACTTTCTTTGTGTTCCAATATGCAATGAACCATGAAACGCTTTCTGACAAATCTTGCTATGCTGCTGTTACTGGTTACCTTCACCTATTGCCAGAAGAACAACAACGGCAGCAACGGGCAACAGTACCGCTTTAACGGCACTATGAATGTGGATGAACGTACCCGTACCTATTTGCTAAACCTGCCGCCTCATTATTACGATAACGACAGCACTGCCTTTGCGCTGGTGCTGGGCCTGCACGGTGGCGGCGGCAGCGCTACGCAGTTTGAAAAGGATTATCATTTTACCGATAAAGCCAATGCGGCGGGTTTTATAGCCCTGTATCCAAACGGCATACAAAGCAGCGGCCCGCTGGGCCTGCGCACCTGGAATGCAGGCACATGCTGCGATGCAGCCATGGAGCAGAACGTGGATGATGTAAAATTTATCCGTGAGCTGATCGATTACGCAATAAGCCATTACCATGTAAACCCTAAAAAGGTGTATGTAACCGGCATGTCCAACGGCGCTATGATGAGCTACCGGCTGGCCTGCGAGCTGCCTGATAAAATTGCGGCCATTGCAGCTGTCAGCGGCACCCTGGTAACCACCAAACCCTGCACACCGGTACGCGCAGTGCCCATCCTGCACATTCATTCCATACAGGATCAGAAAGTACCTTATGCGGGTGGTATAGGGCTGGCCGGTTATTACTACCCCCCGGTTGATTCGGGGCTGGAATTATGGGCGGCTAAAAATGCCTGCAGCACTAAACAGGTGATAACAGATGATGACAGATACAAACTAACCCAATGGACCTCCTGTACCAATAACATAATGATGCAGCTGTACCTTACAAAAGACGGCGGCCATGCCTGGCCGGGCGCACAAAAGGTAAGGGCCAGAGCCGATACGCCGTCTACGGTGATCAATGCGAATGATGTGATCTGGGATTTCTTTCAGCGGTATACGTTGTAAATATATGTGCCACACCTTTGAGGTGTGGCACACGTTTAGTTTGCACTTACCTCAAATACATCTTTCACACAGTTATACGCATCTTCCACTTCATACACCGTTTTACCGGCTTTGGCGGTTACCTGCAAGCTGCGGCCTGTGGCATTTTTCCGGCCTTTCCATTTATACTCACCTATAAAGGAAGCGGTAAGCGTTACCTTCTCTCCTTTCTTTGCTTTGATCACCTGGTGCTTGTTCACATCTTTCATCATCACAAAATGATCCCTGATCTGCCCATCGGCACAGATCCATTTCAGCTCCAAACGGTTACTGTCTACCTCCAACATGGAGGCGCCGCCTATTTCGTAGTTGGAGTAATACATGGCGTTGTGCGGGTAGGCCGTTTGCTTATCGCCGGAGGCGCCTGCGGAGCCGGTTACCACGTACACGGTGCCGGTATTGTTGCCGTCTTTAATGTAAGGACAGGCATCTTCAGAACCATCATATAAAGCGGTGGAATGGTCCAGCACATGCTTGCTGGAATCAAAGGTAGCTTCCATGCCATAGTGGCCTTTCATTAAGCGGGAGCGCTCATACAGGTGGCTATGCCCGCAAAGGATCAGGTCTACGCCATAACGTTCCAGTATGCGTATGAAGTTCTGGCGGATCTGCACCAGCTCCCCTTCCCGGTCTGAGTTGTGTGAGCCCATGGTGTAGGGCGGGTGGTGCCAGTACGCAATTACCCAACCGCGTTTGGTATTCTTAAATGCTTCCAGGTCTTTCTTGATCCACTGTACCTGTGCGCCGGTAGTGTCGTACAGGCGGGTGGCGTTATCTTCCTTACCATAAGAATCCAGCGACAGGAAATGGATGTTGCCAATGTCGAATGAATAAAATGCCTGTGTATGGGAAGGCACGCCGCCGGCTTCGCCTTCCGTGGGCATGGAAAAGTTGTGGTAATACGCAATATCGTGCGTGGTTTGTGCCGTGGCTTTAAACTGGTACAGATCGTTATAGTCATGGTTGCCCGGTGAGGGGAACACGGCATATTTCTTTAGCAGGTCATCTTTATAAATGTTAAAGAACTTCTCCTGGAACTCAGGGTCCTGGCCGTAAGTGTAGGCGTTATCGCCCAGCAGGATCCAGGCGTCCATAGGTTTATCGGCTATATATTTTTCTACCTGGTCGCGTACATCGCGCTGGCGGG
>NZ_DATCRF010000800.1:0-20066 GCF_036569125.1 Chitinophaga sp. | reverse complement strand
TATAAATACATTGATCATTTGCCTGGCTACATCGGTATCTACAAACCTGGCGGGAATGCAGATGATGTTAGCCTCATTGTGCCCGCGTGCCAGCCTGGCCAGCTCTTCGCCCCAGCAAATGGCAGCGCGTACGCCCTGGTGTTTATTAGCGGTAATGGCCACCCCGTTTGCGCTGCCGCATACCAATACGCCAAAGGCTACTTCTTCCCTTTCTACTGCGGTAGCTACGGGATGCGCATAATCCGGATAGTCGGCTGAATCTTTTGAATGTGCGCCAAAATCTTTCACCTGCAGGCCCAGGCCTTCCAGGTAAGAAATAATTTCTTCTTTATATTCAAACCCGGCATGGTCGGAACCAACGGCTACGGGTAATGACATGTTAAATAATGGTGGATGTTGCATTAGCTTTCATATTTACGATCTTAGATTTACGATTTAAGATTGAAATCTAAAATCGTAAATCATAATATCTAAAATCTTTAAGACCACTCTTCATCTACTACCGGGCGGCGATCGCTGTCATCCATATCTTTCAGAGCCTTCTTGGATATAAAGATACTGATTTCATACAGCAAATACAGCGGTGTAAATACGATCAGCTGATCCACCACATCCGGTGGCGTAATAACCGCTGCCAGCACCAGTATCACCACAATAGCATGGCGGCGGTAAGAGCGCATGAAATCCGGCGTTAACAAGCCTATTTTGGTAAGGAAGAATACCAGTATCGGCAGCTCAAACAACACACCCATACCCAGTATGATCTGTGTCATTAAAGAGAAGTAATCATCCAGGAAGAACTGGTTCACTGCTTTATCTGTTACTGTGTAACCGGCCAGGAAGTTAATGGTAAAAGGCGCCATCAGGAAATAGCTGAATGCCACACCTAAAAAGAACTGGAACGATACCCAGAAGATAATGCCCCGGGCGCCTTTCAGCTCTCTTTCCTTTAATGCAGGTTTAATAAAGCGCCAGAACTCCCAGAAGATATAAGGGAAGGCCAGCACCAGGCCCAGGATAAAGGCCAGCTTAAACTGCAGCATGATCTGCCCGGCCATCTTAAAGTTCTGGAACTGCACCTTTACAGGGGTGATACACATCTTATCGCCCAGGCCAGCCCAGTGGCTTACCTTACACATCAGTATGTAAGAAGGGAAGTTAGCATTGGTAGGTCCAAAGATCACATTGTCCAGTATCTCTTTAGTATATACGAAACCAAAAATGCTAAACACCGAAATGGCTATCACTGACCGGATAATGTGCCAGCGCAGGTCTTCCAGGTGGTCGAAAAAAGACATTTCTGCCTTGTCACTATTATTCGCGAAAATCTTCTTGAACATCGTATTAAAGTAGCTCGGTGTAGAATGAAATCAAAATCAAGAGCACAAATATATAGAAAGGCTCCAAGCAATAGGTAAAAATGTAGATGAAGGCTTATTTAACGCTTTAAATGGAAGGGTGCGGAGGTATAGGTGAGCTACACAGGCGGCGATGGAGTAGGTACAAAAAAAGAGCCAGCCCGAGAAGAATCAAGAGCCGGCCTTTCATCCATTGTTTGTTAACCCCAAAAAAGTTGAATTCGAGAATGTCTTCTGCTTCCAGATCTGCTGCTTATTCGATTGATGGCAAGCTTTCAAAATAAGTTTTATCTCTGGTTGCGTCTAAATTTCTATCACAAAAATAGAAAGAATTATTTTATTATCAACGTTGTAACAATATTTTTTACAACCCTTTAACAAAAATCAAATAATAGTGTTACATCGTCTGTAGCAAATGTATAAAATCCATGTTAAATTCCTAAGACTTTTTTTAAAACGATTTAGCAAATATTTCCACTCAATCGTTTTTGCAGGCTTTCCCTTCTCACACTGCAAATATATTAAAAAAATATAGACAATGTCAAGAATTGGTTCTTATTTCTTTTTCAGGATTTGTTTATCTCTGCTAAACACCGGAACCATAGCGGGTTGTACCCTAAGCTAAAATTTTCATCTTCACCATTTCAATGCGCGTATCTGTTACATTCAGCACATCGAACTCGTAATCGTCTATAATAATACGCTCTTTTAGCCGGGGAATAGTCTCGTGGTGGTTAATAATGTAACCGGAAAGCGTTTCACTCTCATCCTCCGGAAAATCAAATCCATAGCGCTCATTCAGGTAATCCAGCTCCAGGCGGCCGGAGAAGATATATTCCTTTTCAGCAATCTGTTTTTCTACAAACTCCTCTACATCATGCTCATCCTTGATCTCGCCAAAGATCTCTTCCAGCACATCCTCTATGGTTACAATGCCGGCCGTGCCGCCAAACTCGTCCACCACCCAGGCAATACTTTTACGCTCTTTATTGAACTTGCTCAGCAGGTCTATGGCGCTCATGGTTTCGGGCACCACCATAATAGGGTGTATAATGGCCGTAATATCCGCCGGGTTCTTGAACATATCCAGCTGGTGAATGTACCCCAGGATATTGTCGATGGTATTCTCGTAAATAATAATTTTCGACAGCTTGGTTTCCATGAACTTACGCCGTGCATCTGCAATAGGGCTCACTATTTCCAGCGCCTCTATCTCCTTCCGGGGTATTAAGCAGCCCCGGATCTTTACATGGGCCAGCGACAGCGCATTTTCAAACAGCTCCGTATTCAGCTCCTGGCTTTCTGCAAAGTGCTGCTGCGACTGGCGTATGAAATGCTCCACATCCACCCGCACAAAAGAAGGCCTGTTTTCCATGATCCTTACGTTGAACAGGTATTTCAGGATCCATTCGGAAATAGATACCAGCAGGTTGCCTATTACGTATAACGGCTTGGAAATAACCGAAATGGGTAAGGCAAAAAAGCTTAGCAGCGCTTCAGGCCGGGAGCGGAAAATGGCCCGGGGTATAAAAAAGCCCAGGAAAAGCACCATAAAGGTGGCCACTAGAACCTCCATTAACAGCAAAAGGGGCTGATAGCTGGTGCTCAGCGAGGGCGTTACGGTAGATTCCCACAGGGGCTGGAAAATGCCCGCAAACATGATCCCGTAAATAACCAGTATAATGCCAAGGCCCAGCAGGCTGGTAGCCAGGAACCGGGCCGGGTTCTCATTAAAGGTAGCCAGGATCTTGCCGGTGGCCCTGCCCTGCTTCTTTTTAAGCTCAATACTCAGCTTATTCACATTGGCAAAGGCTGTTTCCAGACCGGCAAAAAAACCGGCCAGCAACACCAGTCCAACCAATATTAGGGTAGTATAACTGTCCATTCCAACAAATATAAGATTTTACATAATTGCGAATGACGCCACTGCAAATTGCATGCAAGCGTATTTCACCATTCACCGGTATTTATAGGTATTTTCTGAGGGAGAGGGCCCCTTCAGGGGGCCGTTAAATTTGTATGAAGTTCAAAACCAGCGCTTTTACCGCGGCATATGCTTTTTCCAGGTCATCATTCAGCACTATTTCATCAAATTCCGGGGCAAAAGAAAGCTCATAGCGGGCTTTGGCCAGGCGCTCTTCCAGGGAGGCCTGTGTTTCTGTTCCCCGCTCACTGAGGCGCTCACGCAACGCTTCCAGGGAGGGCGGCTGTATAAAAATGGTAAGGGCCGCCTGCTGGTACTTTTCCTTTATGGATACAGCGCCTTTTACGTCAATATCCACCATGGGCACCTTGCCCAGGTCCCAGATGCGCTGCAGCTCACTTTTAAGGGTACCATAGTACTTGCCTACATATACCATTTCGTATTCTGCAAAGGCATTGGCCTCAATATTCTGATGAAATTCGTCGGTAGAAAGGAAGTAATAGTCGCGCCCGTGCACTTCATTTTCCCGGGGGGTACGGGTACTGGCGGAAATAGAGAATGCCAGCTGCGGCAGTTCCGCTAACAATCTTCTTACAATAGTGGTTTTACCTGCGCCGGAGGGGGCGGTGATGATGATGATCTTATGGTCCATCCGAGTGAATTACGAATTACGAATTATTCAATTACGAATTGGTTGAACGCTATTGAAGTAGTTATGTGAAATGTTGGTCCCATATAAAACCCGCAGTAGCGAAGCACCCAATTCGTAATTCGTAATTGAAAATTTATACGCGTTTAATATCCGCGCCCAGCCTTCTCAGCCTCTCATCAATATACTGGTAGCCGCGGTCTATTTGTTCTATATTCTGAATAGTGCTTTTGCCTTCTGCGCTCAGGGCAGCGATCAGCAGGGCCACCCCTGCCCGTATGTCGGGCGATGACATGGTGATACCCCTTAGCGCATGCTCCCGGCCCAGGCCTATTACAACGGCGCGGTGCGGATCGCACAGCACTATCTGGGCGCCCATATCTATCAGCTTATCCACAAAGAACAGGCGGCTCTCGAACATTTTCTGATGGATCATTACACTGCCCTTAGCCTGGGTGGCTACTACCAGCACAATGCTCAGCAGGTCAGGCGTAAAACCCGGCCAGGGATGATCGTACATGGTAAGGATAGACCCATCCAGGAAGGTTTGTATCTCGTAAGAATCCTGTGCGGGTACATAAATATCATTGCCCCTCAGCTCCAGGTGAATACCCAGCTGGCGGAATTTTTCCGGTATAATACCCAGGTGCTCCACCCCGGCGTTGCGGATGGTGATCTCGCTCTGCGTCATGGCAGCCAGCCCTATAAAGGAGCCTATTTCGATCATATCCGGCAGCATGGCATGGCTGCAGCCTTTCAGGGAAGTTACGCCCTCAATGGTGATCAGGTTGGAGCCTACCCCGCTGATGTTAGCCCCCATGCTGTTCAGCATTTTGCACAGCTGTTGTATGTAGGGTTCGCAGGCAGCGTTGTAAATGGTGGTGGTGCCTTTGGCCATTACGGCCGCCATTATAATATTGGCGGTACCGGTTACAGAAGGTTCATCCAGCAGCATATAGGTGCCTTTTAAACCGTCTGCAGCTTCCAGGCGGAAGAAGTTATCATCTGTATCGTACACAAACTGTACGCCCAGCTTCTCAAAACCAATAATATGTGTATCCAGGCGGCGGCGGCCTATTTTATCACCCCCGGGTTTGGGAATATAAGCTTTGCCATAGCGGGCCAGCAGCGGGCCGGCTATCATTACAGAGCCCCTGAGGCGGCCGGATTTCTTTTTAAATTCCGCGCTCTGGAGGTAAGCCATATCTATATTGGCAGCGGTAAATTCGCAGGTATCACGCGATACGCGGTTCACAGCTACCCCAATATCTGCCAGCAGCTCTATCAGCAGGTTCACATCCAGGATGTCCGGGATGTTGCTGATGATCACCTTCTCCGGCGTAAGCAATACCGCGCTAATGATCTGTAATGCTTCGTTCTTGGCGCCCTGGGGCACAATATCCCCTTTGAGGCGGTTACCGCCCCTTACTTCAAAAGCACTGCTCACTTGTTCCTGTTTTTGTTATTATACTTATTGTTGCTGTGCTTACCACCGGCTTTGCCGTTGTTGCTCTTGAATTTATTTTGCTGGAAGGATTTGCGCTTCATGCTGCCGCCACCGCCGCCGGTGTTACCGCTGCGGGGAAACTCATTACCACTGTTACCCCCGCTGAAGCTGGCTGTAGCCGCATGGCTGCTGCCGGCCCCGGCATGGTATTCCAGCTGCCCGTTGGTAATGGTGCTCAGCTCAGAACGAACCGCATCGTCATGCACACTTTCTTTATGCCAGTTGCTGTAAGCCAGTTTCATGTAGTTGCCGATACATTGGGTAAACCCTTCTTTTTTCTCCGGGTTCTCTTCATGCAGGGCTTTGTCGATCACCATTTCCAGGTTTTTGCCAAAGTGGCGCAGCTTGGGATATTTTTTAGGATACGTAAGCTTTTCAGGCTTGTATTTCAGCGTTTCCCGGGTGGGTATGGGGTAGGGAGATTCTACGTTCAGCTTAAAATCGGAGATCAGGAACAGGTGATCCCACAGCTTATGCCGGAAATCCTCTACGTTCCTGAGGTGGGGGTTCAGGGTGCCCATCAGCTCTATTAAGGCCATAGCCTGGCCCTGGCGTTGCTCCTCATCTTCAAGGCTCAGCAGGTATTCGATCATTTTCTGAATATTCCTGCCGTATTCCTTCATTATTAAATGATTACGGGTTGTATTGTATTCCATTAGATGAATTATCTATAATATAAACGTCAATAAATTTGTTCGGATTGTTAAGTCAACTTTACGCGAAGAAACAAAGTAAGGAATAAAGTGTACTTTGCTGTGAAGTAACCGTAGCTGCAAACTTAGCAAAAAAACCTCAAATATACTTTACAATATGCCTGCCATTTTAATGCTACACGGCGCATTGGGCACTCAAGCACAATTTTTACCGCTGCGCTCCCTGTTAGAAGAACAGCACACCATTCACACCTTTGATTTTATAGGCCATGGCCTGGCTGAGCCGGCCCCGGAAGGCGTTAGCGTGCCGCTGCTGGCACAGCAGGTGCTGGAACAGCTGGATGCGCTGAAGCTGAATTCCGTCACCCTTTTTGGTTACAGCATGGGCGGGTATGTAGCCATGTACCTGGCCAGGCATTATCCGCAGCGGGTAGGTAAAGTGATCACATTAGCTACCAAGTACCACTGGAATGCCGCTATTGCCGCCAAAGAGGTAAATATGCTGGATGCTGCGGTTATTGAGCAAAAGGTGCCTGCCTTTGCTACGGCTTTAGAGCAGCGCCATGCCCGGCAGGGCTGGAAAAAGGTGCTATCCCATACGGCCGCGCTCATGCAGCAGCTGGGCGCGCAGCCTTTGCTGGCAGCGGAAGACTATGCAACCATTACTATCCCCGCCCTGCTGATGCTGGGCGACCGGGATACCATGGTAACCTTAACAGAAACGGTGGAAGTGTACCGTGCCTTACCCCAGGCGCAGCTGGCCGTGCTGCCCGGCACCCCGCATCCGCTGGAAAAGGCGGATCCTGCGCTGGTAGCGGCGCTGCTGCAAAGATTTTTAAATGAATAATGCTGTATTATTCATGGTACGTGAAGGAGGTTATGCTTACCTACAGTGGCTACAGTTCAGTGTTAGCTTGTTAAGTTTTAGTTCACAACGTTCTTTTCACAACGGGAATTGCTCAGGGCTACTCAACTACATTGATGGTACGGTAAAAGCTCTCTTCCAGGGAAATGAGGGTTTCCGTTCTTTCAATGCCTTTGATCTTCTGCAGCTCATCGTGTAATATTCTCCGAAGCTGGGTAATGTCTTTACAGATGATCTCTGCAAACATGCTATAGCTGCCGGTTGTATAGTTCAGGCGTACCATTTCAGGGATCTTGCGCAGTTCTTTGGCCACGGTGTCGTACATTGAACTTTTTTCCAGGTAAATACCAATAAAGGCTATTACATCGTACCCGATCATTTTTAAATCTACATGTAATTTTGTACCTTTAACGATACCCAGTTCTTGTAGTTTCTTCATTCTTACGTGGATCGTTCCACCGGAAACAAACAATTTCTTCCCGAGGTCAGCGTAGGAGATCTCTGCGTTGTTCATCATTTCACTGATGATCTGAAGATCAAGTTTGTCAATATTCAAATTGTGGCTCATTTTTACAATTTGTTTTTGATTGTTTTAAATACCCATGCAAATATTTAAAAAATATCGAAATTTCAAAAATTTTTCTTAAAAAATTTGCAAAAAATCCCCTCTCTATTTAGATTTGCATCATTGAAAGTTTGGAAAACGGAAATAAGCCAGGCTAAAAAGTAGCCCACGCCTTCCGGAACAAATCGCCAACATATACTGTGGGGTGATGGAATTGGCAGACATGCCCTCTTGTCTCGAGGGTGGGGAGTCCAGGATAAACATAGCGTAATGGGTTGACCACTAATCTTATTTGTGCTAAGGCTAACTGCCCCGTGGAGGTTCGAATCCTTCTCCTACAGCTTTTAACGGCCGTTTCAAGTAATTGGAACGGCCGTTTTGTTTCTTAGCCGCATCCAAAACAGATCGTTGCCCACCTGCGTCCCCTGCCGTCAAATATATCCATTATAATATGAATAGCTTCATAAGATCTGCATCTTTCCTTTGATTTTGATGAACAAAACCTGCAAATGAGATATTTTTGCGCTAATGGGACAAAAGAAACTGCAGCGTTTTGCTGAGATCGAGACTTTTCCGAATGTGCTGATATACCCGGAGAACATGCCTGGTAAGTGGGCCGGCTTTTTTGGCAATCAAAATCCGCTTACCCTGGAGCTGGCCTGTGGCAAGGGGGATTATACCCTGGCGCTGGCCCGGCGGTTCCCGGAACAGAACTTCCTGGGTGTGGACCTGAAGGGTAACCGTATATGGCGGGGCGCTAAAACTGCTATAGAGGAACCTTTACGGAATGTAGCCTTCCTGCGCACCCAGATCGATAAGCTGGACCGGTATTTTGCACCGGGAGAAATAGGCGAGATCTGGATCACTTTCCCCGACCCCTTCCTGCGCCAGTCAAAATCAAAAAAGCGGCTTACCCATCCCAAATTTTTGCAGCTGTACCAGCCACTGCTGGCGCCGGGCGCCACTATTAATCTGAAAACAGACAGCCCGGAGCTGTATGCTTTTACCAAAGAAGTAATAGCGGCCTGTAATTGTGAAACCCTGGAAGATATCAGCGACGTATATGCGCTGCCGGAAGTACCCGCCCTGCTACAGATCAAAACATTTTATGAAGGCATGCACCTGAGCAACGGGCGCACCATCCGCTACCTGCGTTTCCGCCTGCCGGTTACGCCCATTAACTGGCGTGAGATAAAGCTAACTGCAGATGCAGCCACTGAAGGAGCATATTGATTTTTATTATAACGAACACGGCTATATGGTATTTACCGCACAGTACCACCTGAACCGCGGAAACTGTTGTGGAAATGGCTGTAAACATTGTCCATTTGATTATGAAAAAGTCCCGGAGCCCAAAAGAACCACCCTCCTTGCCGCCCGCCAAAAGCAGCAGGAAAAAGGACCCAGCGGAGACTAACTCCTTTTTTCCAAGGGTATATGAATTAGTGCGGCAAATACCCAAAGGCCGTGTAACCTCTTATGGTGCGCTGGCAGAAGCTTCCGGCCTTCGTATCACCGCACGCATGGTAGGCTGGGCCATGTATGCAGCCTCCACTGCCAAACCGCCCATACCCGCACACCGCGTGGTGAACAGCAGCGGGGTATTAAGTGGCAAAGATCATTTTGAAACCCCTACCCTTATGCAGGAGCTGCTGGAGCAGGAAGGAATTATTATAAAGAAAGATAAAATTCAAGATTTTAAAACCGTATTTTGGGACCCGGTAACCTCCCAAAAAGGGACAAGAAGAAAAGCAGCGGGCAAAAAAAACGAAGTGTAGATTTCAATAACAAACAGATAACAAATTACCACGGCCTGTTATCCTGAATATTTATTATGTCGGCATTAAAACTTAAGCTGGATCAAGATCAGCTGGTAGAAGATTTCTTTGATTGTACCCACCTGGTGGGCATTGTATCTGCTGCCCGTGATTATCAGCTGTGCTGGCAATTGAATAAACAGCTGTTCTATCATTTCCGGGTAAATAATTCCCTGGAAATAAAACTGACCAAACACCAGCGCGCTTTTTATTTTACAGTATTTGAATTTCAGGAGCCTACAAAGTCCGTATCACACTATCTTTACAATAATCACTGCAAGGCAGAGTTTTTGTTGCCTGAATTAAAGAATATAGATTACCTGTGGCTGATCAAAGGGGATTATTACCAGCTGCAGGATGTGAAAAAATTAACAGAGGAATTACGCCGCGTAGAGCTAGTACAATTAGTATCTTTATTGGACCTAAGAGATATCAAGAATAAGGTGAACCTTATATTTTAACAGGACAAGAAAGGACAGTAAACCGTTTAGGGATTCCCGTTACCAGCTCCGTGCATTTTATTGTTTAACATAAACCTATTTTATGTGGCAAGAGAAGAACAATCAACTGTACCGTTCTTTCGAGTTCAGTGACTTTAAGGAAGCCTTTGCTTTTATGACCAAAGTAGCGCTGGCCGCAGAAAAAATGGATCACCATCCATACTGGACCAATGTTTACAACAAGGTAGAAATATACCTGAACACGCATGATGCAGGCAATGTGATAACGGAAAAAGATCACCGGTTGGCCAAAACCATTGACGGTTTGTTATAAACATATATTAAATACCTGTGAAGCGGATCGCTTATTTATTCTTATTCATTTGTTATTCCGCTGGCATATACGCCCAACCACCCACTGAAGATACTTTATCAATAGATATGGGGGCGCCACCTGCCAGCGCAGACCTGCGCCCCTACGTGTACAGCCTGGACATACCCGGCCGCTCCTTTTCCCTTTCTCAGATTAACCAGCAAACATTTACACAGCAGCCCGGGCTGTTTCACGCCCAGCCCAGGTATAACAAACAGCCGCATAACTGCTGGCTGAAATTCACCATACGCAATACCGGCCTTAAAGACAGCAGCCTTACTTTTTTTACCGGCTGGCACGACTTTATGTACTGGTATGCCGGTATGCATGATCACTACCAGCTGCTGTCACAAACCGGTTTAATGCTGGACCGTGGCAATGTAAACCGCTGGGAGCGTTATGCATTCCCGGTAGTGGTGCCCGCCGGGCAGTCCCGTACTTTTTTACTGCACATCATTAACCGGTCCTATAACGAAAGCGCGCTAATGCCGGTGCTGTATGATGGCCTGGGGTACGAACGTTTCCGCAACCACCAGATCAATACTTTCCGGGCTGAGGCGGTAGTGATACAGGTGTTGCTGGGCATGCTGTTAGTATTCCTAACTATTGCCATTATCAACTACATACAGCTGCCGGACCGGTCTTACCTGTACTTTGCAGCCTACATTCTGGGCCTTATAATGTTCTTTGCCCTGCGTTTGGAAAGCAAGCCTTACCAGCTGTCTGTTTTTCACCGCTGGCCCATGTTAAAATATTACTGGAATATTCCGGCGCTGCTGTTCTGCTTTTACCTCATGTACCTGATGTTTGGCAATGCCTTCCTGAACCTGAAGGAAAGGTACCCTTACATGGAACGTGTTTTTACCATTGCAGCTGCCTGTACCGGGGGAGTGATCATTATTTGCTTTTATTGCATTGGCCAGCAGCTATACCATGTGCCGGGTATTATTTACAGCTATTTATACCTGGGCCTGCTGCTGCCGCAGCTGATCGTATTTGTGGCGCTGGCCAAACGTTCCCGCCACCATCCGCTGGTGCGTTTTTTCCTGTTAGGCTCTATCTGCTATTACCTGGCCAGCCTGCTGGGTTTTATATTCCAGATAAAGCCCCTGGGCTTCTTTAATGCACTGGGCATGTTTTCCGCGCCTACCATGCCCATGATAGCAGGCGTATTTTTACAGGCCATGTTTTTCCTGGCGGGATTAAGCTACCGCAACAAACTGGTGCATCACGAACGCACCAAAACCCAGGAAATGCTTATTAAGCAATTGAATAAGAATAAGGAATTACAACGTAAGCTCAATGAGCAGCTGGAAGAGCTGGTAAAAGAGCAAACCTCTGAAATACTGCGCAAAAAGCAGGAGCTGGAAGAGCAGCGGCAAATACAGCTGAATATAGAGTACGATAAAAAGCTTACGGAAATAGAGCTGAAAGCCATTCGTGCGCAGATCAATCCACACTTTATTTTTAATTGCCTGAATTCTATCCAGCTGTTTGTAATGCAGCGGGATTATGAATATGCACAAAAATACCTGTCCGACTTCTCTTACCTCATACGCAAAACACTGGATTTTTCCCGGCGCAATTTTATTACCTTAACAGACGAGATCACCTACCTGAATACCTATCTTGGCCTGGAAAAAATGCGCTTTGAAAATAAAATGGAGTATGATATAAGGGTAGATCCGGCGATTGCCACTACGGAGCTGGAAATTCCGGCTATGCTGCTGCAGCCCTATGTGGAAAATGCTGTGAAGTATGGTATGACCAATCCCAATCAACCAATAGGACGGCTGATCATACGCTTCCAGCAGCTGCCGGGCGATATACTGGAATGTATTGTTGAAGATAACGGTATTGGTATTACCCGCTCTAAAGAGCTGCGTACCTTACCCAAACATCACCAGTCATCCGGTATGGAAATAAGCTCTAACCGTGCGGAGCTCCTGAACAAGATGTATAATACGGATATACATATTGAGGTGATTGATAAATTCGCCCGGAATTTTACAGAAAGCGGTACTATTGTAAGAATTTTAATACCACAACTTTAGTAGCCTTAGTTAGACCCCTGGATCAACATATGATAAAAGCGATTATTATAGATGATGAGCGTAACAGCCGGGATATTATTTCCCTGATGCTGGGCAAATACTGCCCGCAGGTGCAAATTGCCGATACCGCATCTGACTGCGCAGACGGCATCAGTAAAATAAAGCAACATCAGCCACAGTTGGTTTTCCTGGATCTTGAAATGCCGGATGGCACCGGGTTTGACGTGCTGCAGGGCACCCAGGACGATGCCTCTTTTGAAGCCGTATTTGTAACTGCTTTTGAAAAAAAATTCCTGCACGCCATCCGCTTCAGTGAAGTAGAGATCATTTTAAAACCTATTGATAAAGAAAGCCTGCTGCAGGCCGTGCAAACGGTATCACAGCGTATAAATTCACAGGCCAGCAAAAACCGCTACCGGGTATTGCTGGATAATTTTAACCATGGCAAGCAGGCCAACTGGAACTTACTTTTACCCCTGGCCAACAGCCAGGAAACTACCATACGCACTACGGCTATTGAGTACCTGGAATCCGGTACGGAAGGTTGCAGCTTTTACCTGGAAGATGGTACTGTATTACAGGTGGAGCGCAGCTTCCGGCATTATGCCGACCTGTTTATACCCCTGCGTTTTTACCAGGTGAACAATACACAAATGGTACAGCTTTCGCATATTAACCGTGTAATGAATGATAGCCAGCATATACTGCTAAACAGTGGTGCGCAGCTGGAAATAACGGAGCGGAGGAAGAAGGATCTGCTGAGTTTTTACCGGTAGTCCACAGTCTATAGTCGATGGTCCATTGCATTCATCGCTATAAAAAGGTGCCCCCGGAGAAGCATATAATGGTGGTAATAGCTAAATTGGCAGTATTTTAGCAGTATCATATAAAAATATCACTATGAAAAATCGTGCTTTGCAGGTATGCTGCGGAATACTGGCTGCTGGCATTTTATTAAGCAGCTGTGTTACAACGCATAATCCTAACGGCCTGCCACCGGGGCAACAGAAAAAGATCTACGGAACAAAATCTGCCAAACCCTTTGCACCGGGGCAGCAGAAAAAAGGATACTAATAAAAAAGTTCCGGTTGTAGCCGGAACTTTTTTATTTACTGAATATGTTATGCTGTTTATCCGTTCATGGATATCAGGAATTCTTCATTGTTCTTGGTGCCGCGCATGTGCTGCAGCATAAAGTTCATGGATTCTTCCGTGTTCATATCGGCCAGGTGGTTGCGCAGGATGTAGATACGTTTCAGCATATCTTTTTCCAGCAGCAATTCATCGCGGCGTGTAGACGATGCCGTTACATCAATAGCCGGGAATACGCGCCTGTTAGCCAGCTTACGATCCAGCTGCAGCTCCATGTTACCGGTACCTTTAAATTCTTCAAAGATCACCTCATCCATTTTAGAGCCGGTGTCTATCAAAGCAGTAGCCAGTATGGTTAAGGAACCGCCGTTCTCAATTTTACGGGCAGCGCCAAAGAACTGTTTGGGTTTTTGCATGGCGTTGGCTTCCACACCACCGCTCAGTACCTTACCGGATGCCGGCGCCACGGTATTGTGCGCACGGGCTAAACGGGTAATGGAATCCAGCAGTATTACCACATCATGTCCGCACTCTACCAAACGTTTTGCTTTTTGCAATGCAATGGCAGATACTTTCACGTGTTTTTCCGCAGGTTCATCAAAGGTTGAAGCAATTACTTCTGCTTTAACGCTGCGTTCCATATCGGTTACTTCCTCAGGGCGTTCATCTATCAGCACCACCATCAGGTAAACTTCCGGGTGGTTGGTGGCAATAGCGTTGGCCACTTCTTTCAGCAGCATGGTTTTACCCACTTTAGGCTGCGCTACTATCAGTCCGCGCTGGCCTTTACCAATGGGGGTAAACATATCCATGATGCGGGTGGAGTAGTTATTGGAAGTAGTTGTTAATCTCAGCTTTTCGAAAGGGAACAAGGGCGTCAGGTAATCGAAAGGTACGCGGTCGCGCACTTCTTCCGGTGATTTGCCGTTGATGGTTTCCACTTTCAGTAAAGCAAAATATTTTTCTCCTTCTTTCGGCGGGCGTACAGAGCCTTTCACGGTATCGCCGGTTTTTAAACCGAACAGTTTTATCTGGGAGGGAGAAACATAAATATCATCCGGTGAGCTCAGGTAATTATAATCGGATGAGCGCAGGAAACCATAACCATCGGGCATCATTTCCAATACGCCTTCACTTACTATTATACCGTCAAACTCAATATTGAATACGGGTTCTTTTTTCGGGAAGCGCTGCTGCTGGGCCTGCGGCTGCGGCTTGCTGCTGGCAGCGGGGAAAAGCGTTTCGTCGGGTAATACAAAATCATCGTCGTCATCCTCTTCCTCTTCTTCCTCCTCTACTGCAACCGGTTCTTCTTCATGTGTTTCATCTTCTGTAAAAGCCGGTAATACAATATCGTCGTCGTCGTCAAATGTGAGGGAAGGAATGCTATCCAGGTCTATATCAAAATCTTTTGTTTTTGACTTAGGGGCGGCTGGTTTCGCCGGCTGCTCATCTTCCTGATCGTGATCATCATGGTCGGCACCTTTAGTTTTAGCGCCGGGTTTTCTTCCACGTTTGGCAGGTTTTTCTTCTGCATGGGCAGGTTCTTCAGCTACTGGTGTTTCTTCTTCGTCTTTTTTAGTTGGTTTCCGTTTGCGTGTTTTCTTTTCTTCGCCGTTGGCCGGGTTACCTTCAGAGGCCATCACTGCCTGCTTGTCCAGGATTTTGTAGATGAGGTCCTGTTTGCTAAGTTTCTTTGCGTTGGTCACATCGAGTTTCTCTGCAATGTCAAGCAGCTCAGGAACGAGCATGTCGTTCAATTGTAAGATGTCGTACATCATCGTGTGTTGTCAAATTTTTTAGGAGTGTGTTTAGGCGGGTACCACTACATACCAACATACACCAATTACAAATAATTGTTTTTTGAGTCCAATAAATTTAATTTGGTTATTAAATCTGATAGGGATTGTTGAGTTCAGGAACTGCTGATGAAGATGGAAATAATAAACTTGATCAGGCAGATAATAACTGCAAGATTAATACAACTTTTATTATTATCCAAAAAAAGTTGGATACCTGTATACCCTACAGATCATTGCCCATGGCAGGGTACACCCCTCTCAACCTTGCGGAAATCATAGCCGTGGCCTGTTCCGGCCGGCCCCTTTTTTCAGCCCGCCCTGGTATTGCCTTTTGCATTCTTAACAGATTTAACATTTTTTTGTGCTAATTGTGCAGGAACCTATTATTGGGTACTTATCCTGCCGGGTTATGGACTCTGGTGTTTAACCCTTATTTTTGCAGTCCTAAAAATCAAATTATGAGCCAAAGAGTTAAAGTCAAGCAAATATTGGCCGATGACAAGGTACAATACGACGTAACGGTAAAAGGTTGGATACGGTCGTTCCGTAACAACCAGTTTATAGCGTTAAATGACGGCTCTACCAATAATAACCTGCAAATAGTTATAGAACCCGGTACAGATGCGGGTTTGCTGAAACGCCTTACCACCGGCGCAGCCATTAGCGTAAAGGGTGAGATCATTGCCTCCCTGGGTAAGGGACAAAAAGTGGAGCTGAAAGCCCGCGAGCTGGAAGTGCTGGGTGATTGTGACCCTGAAAAATACCCTCTGCAGCTAAAAAACCGGCCCAGCCTGGAGTACTTACGTGAAATAGCGCACCTGCGCTTCCGTACCAATACCTTTGGCGCCATTTTCCGTGTACGCCACTCACTGGCTTTTGCCGTGCACCAGTTCTTTAATGAAAGAGGATTTGTATACCTGCATACACCTGTAATTACCGCTTCTGATGCAGAAGGCGCCGGTGAAATGTTCCGCGTAACCACACTGGACCTGAATAAGCCGCCCCGCACAGAAAGCGGCGATATTGATTTCAAGGAAGATTTCTTTGGGCGCGCTACCAACCTTACGGTATCCGGCCAGCTGGAGGGCGAACTGGGCGCTATGGCCTTTGGGGATATTTACACCTTTGGCCCCACTTTCCGTGCAGAAAATTCCAACACCGCCCGCCACCTGGCGGAATTCTGGATGATAGAACCCGAAATGGCGTTCTATGACCTGGAAGATAATATGAACCTGGCCGAAGCATTTATTAAATATGTGATCGGATATGTATTGCAGCACAACCGGGAAGACCTGGAGTTCTTAGCCCAGCGCCTGGCAGAAGAAGAAAAGCAAAAACCCCAGCAGGAACGCAGTGAAATGGGATTGCTGGAAAAGCTGGAATTTGTGCTGAACAATGAGTTTATGCGCCTTACCTATACAGAGGCCATTGATATTCTGAAGAACAGCAAACCCAATAAAAGCAAAAAGTTCAACTACCTGATAGAAGAATGGGGCGCCGACCTGCAAAGTGAGCATGAGCGTTACCTGGTAGAAAAACATTTTAAGAAACCGGTGATATTAACGGATTACCCTGCTGCCATTAAAGCTTTTTATATGAAGCAGAATGAAGATGGTAAAACCGTACGTGCGATGGATATATTATTCCCCGGCATTGGTGAAATAGTGGGCGGTTCCCAGCGGGAAGAAAATTATGACAAGCTGGTAAAACGCATGCAGGAATTACACCTGCCTACGGAGGAGCTGAGCTGGTACCTGGATACCCGCCGCTTTGGCGCCTGCCCGCACGCTGGTTTTGGTTTGGGCTTTGAAAGGCTGGTATTGTTTGTAACCGGTATGGGTAACATCCGCGATGTAATACCTTTCCCCAGAACACCCAAGAGCGCTGAGTTTTAGTAGCGCGGCTTACAGCCACGCGGCCCATAGTCGATGGTCCATAGTCCATTGCATGTTACAAGATGAAGAATATCTAAAGTAACAGCAAGGATGATGGACCATCTTCATTTATAATCACTTGCTTAATCCCCGCTCAAATCTTTCCACGTACAAGGCTATGGACCATGGACCATCGACCATGGATTTTTATGGAATTTCTCTGAGAACTGCATCTAATACACAGCATCCATTTTCTCATATATAAACTGTTGTTGTATGGCAGAACTTAACACCGCATCGCCCGCTGGGCGCGGCCGGGGCGACGTACGCCGCAAAGTACATTCCACCCGCGTTGACATGACACCTATGGTTGACCTGGGCTTTTTACTCATCACTTTTTTCATGCTCACCACCACCCTTGCAAAACCAAAAACAATGGACCTTACCATGCCCCGTGCTGATGGCGACTCCATGGCCTTACCAAACAGCAAGGCGCTTACCATTATGCTGGGCAGCCATGACCGTGTTGCCTGGTATGAAGGTATGGGTAACGACCCTGCACACCCGCCACAGGTGCAGTACAGCAGCTTTGCCGTACATAAAGGCATTGGCGATGTAATACGCAGCAAGCGCCGGCAGGTAATGGAAAAGTTCGGGAACAATGAATTAATGGTGCTGATAAAAGCAGACAATACTTCCAACTATAAGAACGTAGTGGATATTATGGATGAAATGCTGATCAATGATGTTGCCCGCTACGCAATGGTTGATATTACCGACCTGGAAAAGAGTTTCCTCCAATAGTTTTTTATACCCCGCTCTATATATCTCCATACCTGTTACCCCGCCCCTTGTCAGCTTCAGCAATGTACAAGGGGCTTTTTTGTGCGTTTATTAATTCATGATCTTACATTTTTACGGTAACTTTATTTCTCCTAAATAAACCATTATGGCAACTATCACCCACTCCATCCCTGTTGTAGACCTGGCCGCCTTTACCTCCGGCGATGCCAAAAGCAAAGCAGCCTTTGTGCAGGCATTAGGAAAAGCCTATGAAGAAGTAGGTTTTGTAGCAGTAAAGAACCATGGTATCCCGGATGCGCTGATAGCCGACCTGTATAAATACGTACAACAATTTTTTGCGTTACCCTCCGATACCAAGTACCAGTATGAGATCCCTGAGCTGGCCGGCCAGCGTGGCTACACCTCGTTCGGGAAGGAGCATGCCAAGGGTTTTGATGCCCCGGACCTGAAAGAGTTTTTCCAGTTCGGACAAGAGGTGGAAGATGATGACCCGGTAAAAGATGAATATCCGCCGAATGTGATGGTAAAAGAGGTGCCGGAGTTCACGCCTACTTTTCATAAAGCATACCGCGCTTTTGAAAAAAGCGGTAAATACCTGCTGCAGGCCATTGCCATTTTCCTGGGCCTGGATGAGCATTACTTTGATACACAGGTGCATAATGGTAATTCTATTTTACGCGCCATCCATTATCCGCCCATTACACAGGAACCTAAATCCGCTATCCGTGCCGAGCAGCATGAAGATATTAACCTTATTACCCTGTTGGTAGGCGCTTCTGCAGATGGGTTGCAGATCCTGGACAAACAGGATAACTGGGTGCCCGTTACTTCCCTGCCGGAACAAATTGTAGTGAATGTAGGCGATATGTTACAGCGCCTTACCAATAACCGTTTAAAATCCACTACCCACCGCGTGGTAAACCCGCCCCGGGAAATGTGGCATACCAGCCGTTACTCCATCCCCTTTTTCCTGCATCCCAAATCCGGTATGCGGCTGGATTGTCTGGAAAGCTGTGTAACGGATACGCACCCACAGGAATATGCGCCCATTACTGCCGGTGAATATTTAGACGAGCGTTTAAGAGAGATCGGATTGAAAAAATGACCATTCAGCTTATTTGAGGTCTGAATGTTTCAATTTTGTTTTTAACTTCGGCTGTGTTCCTACGTCATATACCTTTTTTAAAGGCTGTTTTGTTTCACAGTATTACGGCTTACGGGGGCCCTCAGGGCCATCTGGCCATGATGCTGAAAACCTTTGTGCAGCAACGTAAGGATGTTACGGAAGAAGAGCTGATGGAATACAACGCTTTCTGCCAGCTGCTGCCGGGCGCCTCCTCCACGCAAACCCTTACGCTTATTGGCTATAAGCGGGGCGGCGTACCGTTAGCGTTTATGACCCTGCTGATCTGGATCACACCTGCCTGCCTGTTAATGGGCTCCTTAAGCTTCCTGCTGCAATACTTTGACAAGAAAGCGCTGAACGTAGATATCTTTAAATTCGTACAGCCTATGGCGGTAGGCTTCCTGGCTTATGGCGGTTTGCGCGCTTATAAGATCAGCATCCGCAATACAGCTACTTTTTTTATTATGCTGGTGGCCATGGCAGCCGCCCTTTTCCTGAAATCACCCTGGACCTTTCCCTCCCTGATCATACTGGGTGGCATTGTATCCAACTTTAGTAATAAACGTATTCCCGGTTCTACAGAAGCGCCCCGCAAAATACAGTGGACCAACCTATGGTTATTTGCGCTGCTGTTCATACTGGCGGGCTTTTTCTCGGAGCTGGCGCGTACCCATAACTGGATCACGCGCAGGCCCTTTAACCTGTTCGAGAACTTTTACCGTTTCGGCAGCCTGGTATTTGGCGGCGGCGATATACTTATTGCCATGATGCTGGAACAATATGTTACCCGCGCCAAAACACAGTTCATGACCGGCACGGAATTGCTGACCGGGGCCGGTATTATGCGCGCTTTACCAGGACCTACCTTCTCCCTCTCTGCCTATGTAGGCGGGATGGTAATGCGTAACCTGGGGATGGGTTACCAGTTCCTGGGCTGCATACTGGCGCCGCTGGCTATATTTTTACCCAGCCTGCTGCTGGTGCTATTCTTCTTCCCTATCTGGCATAACCTGAAAAAGTATGTGGTTATTTACCGGGCATTGGAGGGTATAAACGCCGTGGTGGTGGGTATTATGTGGGCGGCCACTATTATGCTGTTCATGGCGGTTACGCCTCACTGGTATAACCTGCTGATCATGGCTGCCACACTGGCTATTCTGAGT
>NZ_DATCRF010000799.1:0-12854 GCF_036569125.1 Chitinophaga sp. | reverse complement strand
GCTTCAGCTGCTTCATACCAACCGCACAGATTTTAATGCCCGGTTCGGCCTTTATTCCAGGATCTTTGAAGAATACCGTTCCTTTAAGTTCGATTCGGCATTTGTTTACGTGAAAAGGATGATCGAAATTTCGGAGCAGTTCCAGAAAAAGGACTCCCTGACCCAGAGCAAGATGCTGCTGGGAAGCATTTTGCTGAATTCGGGATTTTACAAGGAAGCTTTTGATGTTACCGGGGAAATAGATACCAGCGGGTTATCCAATGCCCTTAAAACCGAATACCTGATCCTGCGGGCGCGGCTGCATGCCGGTATTGCCGACTATGATAATGATGCCTATTTTTCACAGAACTATTACAAGCAGTCGGAGAATGATTTTAAAAGTGCCGAAATTGTTACCCCTTCCAATGATTTCGAGAAAACGATCGACCTGGCCTTTCTTCCGGATTCAATAAGGGACAAAAAGCTAACGCCCGATTTCTTCTATAATTATATTATACAGCGTGGCCTGCCTGAACACGGCATTGCAATGGTGGCTACCCGGATCAGCTTTGCCTATACGGGGCACGACCGGATCCTTTTTCTTGCGCTGGCAGTGATGAATGATGTGCGCTCCTCTACTAAGGAAACCTTGGCCATCTTTCTACTGGGGCAGGAGCTGTTTAAGCTGGGTAAAACAAACGACGCTTATATTTTTTTGCAGGAAGCTGCCCGCAACGCCAAATTCTATGGCGCCAGGAACCGTGCCGTGCAAATTGAATCCATGTTACCCCTGGTTGCGGGTAAGCTGATCGATGAGAAACAACATGAAAGGGACAAGCTGCTCATTGGTTTCCTGACCTTTTTGATCGTTGCCGTTATCTTATTCTTCCTGCTGGTCATTTACCGGCGGCAAATATTGCGCATCAAGGCCAATGAGCTGATGATCAAGGAAAAGAACCATGAGCTGGAAAGCGTGAACGGAAAGCTGTGGGAATCTTCCAAAATAAAGGAGCAGCTGATCGGGTTATTTTTTAAAACCTGTTCATCTTACATAGAAACGCTGGATAAAATAAAGCACCAAACCCTGCATAATATTAAGCTGGGGAAATATAAAGAGGTGACCCAGTTTTTAAACAATGTTCATATTGAAGAAGAAAAAGGGAACTTATACAATATGCTTGACAGCGTTTTCTTAACCATGTTCCCTAATTTCATCAGCTCTTTTAATGCGCTTTTGAAGAAGGAAGATCAGATCTGGCCCAAATCCGGGGAAACGCTTAATGCCACGCTCCGGATCTTTGCCTTAATGCGCCTGGGGATCCATGAGCATGAGGCCATCGCCAAAATACTGGATTACAGCGTTAGCACCGTGTATACTTATAAAATGCGGATCAAGTCACGGGCGCTGGTGCCGGCCAATGATTTTGAGCAGAAGATCATGGAGATTAAATTTATTGAGAGTAATCATCAGTGAGGCGCAGCCATGTAATGATGAAATCATACTATTTTTTCGACATAAGCATGCCCTGATGTCGAAAACCTTAACATAAAATACCTTAAATATCGAAGGAAACGTAGCTACCCGGCATGCCGGATAACTACGCTCCTTACCTACTTCGCAAAAGATCCCAGCAAAGCGGCTGTTTGCCTGGGCGCCGTTATCATCGCATCATGACCCGTTGCCAGCTCATAGTATTTCCAATCTTTACTTTTCCTGGTCTTCTCTGCAAACGGAACAATCGCAGGCAGCTGATCTGTAGTGCAGGCGATAAAGATCAGTGGCAGATGATTCCCATAAGGATGATGTAATGTCAGGGGTTGTGAAAATGTCTTAAAAGGATGCCCTGTAAGCCTGGCATCAACCCAGCGGGCATCTGCTGTATCTTTCACGCCGAATATGGTTGCAGGCCATGCGGGTATTGACAATCCGCCGTTTTTTGCGGCAGACTTTTTCATAACCTCCTCCACGGATGGCGGCTGGATGGATAATGCACTTTGCCCGTTCTCCACCAGTATTGCATCCAGGTACACCAGCTTACTGAGCCGCTCCGGGATCCGGTCCGCAACCCCGGTGATAACCGTACCTGCATAACTATGACCTACCAATATAACATTATGCAGATCTTCCATCTCTATCAGGTTAACGATGTCCGAGATATGCGTATCAAGATTGATAGCCGTGCTTAAAATGTTCTTATGTTCACCGAGGCCGCTCAGGGTAGGTGTGTACACGATTGCCCCGCTTTCCCTCAGGATACTGCTGATCCGCTGCCAGCACCATCCGCCGTGCCATGCGCCATGTACCAGTACATAAACCGGAGCTTTTGTTTGCTGTGATTGAGCATAACCATCTGTGAGAAAGAGAACAGATAAAACAACGCCGATAAACACCCGTCTGATTTTTTTGATATCCATTTTATTTTTTTTCTGCAAATTTACCCCTGCCTTATATGGCTATCAATAACTCACCCGAAAGTGAGCCTTTAAATCAGATCTATGGCGAGTCCGATTAAAACCAGCTCTTCAAATGCGCATAACCTCAGGGTGCTGGCTACTTCCAATGAAGTGAATGATATTTTGGCGATGATCAGCCCCAGGTGGAAAATGCAGATCCTGTGCAGCATATCATCCGGTGTGAACCAGTTCAGCCGCCTGAAAGAAGTGTTCCCCTCCTTGTCAGACCAGGTGTTGGGAAAACGCTTGTCAGAATTAGTACATGAAGGATTACTGCTGAAAGAGCATATAGCCGATACCGTTCCACAGCAAACGGTTTATATCCATACTGAAAAAGCAGCAGGGCTGCTTGAAATATTGCAGCAGCTGCACTTATGGGGACGAAAAAAGTGGGAACAGAAAGGATGAGGTTACCCCCAACAAAAAGGCGCCGTGATCCGGCGCCCTTTTGTTAACTAACTATTTAAACAACAAAATCCTGCTATTTAACCAGGTCAAACCGGTCAAGGTTCATTACTTTATTCCAGGCTGCTACAAAGTCTTTCACAAATTTCTCCTGGGCATCTGCGCTGCCGTACACTTCTGCAATAGCTCTCAGCTCTGAGCTGGAACCAAACACCAGGTCTGCACGGGTGCCTATCCATTTTATTGCACCGGTGGCACGGTCGCTGCCTTCATAAAATTCATTGTCTGAGGATACTGCTTTCCATGCAGTGTTCATATCCAGCAGGTTCACAAAGAAATCATTGGTAAGCTGGCCCGGGCGTTGTGTGAAAACACCGTGTTTGCCGCCTTCAAAATTAGTATCCAATACACGCATACCACCAACCAATACGGTTAGCTCAGGCGCTGAAAGTGTGAGCAGTTGCGCCTTATCTATTAGCAAAGCTTCAGTAGATACTGCGGGGTTCCTTAATTTGCGGTAGTTACGGAAACCATCAGCAGCGGGCTCCAGGTGGCCTATTGATTCAACATCAGTTTGCTCCTGCGAAGCATCTGTACGGCCAGGTGTAAAAGGAACCGTGATCGCCTGTCCTGCATCTTTCGCTGCTTTTTCAACACCCGCGCAGCCGGCCAGTACGATCAGATCTGCCAGCGAAACTTTTTTACCGCCTGGTTGCGCACTGTTAAATGCTGACTGAATGCTTCCTAATTTATCCAGCACTTTCTGCAGCTGCGGAGGATTATTTACCCGCCAGTGTTTTTGAGGAGCCAGGCGAATGCGGGCGCCATTAGCGCCGCCGCGTTTGTCGGAACCACGGAAGGTGGAGGCTGAAGCCCATGCGGTGGAAACCAGCTCAGATACGCTTAATCCGGATTCCAGCACTTTTGCCTTCAGGGCTGCAATATCATTTGCATCTATTAATACATGGTCAACTGCAGGAATGGGATCCTGCCAAAGCAGCTCTTCCTGCGGTACATCAGGGCCCAGGTAACGTGCACGGGGTCCCATATCGCGGTGCGTTAATTTAAACCATGCGCGGGCAAAAGCATCTGCAAATGCCTGGGGATCTTCCAGGAAACGCCTGGATATTTTCTCATAAACCGGATCAAACCTTAAAGAAAGATCGGTTGTAAGCATGGTGGGTAAATGCTTCTTTGAACCGTCATACGCATCCGGGATAATACCGGTTGCATCTTTAGCCACCCACTGGTGTGCGCCGGCAGGGCTTTTAGTAAGCTCCCATTCAAAACCAAACAGGTTTTCGAAGAAATTATTGCTCCATCGGGTGGGTGTTTTTGTCCAGGTTACTTCAAGGCCGCTTGTAATTGTGTCGGCGCCTTTACCGGAACCATAGCTGTTGCGCCAGCCCAGGCCCTGCATTTCCAGGCCCGCGGCTTCAGGCTCTTTGTCTACATTGGTAGCGGGAGCAGCGCCATGGGTTTTACCAAAGCTATGCCCGCCTGCTATCAGGGCCACTGTTTCTTCATCGTTCATTGCCATGCGGCCAAAAGTATCGCGGATATCTTTAGCGGCAGCAACAGGGTCGGGATTACCGTCCGGACCTTCAGGATTCACATAGATCAACCCCATCTGCACGGCAGCCAGCGGTTTTTCCAGGTTGCGGGAGTGGACATCTCCGTCCGCATCATCATCAGACACCAGTACGCCATGCCCTTCCACACCAGGGGAGCCATGCGCATAACGCAGGTCGCCACCCAGCCAGGTGGCTTCTGAGCCCCAATACACATCTTCATCCGGCTCCCATACATCTGCACGTCCACCGGCAAAGCCAAATGTTTTAAAGCCCATTGATTCCAGCGCTACATTACCGGTAAGGATCAGCAGATCGGCCCATGAAATTTTGCGTCCATATTTTTGTTTAATAGGCCAAAGCAACCTGCGGGCTTTATCCAGGCTTACGTTATCAGGCCAGCTGTTAAGCGGGGCAAAACGTTGCTGTCCCGAGCCTGCGCCACCACGGCCATCACCCACACGATAGGTGCCTGCGCTGTGCCAGGCCATCCGGATGAACAAGGGGCCATAATGCCCGAAGTCTGCCGGCCACCAATCCTGTGAATCGGTCATGAGTGCATGAAGATCTTTTTTTACAGCTTCCAGGTCGAGGCTTTTAAAAGCTTCGGCATAGTTAAAATCTTCATCCATCGGACTGGATAAGGGTGAGTGCTGGCGAAGAATGTTCAGCTTTAACTGGTTGGGCCACCAATCGCGGTTCCTGGTGCCACCGCCGCCAACATTCTGCTTTAGACTGCCATTGTGAAAGGGGCATTTACTGATGTCGTTTGACTCTTTTTCCATTTTTATAAGTTTATGGGTATTGAATGAACACTTGCTGATATTCGTGCAGATTCATAAAAGTAGGATATTGAAGCTATAGATAAAATCAATTAATTCTATAATTCAATAGTTAAAACCTATTATTGGAATTCCTGGCTGTTTACCCTGGGGATACTGTATAAAAATATCATTGAGATTACCGGTGCTTAAACAGGCGTTGTTTACGCCTGACTAAATATACTTGTAAATTGTTAAATGTGGAGAGCTGTTAACATTAAATTTCCGGGCACGCTTCTTTAATGAAAACAAATTTCTTTAGTGAAAGACGTTTGATCTTCATCAGCACCAATTCATAAATGCTGTCATGATCATTTTCAATTTCATCTGCAGAAAAACATGCTTCCAGCGCTTTCAATAATGCTGCCAGGGGAACGGCGCTATCCAGTAAAGCTAAAATATTATACTCCAGGTCATCAATCGATCTTTCGGAAAAGCCATTAAAGAACAGCTCAGGCGCACAAGCTATATTAAAGGTAAGCTCCGGATCCGGATCACTTTCTGCTATGCCCGACAGGCCTGATGTCCAGTCAAAAGGGGTTTCTATAATTGTTAAAAGATGATTCTTTTCTATTATAGTGCTCAGCTGTGCTTCTTTAGGCAAAAAGAAAAACGCGGAATTAACGGGGCAGCTATTCTCTATGGAACAGAGCCGGCTTGCCGGCAATGCATTCCAACCGGCGATCAGCTTTAACAGGTCAGTCTCATAATTAAAAATTTCTTTTACCACGCTCCGGCTGGTGTGCGTTACATATTCTTCAATTTGCGCTGAGGGTAGTTTTTCATTGCTTTTCTCCACCAACGAAATTGCATACGATGTTCTGGGATATAATATTCCGGTACTTTTCCCGCTGCCGGTTACAGCAGCCGGAGTTGGAAAGACCTCCTTAATTTTTGTTGTAAAATACCGGTGCTCATGGCTGAATAAGGATACTACCTTCGCAAAATACTCAGGATATTCCTTATACAGCAACCTGCTCATTAATTCGCAATTATCCCTGCTTTTTTTGTGTGGCCCAAGCAGATGTATGTATTTAAGCCGGTAACCAATGGAGGAAAGGTCAGCGATATCCATGGCCGCATACCCGTTATCCTTATATTGCTCTTTAAAATAGCAGGTTACTTCTTTTTGATCTCTGGCAGCTATTGACGCAAAAAGTATCTGTTCACATAAAATATTATAGATCCCGGAATGAACGGCCCTGCTTTTATCGTAATTCCGGTGAACCATGTCCAGCGCGGTTTGCGCATATTCTTTAAAGAATGCAAGATCACTTCCTCCCAGCACGCCGGCATTGTAGGATGAAATGGGGATTTTCCTTAACGATGCCCGTAAAAAATCAGGCAGGTAACTGAGATCATTTTCTATGTGCTTTAAAGCATTCTCATAGTACTCAGTACTTATTTCAAAATTCTGTGCTAACAGGGCGGCATTCTCCATTTCTACGGGAAATTTTCCCCAGATGAATACATCGCCATCCACATGTATGAACGGCTCCTGCTGTGCGGAATAGGTAAGGATCTTAGGCAGCACCCAAAGATCATTGTACGGGATGTTATCATAGCAGATCTCTACCTGGGTATACGGGAGCCCTAATTGTTCAATGAGGATCTTGTATCCGTTAGTGTCTGTATATAAATGAACGTCGTCATAGTACGTTTTCAATTTCAGGCAGCTGAGCGCCCAGGCCATTAAATGATGTTGAGCGGAACACCAGCCAAAGTCATTTTGAAGGATATCCTTATCACCGGACCAAAAGGATTGAACGATTCTCATTGAAGCTTAAAATTGTCCTTTATACAGATGCCGTTAAAAAGGATCTGCCTGTTGCCGGCCGTATCGCAATGGACCCGGCCAGGCAGCAGGCAGATGCTCAAAAAAATATCATGCCTCATCCATACAATCAGAAGTAGGATCCGGGCAAGGCACGCAGCAGATCTTGTCCATAACCCTATCCAGGTGATAGTACGGGATCTGATTACAGTTCACTCTCAAGCTACCCAGTTCTGCGGAGTTAGCAGTGCAAAGGCCTCCACTGCTGCCAGCTATTATGGCTCTCATTTGCTCTCTTGTGAGCATGTCTTTAACGCTCATTTTTAGCGTTTTCAGTTCGATCTTTTTCATTTGAAAAGGGTTTTATATCAAGAAATAAGAGACTGAAGAACAAAACAGGTCCCCTTGCCGGAATGGTTCCGGCAGCTGATCTTCCCATATTAAATCCATGACGGAATTAATTAACACAATTTCGAAACGGCATAGTTATTCTGAGTGTTTTTACTTTTAATTTTTATAATTTAATCTTTGGAAGAAGTTGACATACGGGCACGGGTACGTGGAATTTCACTTTTTAAATCTACTAAAACTAAGTTTATTATGCAACAACAATATTTTATCCGTCCGTTCTCCGGGTCCATAAAGGTGCAATAGCACACCGCGCTTACTATATCTATGCCAGCTGCATTACCAGCGCAGATCATTACTGAACTCAAAATAATTTTTATCTGAACATGCTATTTGCTTTTGAACCCAATGTAAAAGCTACCATTGCATTTCTTAACCAGCTACGCGTAAGGGTAAACGCTTCCACGGTAAATGAAACCCTGCAAAATCATCCGGACTGGCCCAGCCTGCTCAGCGTCAGTGATGTGCTGCATAAATGGGGGGTGCCTAATGGCGCCGGAAAAATAGTGCCGGAAAATATGGATGAATTGCCCCTCCCCTTTATTGCGGTTACCGATAACCGGGAAACGCCCCTCGCTGTTGTAACTGCGATAAATGACCATGAGGTTTCTTCACTTTATGACAGTTATAAAAAGGAAGCAACGGAGAGCAGGAGTGACTTTATAAAGCGCTGGAATGGCATTTACCTTATTGCAGAACCCAGCACCCATGCAGGCGAGCCGGATTATGAAAAGATCAAGCGAAAGGAAAGCCTCCTTACATTCATTCGTATTATAACGCCGGTTATAGTAGCTGTTGCGGCCACTTTCATTTTCCTGGCAAATGCCGGAACCAATATCTTCCCGGCCACCGGCGCCATTTTGCAGTACTTCATTACGCTTGCGGGGCTGCTGGTATCTTCCTTATTATTATGGTACGAAATGGATAAGAATAACCCGCTGCTGAATAAAGTATGTACCGGCATTGCCAACGGAAACTGCACTGCCGTGCTTACGCATAAAGGGGCAAAAGTTTTCAGCTGGCTTAGCTGGAGCGAGCTCGGTGTTGGCTATTATGCCGGCGCCCTGCTTTGCATGGTTTTCGCCGGGGAGCATATGCCGCCCTATCTTTCGCTTATTGCGCTGTTTAACCTGCTGGCAATGCCTTACCCTGTTTTTTCAGTTTATTACCAATGGCGGGTGATAAAACAATGGTGTGTACTTTGCCTTGCCGTGCAGGCGTTGCTTATTGCTGGTATTATTAATGTACTGGCAAACCACTTATATGGCTCGGTGCATGAGATCAGCTTCCCAATATTCGCGCAGAGCTTTTTATTATATGCCTTGCCTTTGCTTGTTTGGTTCACTATAAAACCCTTCATTTTAAAGCTCCGGGAAGCAAAACATATGAAACGGGACTATTTACGGATAAAGTTTAATACTGAAATTTTTGCGACCCTGCTCAGGAAACAAAAGCAGGTGGCCGTTCCTGCCGGCAGCCTGGGGATTGACCTGGGCAATCCGGCAGCAAAGCACACGTTAATAAAAGTTTGCAATCCTTATTGCGGTCCCTGTGCCAAAGCGCATCCGGAGATTGAAAAGCTGCTTGAAGACGTGCCTGATCTGAAAGTCAGGATCATTTTCAATGCCACCAACAAGGAAACGGATATCCGCAGTAAACCTGCAAAACATTTGCTGGCCATTGCAGCCATGAACGATCCGGGAACCATCAGAAAGGCATTGGACGACTGGTACCTTGCTGATAAAAAAGATTACGCAGCATTTGCCGGCAAATACCCGGTGAACGGATCCCTGCAGCAGCAGGATGAAAAGGTAGAGCACATGCGCCGCTGGTGCGATGAATCGGGTATTGAATACACACCCACCTTTTTTTTAAACGGGTACCAGCTTCCCGGAACATACAATCTAACCGATCTGAAATATTTCCTCCTGGAAGAACTGTGAATTTAAATAACTGAAATTGAAGTTCCCGTTTTACAAACAATTAGACGCTATGGACTGCGGGCCTGCCTGTCTGCGCATGGTTGCAAAATATCATGGGCGTTCCATCCGGCTGGAATGGCTCCGCAATAGCTCACAATATGGCAAAACAGGCGTTTCCATGCTGGGCTTAGCGGAAGCAGCGGAAAGCATCGGGCTTAAATCCGTTGGCGCCCGGCTTACGTTTGAGCAGCTTATTAATGAGGTTCCTTTACCTGCTATCCTTCACTGGAAACAATATCATTTTGTGGTATTAACACCTGCGTCCAGTAAAAACAAGCTGGTGGTGGCCGATCCGGCCGATGGGTTGCTCAAACTGAACAAACAGGATTTTCTAAAATACTGGCTCTCCATACCACCAGCTACGGACGAAACGGAGCCGGCAGGTAAAGGCATGGTGCTGCTGCTGGAACCAACCCCGCATTTTGAAAACACTGCTGCCAATGCAGATGCGCAGGTTATGCAACGGAAGATCGGGATACGCTATTTACTCAGCTATTTAAAGGAGCACCGCGGCTCTTTTTTCCAGGTATTGCTGGGATTGTTCATCAGCAGCATGCTTCAGCTTTTATTTCCCTACCTCACGCAAAGCATTGTTGACACCGGGATCAACACCCGCGATCTCACCTTTATCCAGATCATACTTGCCGCCCAGCTCATGCTGCTGTTTTCCCAAACTATTGTGGAATTTATCAGGAGCCGGATCCTGCTGCATATAAGCACCCGCATAAATATATCCCTGCTGTCAACCTTTTGGACCAAGCTGCTGAAGCTGCCGCTGCAATTCTTTGACAGCAAGCATCCCGGTGATATTATACAGCGTGTTAGTGATCATCACCGCATAGAGAACTTTTTAACCGGCACGGCCTTAAACACCCTGTTTTCCGTGATCAACCTGGTGGTATTTCTATTTGTGCTGCTTTTTTATAACACTACTATTTTTTTTATTTTTTTAACCAGCAGCCTGCTCTACCTGTTTTGGATCCGTATTTTTCTGAAATACCGCAGGCAGCTGGATTACCAGCGTTTTACCATTTCGGCAAAAGAATCAAATGCTACTATGCAGCTGGTTTATGGCATGCCTGAAATAAAGCTTAATAATGCGGAGAACACCTACCGTTGGGCATGGGAGCGCTTACAGGCCGGTTTGTTCAAATTGAATTTTAAAAGTCTGTCACTGGCCCAGTACCAGCAGATGGGCGCTTTTTTTCTTAACCAGGGCAAAAATGTGCTCATCACATTTGTGGTGGCCAGCCTGGTCATAGAAGGAAAGCTAACCCTGGGTATGATGCTGGCTATTCAATATATCATAGGCCAGCTAAACAGCCCGGTTGAACAGCTGATCGGCTTCACACAACAGGCGCAGGATGCAAAGATCTCGCTGGAAAGGCTTAATGATATACACATGCTGGAAGATGAAGAACCGCCAAACAATGATCTTAGCCATCATTTGCCGCAGGAGCATGACATTAGCCTGAAAGACCTGTCATTCACCTACCCCGGCGCAGGAAATGAGCCGGTGCTGAAAAACATTAACCTGAACATTCCGCAGGGCAAGGTCACCGCTATTGTAGGTATGAGCGGCAGCGGTAAAACAACGCTTATAAAGCTGCTGCTGCGGTTTTATGACAACTATAACGGCGACCTGTTCCTGGGCTCTGCCAGTTTCAAAAGCATCAGCCCAAAATACTGGCGCAGTGTAAGCGGCGCCGTTATGCAGGATCCGTTTATATTTAACGATACTATTCAAAAGAACATTACGGTAACAGATGACAAAGCAGATACTGAAAGATTACAGCATGCCTGCAGCGCAGCCAATATCCTGTCTTTTATTGAATCCCTGCCACTGGGTTTTAATACCAGGCTGGGCGCAGACGGCAATGCAATAAGCGGCGGGCAGAAACAACGGCTTGCCATAGCCCGGGCAGTTTACAAAAACCCCGGGTTCCTGTTCTTTGATGAAGCCACCAATTCACTGGATGCCAATAATGAAAAGGTGATATTGGAAAACCTGCAGCAGTTCTTTAAAGGCAAAACAGTAGTGGTAGTGGCGCACCGGCTTAGCACAGTAAAAAATGCCGATAAGATCGTGGTGATGGAAAACGGACAGATTGCAGAAGAAGGCACACATGCTGAGCTAATAATGGAAAAGGGAAAATATTTTAAACTCGTACAAAATCAGCTGGAACTTGGAAACGGATAAGCATTATTCCCCGCCCGCAGATGCCGGTACATCTTCTGAACAGGACAATGAGCTGGAAGCGTTTATTGCAAAACGGCCGCCCTACTTTGTACGATGGGGCACGGTTTACTTTTTCATCCTGCTCATCCTCATTGCATTTATGTGCCGGTTTATCCGCTATCCTGAACGGGTGAAGGCCAGCGCGCATTTAAACGCAGTTAATGCACCTATGGAAATGCTGATACCTGCCTACAATATCAGCAAAGTAAGAACCGGTCAGGAGGTGATCATAAAATTCCAGGCTTACCCTTATGAGCAATTCGGGACAGTAACGGGACAAATACTATCCATTAGCACTACGCTCACTGACAGCGGCTTTCTGGCAAAAGTAATGTTACCCAAAGGGCTGCATACCAGCGCCAACCGCACCCTTCCCTATCAGAACGGATTATCAGCCCGGGCTGATATTATTATAGCGCATACCACCCTCCTGGAACGGTTCTATGCTGACTTAAAGAAACAGGTTAGCCGCTGATTTTTTCATACCTTAACATTTATCCTGCCGCCAGGTTAATAGAAAATAAGTATTATGAAACGCGCGCTCCTTGTCCTCAACTTTTTATGGCTCTTTTCTCCCCGCTCCTTTTCCCAGGATCCCTGGAAGATCAGCGCTACGCAGATCGATCCCTCCAACTACTACGGCATTACCGTTGCCAATGGTATGATCGGCATTGTTTCATCGCCGGAGCCGTTTAAGGTAAAGGACGTGGTGCTGGCCGGCGCGTATGACCTGTATGGCCGCGGCCGCGTGAGCAATTTCCTTCGCAGCTTTAATTTGCTGAACATGTACCTGGAGGTGGATGGCCGACGTATAGACGCTAAAAGCATTACCGGCTTTAAACAGGAGCTGGATATGCGGCAGGCTGTCTTTACCACGGCTTTTGAATATGGTGATAAAGCCACCATCCGCTATACTTACTATTCATTGCGGCAGCTGCCTTACACCGTATTAATGGATGTAAGCATCACCCCTAAAAAAGATATTACTATTACCGGCGCCAGTGTAATGGAAGCACCCGATGCCTTAAAGGACGTACAGAATTATTACAATGAAATTGATCGTCCGCATGTGGTTATTAGTCTGCTAACCTCCACCGCAAAATCACCCACCGGTAAACTGCTGATGTGCGCTTCCAATACCTTCCTGTTTAGTGAACCGCACGGACAGGAGCCCCGCGTGATCCACGAAATGTGGGACAACAACATGCACCTGATGAAATT
>NZ_DATCRF010000798.1:0-7151 GCF_036569125.1 Chitinophaga sp. | reverse complement strand
GTGCTAAACCCTGGGGTACCGCACATGCCGTATTATGCGCCAAGAACGCCATTAACGAGCCTTTTGCCGTAATTAATGCAGATGATTTCTACGGCCGCGATGCTTTCCAGAAAGCAGCCGACTTCTTAAATAACAAATGCGCAGCAGATACCTATGCAGTAATAGGGTATGAGCTGGGTAAAACCGTGAGTGAGCATGGATCCGTATCCCGTGGCGTATGCGCAGCAGATGCTAATGGCAACCTCTCTGCCATCAACGAACGCACCAAGATCTATCCCGAAGGCGGCCAGATCGTATATGAAGAAGCGGACGGCTCCAAACACCCGCTGTCTCCTGATACCCCGGTATCCATGAACTTCTGGGGCTTCCATCCCTCCGTATTCGACCTGAGTGAAAAACAGTTCAAAGCCTTCCTGGATAAGAACATCAGCAATCCTAAGTCAGAGTTCTTCATTCCCATTGTAGTGGATCACTTTATCCAGAACAAGCTGGGCGTGGTAAATGTTATTCCTACCAGCTCTAAATGGTTTGGCGTAACCTATAAAGAAGATGCTCCCGGCGTACAGGAAAGCCTGAATGCACTGGTAGCTCAAGGAGAATATCCCAATAACTTATGGAAATAAGACCGCATGGCAGTATCCTGCAGGCCTTTAATATAGACAGCGCTGAAACAGAGATCAAAAAATTCGGCAGCGGTCATATTAACAATACCTTCCTGGTGCAAACCCGGAACGAAAGCCACCTGATACTGCAACGTATTAATACAGCCGTATTTAAGGAACCGGCGGCCATAGCGCTTAACCAGCGCATGGCCGCCGATTACCTGTCCCTGTACCACCCGGAGTACCTGTTTATAACACCGGTGCCCACGGTGGATGGTAAGGACCTGTTTGTGTTCAATGATGAATACTGGCGCGTAATACCCTTTATTGACGGCTCACTGACGGTGGATCAGGCCGATGATCCGGCGCAGGCCTTCCAGGCAGCGCAGCAGTTCGGCCGCCTGGCCCGTTACCTGGATGGTATTGATATGCAGGGTTTTAAGGCTACCATCCCCAACTTCCATAACTTAACCTTACGCTACAACGCTTTTGAAGAAGCAGTGCAAAATGCCGGCGCAGAGCGTAAAGCAGCCGCTGCGGACCTTATAAAGGCCTTTCTGCAGCATAAGGATATTGCCGCTACCTACGAGCGTTTAACCGGTAACCCGCAGTTCCCGGACCGTCTCATGCACCACGATACCAAGATCAATAATGTATTGCTGCAAAAGGGCACCTACAAAGGGCTGTGCGTGTGTGACCTGGATACCCTGATGCCCGGCAAGATCATTTCTGACCTGGGCGATATGGTGCGCACTTACGTATGCCCCGTATCTGAAGAGGAGCCGGATATCAGCCGCATCCGCATCCGCCAGGAATATTATCATGCCTTAATGGATGGTTATTTATCAGAAATAGGGGATGTGCTCACAGAAGTAGAAAAGGAGCACCTGTTCTATGCAGGCCCCTTTATGATCTATATGCAGGGCCTCCGCTTTTTAACGGATTATCTGAACGGGGATGTTTATTACCCCGTCAAATACCCGCAGCATAACTATAACCGGGCCATTAACCAGCTTACCTTACTGGAACGCTTACTGGAAAAAGAGGCCGTTTTGCAGGAAATTATCAGCACCTGCCTTGGAAAAGCAAGGAACGATATATAATATTCTTACTATTTTGATAGAAATCATCTAAAGTGCGAAGCAAAAATTTCAATATCTTCAAAAACAGGCCCCGTAGTTGCGAAACATCAAAATTTTTAGCTGATATTGTTTTTTCGTGCGTACTCTAATACATTTGTAGTCACAGTAAAATAAATGTGTCCCTCCATGTGGGTAAATAAAGACAATAATAAACTCAATCACATCGTACCGCAGCTCAACTGGGCTATTACGCTGGTCGTGATTGTCGTTGTCATTATAAGCCACCAGTATGGAGGATAGGTTGACGTGTATAATCACTACTAAGATATAGATCGCCTTCCTCCGCAAAGAGGAAGGCTTTTTTTTTGCCTAAAACAAATAGAACAGTAAAACAACAATCAATCAATCAGGAAGTATAATTCAAAATCATATGTACAGCTACTACAACGAGAACACCATTCTTTACTTTGACGGTGAGTACGCAAAAGCCGCTGAGGCTAAAATAGACCTGTATGGTCAGTCCCTGCACTACGGTTATGCAGTTTTTGAAGGCATCCGCGCCTACAAAACAGAAAAGGGGGAAGTGAAAATATTCAAAGCCGAAGAACACTTTGACCGGTTCAAGCGTTCCTGTGAGCTGATACACATTCCTTACAAGTACAACAACGAAGAGCTGATCAAGGCTTGTTACAAAGTGCTGGAATTAAACAACATGGAGGAAGCTTATATCCGCCCGCTGGTGTTTTGTCCGCCGAACATGACCCTGAAAGCCGCCAGCGAATCACACATTCTCATATGTGCGTGGGAGTGGGGAGCGTACCTGGGCGAAAAGCTGCTGCGCGTAATGACCTCCTCCTACCAACGCCCCAACCCCAAAGCCTTCCAGATCGAATCCAAATCAGCCGGTTTATATATCAACTCTATCCTGGCCTCTCAGGAAGCCAAGGAAAAAGGCTATGACGAAGCATTGCTGCTGGATATGAACGGTAATGTAGCAGAAGGCCCCGGCGCTAATATCTTCTTTGAAAAGAACGGAAAGCTCTATACACCTCCCAAAGGCCACATTCTGCCGGGCATTACCCGCGCCACAGTGATTGAGCTGTGCCATGAGCTGGGCATTCCCCTGGAAGAGAAATTATTCACCCTGGATGAGCTGAAACAGGCCGAAAGCGTGTTCTATTGCGGTACCGCAGCAGAAGTTATTGGCTGGGATTCCCTGGACGGACAATCCTTCTCCAAACCCTTCTCCGAATCACTGGGTAAAGTGTTACAGCAGGCTTACAAAGCCCGTGTGCTCGAAAAAGAATTCAAACGCGAAGCTAAAGTAGCGTAATAATATACCGGATCCGGGATGTGGATTCCCGTAATCCACATCCCGGTATTTCTTTGGAATCCGGAATTTCGCCTATACGATTTTCACTACAGTAAAGGGTTTGAGCCATAAAACCACAGATTTGAAGACCGGCTAACCTGTAATTGTTGGTTTGGCGCCTCCCACGAATACTAACTATTTTGTAGCCTCTTAAGTTCCGCTCTGGAGCGGGATACGGGGCTTATTTTTTCTTGTAAAACTGGAAACTTGGTAATTCAACGGCAATGGAACTGAATAAATATAGTAAAACGATCACGCAAGACCCTACGCAACCGGCCGCACAAGCCATGCTGTACGGGATAGGCTTAACAGAAGAAGATCTGAAAAAAGCGCAGGTAGGTGTGGTAAGCATGGGATATGATGGGAATACCTGTAACATGCACCTGAACGACCTGGCAAAGGAAGTAAAACAGGGCGTATGGGCGCAGAACCTGGTAGGCCTTACTTTTCATACGATAGGCGTAAGCGATGGTATCAGCAATGGTACCGAAGGTATGCGCTACTCGCTGGTAAGCCGCGATCTGATAGCAGATTCCATTGAAACCGTTTGCGGCGCACAGTATTATGATGCGCTGATCACTGTACCCGGCTGTGATAAGAACATGCCCGGCTCACTGATGGCCATGGGCCGTTTGAACCGCCCGGCCATTATGGTGTACGGCGGTACTATTGCCCCCGGTAAATACAAAGGCCAGGACCTGAACATTATCTCCGCTTTTGAAGCCCTGGGCCAGAAAATGGCCGGCCAGCTGGATGAAGCCGACTTTAAAGGCATTGTAAAAAATTCCTGCCCGGGCGCCGGCGCCTGTGGTGGTATGTATACCGCTAACACTATGTCCAGCGCAGCAGAAGCGCTGGGTATGAGCCTGCCCTACAGCTCCTCCAACCCTGCGCTTAGCAAGGAAAAGCATGAGGAATGTTTAGCAGCAGGCAAGTATATACGCTTATTGCTGGAACAGGATATTAAACCCCGCGATATTATGACGCGTGAAGCATTTGAAAATGCCATCACCGTTATTATAGCGCTGGGCGGCAGCACCAACGCAGTGCTGCACCTGATAGCCATTGCCCGCTCCGTAGGCATCATTATTACCCTGCAGGATTTCCAGGCCATCAGCGATAAAACGCCGCTGATAGCCGATCTGAAACCCAGCGGTAAATACATGATGGAAGACCTGCACAACATTGGCGGTGTACCATTGGTAATGAAATACCTGTTAAAACAGGGACGCCTGCACGGACATTGCCTTACCGTAACCGGTAAAACAATCGCAGAGAACCTGGAAAGCGTACCGGATATTGACTTTGAAAAACAGCAGATCATTTTCCCGCTGGATAAACCACTGAAAGCCACCGGCCACATACAGATACTGTATGGTAACCTGGCCGAGCAAGGCTCGGTAGCCAAGATCACCGGTAAGGAAGGCGAACGTTTCCGCGGCCCGGCCCGTGTATTTGACGGGGAGTTTGAGCTGATAGCCGGCATCCAGAGCGGACGTGTAAAATCAGGCGATGTGGTTGTGATACGCCAGGTAGGCCCCAAAGGCGCACCCGGTATGCCGGAAATGCTGAAACCCACCTCCGCCATTATGGGCACCGGTTTGGGTAAAAGCGTGGCGCTGATCACCGATGGCCGCTTCTCCGGCGGCACCCACGGCTTTGTGGTTGGGCATATTACGCCCGAAGCCTTTGAAGGCGGCACCATAGCCCTGGTAAAAGACGATGATATAATAGAAATAGACGCCGTTAGCAACAAGATACATGTTGAGGTAAGCGATGAAGAGCTGGCAGCCCGCAGGGCCCAGTGGAAACAACCCGCTTTAAAAGCCACTAACGGAATATTATTCAAATACGCAAAACTTGTAAAAAATGCAACAGAAGGATGTGTTACCGATGAAGGCTGAGCCGTCTGATAAACGGGTTACAGCCGCACCAGCGCCTGCACTGAACATTACCGGTGCAGAAGCGGTGATCCGCTCCCTTATTGCAGAAGGAGTGGAAACCATTTTCGGTTATCCTGGAGGTGCTATCATGCCTATCTATGATGCGCTGTACGATTTCCAGGACCAGGTACATCATATACTGGTCCGGCACGAACAGGGCGCTACCCATGCTGCGCAGGGGTTTGCGCGTACATCAGGTAAAGTAGGCGTGGTGTTTGCCACTTCAGGACCAGGCGCAACCAATCTGGTCACCGGCCTTGCAGATGCACATATGGATTCTACCCCCATGGTATGTATTACCGGCCAGGTAGGAGCCTCCTTACTGGGTACCGACGCTTTCCAGGAAACCGATGTAATAGGTATTACCATGCCTATCACAAAATGGAACATCCAGGTAACACGCGCAGAAGATATTCCCGGCGCCATTGCAAAAGCATTTTATATAGCCGCTAACGGCCGTCCCGGCCCGGTGCTGGTAGATATTACCAAGAATGCACAATTTGCCAAATTCGATTTCCAGTATAAGAAATGCGATTACATCCGCAGCTACCGCCCCGTGCCTGAATTACAGGCGGAGCAGGTAGAGGAAGCAGCCGCACTCATTAACAGCGCTAAACGTCCTTACATCCTGTGCGGGCATGGCGTGTTAATTGCCAATGCGGAAAAAGAGCTGATCGCCCTGGCCGAAAAAGCGCAGATCCCCATTGCATCTACATTACTGGGCCTCTCTGCCGTACCGGTAGATCATCCGCTGTATGTAGGTTACCTGGGTATGCACGGTAACTATGGCCCTAACATTAACACCAATGAGTGTGATGTATTGATAGCCGTAGGTATGCGCTTTGACGATCGTATAACCGGCGACGTTAATAGCTATGCCAGACAAGCCAAGGTGCTGCACATAGAAATTGATGCCGCAGAGATCAATAAGATCATTAAGGCCGATGTAGCTGTGCATGCCGATGCAAAGGCCGCATTAACCGCCCTGCTGCCGAAAGTGAAAGCGCAGAAGCACGATGAGTGGCTGCAAAGCTTCCGCGAAGCAGATAAAAAGGAAGAAGAAAAAGTAACGAAGAAAGAATTATATCCCACAGAAGGGCAGCTGAAAATGGCGGAAGTAATTCGCCTGATCTCTGAAAAAACCGGCGGCCATGCCGTACTGGTAACAGATGTAGGCCAGCACCAGATGGTGGCTTCCCGTTACTATGGCTTTAAAGATCCTAATACCAACATCACCTCCGGTGGTATGGGTACCATGGGTTTTGCCCTGCCGGCCTCTATGGGCGCCAAAATGGGCGCACCGGAAAAAGAGGTGGTAGCTATTATCGGCGATGGTTGTTTCCAGATGACCTTACAGGAGCTGGGCACTATTTACCAGTCGGAAATAGGCGTGAAGATCGTGATCCTGAACAACAACTTCCTGGGCATGGTACGCCAGTGGCAGCAGCTGTTCTTTGATAAGCGCTACTCTTCCACGGAAATGATCAACCCTGATTTTGTGCAGATAGCCAAAGGGTTTTACATTCCCGGCAGAAAGGTAACAGAGCGTGCTGATATTGGTGCAGCCATTGATGAAATGCTGAACCACAAAGGCGCTTACCTGCTGGAAGTAGTGGTGGAACAGGAAGACAATGTATTCCCGATGGTGCCTTCCGGCGCATCTATTGCAGATATCCGCCTGGAGTAGTACCGGTTCATCCATCACTTTTTCACCAACACATTTAAGACAATCATGCAAAAAGAATATACAGTAACGGTATATACGGAGGATCGTATCGGTATCACTAACCGTATCACCGTTATCTTCACCCGCCGCGGCATCAACATCACCAGCCTTACCACGGCTGAAACGGAAATACCCGGCGTATATAAGTTCATCATCACCGTATTGTCTGAACGCGAAAAGCTGGACAAGGTAGTGGGCCAGATAGAAAAGCTCATAGAGATACACCGTGCCTTTGTACATGAAGAGGATGAAGTGGTGTACCAGGAGCTGGCCTTGTATAAAATATCTACCAAATCGCTGCAAAATGGTAATATTGAGCAGCTGATCCGCGATAACCACGCCCGTATCCTCACTATCACCGAAGAGTATTTTGTGATAGAAAAAACAGGGCATCAACAGGAGCTGATAGATATGCTTAAGAAGCTG
>NZ_DATCRF010000797.1:0-13504 GCF_036569125.1 Chitinophaga sp. | reverse complement strand
TGGTAAAAGCCATTATCAAGGCTTATGAAGGCGCCAAGGAGGAAGAGGAGCAACGCAGCGGCGAACCAAGGCCGATCGTAGAGCGCCGGCATTAATTGCGCGCCTGCGCGCAATGTCCACAGTCCATGGTCCATAGTCCATTGCATAGAGCGCAATGCTGTATGTTCGCAGAAGGGCATAATTCCACAAGCCCTGCCTGTCCACGCAGTTCATGAAATACGCAGTAGGCTATAGGCCATCGACCGTGGACCATGGACTGAGTGACCATAGGCCATGGTCCGTGGACTATGCGCGGAACGCGCACAATTAACACTTCCTTAACAGCGTTTATAGTAAGTTCAACGCCTGAATAACGGGGACGTTTGCGTATGGTTTGCAGTTGATACGTGTGAACGTATAGCTTTCTTTGTAGATTTAGACTTTCCCCCTATTTTTGCCAATGTTATTTTTAATTTAGCAACTGCATGACCAAATTTTTGCGAATTCTTACCCTGCTGTTAATAACAGGATACTTGCTGAGCGGTTGTAAAAAACGGGCTTCACCACAGGAGGTGGCGCTTGAATTTATGCATGCCATCCAGGAATCCAACTTTGAACAAGCCAGGGATTACGCCACCAAAGAGTCGCAACAGGTAATTCAGCTCTACTCCTTCTTTGACGCCCGCCGCAATGAAACAGAGCGCGAAAAGATCAAGAATGCCCACATAGAGGTGATCGACAGCAAGGAGAGCGGCGATAAAGCCACCGTTACCGTGCTCAACTCATCCTCCAAACAAAAGGAAATGTTACAGCTCATCAAAGAGCATGGCCAATGGAAGATCTCCCTCACCTTTGAGAGCATTATCCCGAACTACATACCGCCTGCCACCTTTGATTCCAGCAACATGATGCAGCCCGATACCCTGATGCCTCCTGTACCGGTAAAGTAATTTCCCCGCCCACAGGCCGCCTGCTACCTGATCCATCGCTGCCAGCCATGGTAAACACCACCCGTTATCAGTCACTTATGCTATTTTAGCCCGGAATTTGGAATATGGGATCCGGCGCTTTATTTTTGCGGCGCGTAAACCGTGCGGCCTTAAGGCACTGCCCCTATCCATTACAGTTCACCTTTCAAAGCCGGTTAACAGTGAAAATGAGCATATGCCTTGCTACTATGCAGCGTTTAGCATTTAGCATTCAGCGTTTAGCGTTTATTTTAGAGTAGTAACCATAAAAAGCAAAGCAGATTATTATGACAACGAATCCATGGCACAGCGTTAATCCCGGGGCCGAAGCACCGCATATTGTAAATGCGATTATTGAAATACCTAAAGGCTGCCGCGCTAAATACGAGCTGGATAAGGAAAGCGGGCTGCTAAAGCTGGACAGGGTGCTGTATTCATCTGTATACTACCCCGCCAATTACGGTTTTATACCCCGCACCTATTGCGATGACCATGATCCGCTGGATATCCTGGTCCTTTCCCAGGTAGATGTAGTACCCCTGTGTATTATGGATGCCAGGGTAATAGGCGTAATGCAGATGATTGACAGCGGCGAGGCTGATGATAAGATCATTGCCGTTGCAGCTAACGATATGAGCGTAAACCACATCAACGATATTACTGAGCTGCCGCCCCACTTCATTGATGAAATGCGTCATTTCTTCGAAGAATACAAAAAGCTGGAAAACAAGACTGTAAAGGTGGAAGAGTTCCAGAACAAACAGGTAGCTGAAAAGATCATCAACGAAAGCATTGTTGCTTACGAAAAGATGTTCACGAATAAATAGTTGGCAGTTGGCAGTGTGCAGTTTGCAGTCTCAGATTCACAGACTGCAAACTGCCAACTAACGACTGCCAACTCTTTTAATTATCCTCAGCTTATGCGTGCGCAAGCCGCTTTCAGCATGGATAATACCCTGGTTATCGATCGGATCTATACGTACCTTACCGGATGAATGAATGATCTCATGATCATTCAGCAGAATGCCCACATGAGTGATACGGCCCTCTGCATTGTCAAAGAAAGCCAGATCGCCGGTGCGTGCCTCCTGCAGAAAATCTACCGTGGCGCCTTGTGTAGCCTGCTGATAGGCATCGCGTTGTAAGGGAATGTTTAGCAGCTTGAAAACAGACTGGGTAAAACCGGAACAGTCAATCCCAAATACAGAACGGCCGCCCCATAAATAACCGCTGTTCAGAAAACGGGACGCTATGCGCATAATGTTTTCCGGCTGCGGCTGACCTTCCTGCTGAATAGGTTGGATTTCCTCAAACTGTACCTCTGCCTTTCCCCAAACTGTTCGTTTGCTGTTGCCGGGAGGCGCTTTCAGCAAGCAGCCGTAAGGAATGTACATGGGCCAGCCGTTGAGGCTTACGGGCGTTACCCAGTGAGGAGCATAATGAGTGTAAGGGGCATCAAACAGTTGCTGATCAATCGTTTCAAAATGAGTGGAAGTGCTCCAGCCTTCGTACCCGTCGTACTGGTTTTTCACTTTTACCCATCCGTCGGCGCCGGTTTCTAAAAGGGTTACACATTCTCCCCAGAGACCCTGGGATACCATTTCACTTTTATGGGCTGGCTCCGCCCGCAGAGGTGTTACCGGTACTACAATAATGGCGTGTGGCATATTAATTGTATTAATACTATGTTCGTATCTTTAAAGTGTGACGAGAATTACAAAAATAAATGAACCATTTTGGCATTCATACGTAAATATATAGAATAACACAATGTACCAGCAATTAAGCAACTTATCTGACAGGGAATTGATTTCCAGGGCCCGCAAATTAAAGGACCGGGAAGCTGAAGGCGTATTGCTGGAAAGGTATAGCCATTTAATGGTAGCTGTTTGTTTACCTTACCTGAAGAAGAACCCCGGCACAGGCGCCCAAACCGTTTTCCCCCAGCTGCTGCAGCGCCTCAGCAACGGCCTTAAGGTCCAGTCTATTCAAAAGGCCAATGAATGGGTACATCAAACCATTAAAACGTACTTTGCCCAACCTGAAAAGCAAGTCCCCTACTACCCATCCAGGGAATCGAGAGACCGGCTGCACACAGAGAACAGAGTGGAAAAAGCCGCTAACAATACAATAGAGAAACAGGCATTGATAGCCCAGGTAAAAACGGCAATAGCCAAACTGGGCAACGATGACCGTTACTTAATGGAACAATTTTACCTGGAAAATAAAACCTTTGCCGACCTGGCTGCTCAAAAAGGAACAACCGTTGATAAGATCCGCAACCAACTGAAGAAAGCCAAGAGCAGACTGGCCACGCAACTGACGAATTAGCCCATGCCAAATAATATCCATAACGAAAACGAAAAGTTGTTGAAGATCTTTGCAGGCATCCGTTGCCTGAACAAAGACCAGCTTCCACGCTACCTGGAAGGCCGCCTCACCGATGTGGAAAAACACCTGGTAGAGCAGCACCTGGTAGACTGCGACCTATGTGCAGAAGCCTTGCTGGCCCTGCAGCAGGAGGGCCTGATGGAGCAATATCCCAGCCTTTCAACCGGCATTCAGCAATACATCCGCGACAGTATTAAACCCGTATCACAGGTACATAAAATGGAGCATTACGCCCGTAAGGTAAAACAGCGGGAAAGTATGCTCATTTATTTCTGGCTGGCTGCCTTTGTATTAGGTGGTGGCGCCCTGCTGTTCGGGATCAGCCAGTATAGCGGCCATAAACCGGCTGCAGCACGTACAGCCGTACCCGTAGTATCGGCAAGTGTGGCCAGCCCGGCCCCGCCGCCTGCCGCGGTACCCGTAGACAGTACACAGCTGCAATCATCGCACAAGCCTGCCACACTGGCCGCCGCTAACCCGGCCACGCCGGCCCCGGTAATACCTGCTGTGAAAAAAGATACCGTAAAAGCAGCTCCTGCGGTTAAAAAACCGTTAGTGGACAGCGCCGCTAAAAAGCCGCCTGTTGCAGCACCTAAACCGCCGGACAGCTCAAAGAAAGTGACAGATAAACCAAAGGATAACGCTGCAGTTGCCGCTAAACCCACTGCCAAAGACACCCCGGCAGCACAGATCGTAAAAAGTAAAGAAAAAGAGAACGATAAAAAGGACGATAACGATAACAAACCCAAAACAGGCGCCAACGCCACACCCGCTACTGCACCGGCCACTTCCGGTAAAGTGGATACAGACGAGTACCTGTATAAAGCTGCTATGGTATACCAGCAGCATGGCGACCTGGATGAAGCTATCTCCCGCTACAAACATCTTTCCGGTACCAGCAACAGCCGTGTTAGCGAAATGGCCCGTTACCAGATGGCCGTATGCTACCGCAGCAAAGGCCAGATGGGCAAAGCCAAGCGTATGTTCAAGGAAGTGGTGCGCATGGACGGCACCATGAAGCAGGCCGCACAGCAGGCGCTGGATAACATGTAATGTGCAGATTATAAATGTGCAGATGTGCAAATGGATCAACATTTGCACCAACCCCGGCATTATATCTGCGTATTTACACATTTGCATATCTATTTCACGGCATTATATCTGCACATTTGCATATCTGCACATCTGCACATTGCCTCGTTATGGAAACTTTCGTGCTATGCATCATATAGATGAAGCATCTATCTTTACCCTGTGAATCATAACCTGACACCAACGGACGAAGAATTACTACAGCGCTACAAAGCGGATGGCAACAGCAGCCATATAGGCCAGCTGTTTGACCGTTATGCCCTGTTGCTGCTGGGTATGTGCATGAAGTACCTGAAGAACGAAGAAGACGCCCGGGACAGCGTGCAGCAGGTATTCCTGAAAGTGTTGTCAGATGTGAACCGCCATGAGATCCAGTACTTCCGGGCCTGGATATACCAGGTAGCCAAGAACCACTGCCTGATGCAGCTGCGTAAAAAACATACGCGCTACCAGGAAGAGATCGCGGAAAAACATATGCCGGATACCGCGGCGCTGGAAGATACCAGCACCTTCAAAGAGAAAGACCAGCTGCTGGAAAATATGGAGCATGCCCTGGAACAGCTGAATACGGAACAACGCACCTGTGTACGGCTTTTTTACCTTGACAAGCTATCGTACCAGCAGATCAGTGAACAAACCGGCTATACCCTGCTGCAGGTAAAAAGTTATATCCAGAACGGGAAACGGAACCTGAAGCAATTAATAGAAAAACAACCCAGCCATAAACGTTAATTTTGAATACTGTGAAAGAGGATCTAAACGACATATTTGTAGTAACCGGGCAATGTCCTGCACAACAGCAGCTGCTGAACTATGTGCAGGGTAAGCTAAGTGCAGCAGAGCAGCACGAAGTGGAAAAACATGTAGCGGATTGTGAGCTTTGCAGCGATGCGCTGGAAGGGCTGGCTGCCATCCCCCAGAAAGAACGTTTACCCGTAATGGTGAGGCAAATGAAATGGCAGCTGCTGCGCAAGCTGCGTAAGAAAAACCACCGCAGAAGATCAGCGGAGTATCCGGTGGATTATTATATCCAGCTTGTACTGATCGTAATGGCTGTTTTATTCCTGGTACTGGCAGCTTTCTGGATGATGCACTTTATGTTGAAGTGATAAACCAATGTGCATATGTGCAAATATGCAGATGTGCAGATGGTTATAATATTACGCGACAAACAACAAAACACTTTCATCATTTGCACATTTACACATCTGCATATCTGCACATTAATACAGCTTTTTATCTCCCTTCGCCTTCCAATCCTTAAACACCTGTAAAGCGCCGGCATCCGGGAAAGCAATGAACGGTATCTTTTTGCCGCTATGGTGTACTTCTATTTCATGATAAATAAAGGAATCATCAAAATCAATGGCAGCGGCATCTTCCTTGGTATTGGCAAAGTATACCCTTTGCGGGCGCGCCCAGTAAATGGCGCCCAGGCACATGGGGCAGGGCTCACAGGAGGTATAGATCTCACAGTCGTGCAGCTGGAAAGTGTTCAGCTGCTTACAGGCATCGCGGATGGCCACCACTTCGGCATGCGCAGTAGGGTCGTTGGTGAGCAGCACCTGGTTCCAGCCTTTGCCTATGATCTCCTCCCCTCTTACCACAATAGCGCCAAAGGGGCCGCCGTCGCCGGTTTCCATTCCCCTGCGTGACAGCTCCACTGCTATTTGCATAAAACTTCGCTCTCTTTCGCCTATCATAAATGTGTGTTTATACCAAATGTAAATAAAAAACCCGGGCGAAGAATCGTCCGGGTATTTCCTTGTAACTGTATATCGTTATATTTTGTCAATGCTCGTTTAATGCTGCCCGTTACCGTTGTTCCGGATCACTACCACACCGTCAAACACATCTACCAGTAACGGCTTACTCTTATCAATCTCACCTGACAGGATCTTCTTGCTTAACAGGTTCACAATCTCTTTCTGGATCAGGCGTTTCAGCGGGCGGGCGCCGAACTGCGGATCATAACCCTGTACGGACAGGTAATCCAAAGCATAATCAGAGAATTCAAGGATCATGCCGTTTTTGGCCATCAGGTCTTTCAACTGCTGCAGCTGTATCGTGATGATACCTTTGATCTCTTCCCGCATCAGCGGCTGGAACATGATCACTTCATCCACCCTGTTCAGGAACTCGGGACGAATGGTTTGTTTCAGCAGGGTCATTACTTCCTCACGGGTAGCGTCCACTACATCTTCACGGTTCTTTTCATTGATCTTCTCAAAATTCTCCTGGATAATGTGGCTACCCATGTTGCTGGTCATAATGATGATGGTGTTCTTAAAGTTCACCACACGGCCCTTGTTGTCTGTTAAACGGCCATCGTCCAGTACCTGTAACAGGATGTTGAAAGTGTCAGGGTGTGCCTTCTCAATTTCGTCCAGCAACACCACGGAGTAAGGTTTACGTCTTACGGCTTCTGTAAGTTGTCCGCCTTCTTCATACCCGACATATCCCGGGGGCGCACCTACTAACCTGCTCACGGCATGTTTCTCCTGGTACTCACTCATATCTATCCGCGTCATCATGCTCTCATCATCAAACAGGTAATCCGCCAGCGCTTTCGCTAACTCCGTTTTACCTACACCGGTAGTTCCCAGGAAAATAAAGGAGCCAATCGGCCTTTTAGGATCCTGTAACCCGGCGCGGCTGCGGCGGATGGCGTCTGCCACTGCAATAATGGCTTCTTCCTGTCCAACCACACGTTTGTGTAATTCATCTTCCAGTCTTAACAGCTTATCACGCTCGCTCTGCATCATACGCGTTACCGGTATGCCGGTAGCTTTGGCTACATTTTCGGCGATATCTTCCGCGTCCACTTCTTCCTTCAACAGGCGTTTGTGGTTGTCAGACAGATCATTCAGCTCCGCTGTGTACTTTGCAACCAGCTGCTCCTGTTCTTTTACCTTGCCGTAGCGGATCTCTGCTACTTTACCATATTCACCGTTCCTTTCCGCCTGTTCGGCTTCCTGTTTCAGATCTTCAATTGCAGCTTTCGCATTCTGTATCCTGTCCACTACTTCTTTTTCCTCCTGCCATTTTGCTTTGAAGGTGTTCCTTTCTTCGCTCAGGCGGGCTATTTCGGCATTTAACTCCGACAGCTTTTCTTCATCACTTTCACGTTTAATGGCCTCGCGTTCAATTTCCAGCTGCCGGATCCTTCTCTCCAGTTCATCCAGCTCTTCCGGCATGGAGTTCATTTCAAGCCGCAGCTTGGCTGCGCTTTCATCTATCAGGTCAATGGCCTTGTCCGGTAAAAAGCGGTCGGTAATATAACGTTGTGATAATTCTACTGCCGCAATAATGGCTTCATCTTTTATTCTTACATGGTGATGGGTTTCATAGCGTTCTTTCAACCCTCTGAGTATAGAGATGGCGTCTTCTGCGCTGGGCTCATCTACCATTACGCGCTGGAAGCGGCGTTCCAGGGCTTTATCTTTCTCAAAATATTTCTGGTATTCATTCAGCGTGGTGGCGCCAATGGCCCGCAGCTCCCCGCGCGCCAGGGCAGGCTTTAAGATGTTGGCAGCATCCATAGCGCCTTCCATTGCTCCTGCACCAATGAGGGTGTGTATCTCATCTATGAACAGGATGATCTGTCCTTCGCTTTCCGTTACTTCCTTTACTACAGATTTCAGCCTTTCTTCAAACTCACCACGGTATTTGGCGCCTGCCATCAATGATCCCATATCCAGGGCAAAGATGGTTTTGGAGCGCAGGTTATCCGGCACGTCGCCGTTGATGATACGGTGTGCCAGTCCTTCTACGATGGCTGTTTTACCCACACCCGGCTCACCTACCAGTATAGGGTTGTTCTTGGAACGGCGGGAAAGGATGTGGAGCGTTCTCCGGATCTCTTCATCCCGGCCTATCACAGGATCCAGCTTGCCGGCGCTGGCCAGCTCATTCAGGTTCTTGGCGTATTTCTGCAGGGAATTGTACTGCGCATCGGCTGTCTGGGAATTAACCGTATTACCTTTACGCAGATCTTTTACAGCGGCCTTCAGGCCCTTTTCCGTTAAACCGGCATCTTTCAGCAATTTGGCAGTATCATCGTTGCCGCCCAGTAACCCAAGCAGCAGGTGTTCCACACTTACAAATTCGTCTTTAAACTCTTTGATGCTGCTGCCGGCGCGCAGTAAGGCACTGTTGGCGTCGCGGCTCAGGGTTTGTGCCGGTTCAGCACCGGATACCCTGGGATATTTCTTTAATTGCTCATCCAGCTTACCGGAGATAAAACCGGTATTTACATCATTCTTCTTGAGTAAATACGCGATGGAGTTATCTTCATCATCTACCAGCGCTTTTAACAAGTGGCCCGTTTCAATGGCCTGCTGCTGGCTGTTAAAGGCCAGCTGCTGCGCCTGTTGCAGCGTTTCCTGGGATTTGATGGTAAAATTGTTGAGGTTCATTGTCTTAAAATTTCTCCTTTTGTTATTGAATTTAGTCTGTTGACCATGGCTTTGTAGTAACAAATCACGCTCCAACCCGGATTACTGGCAATTTTGGCATATTCAACACCGTTTCACTGCTCTTTTTTCAGGTTGAGGTGGCTTTAGCTGCTAATATTTCAGGGGGCCTGTGGCCCCCGTCCATGGTCCATGGACTATATACACCATCGACCATGGACCGTCGCCTGTTTCACAGGCGACTAAACAAATCGCCCAGCCTGCCTGTTTATGTTATACACCCAAAAAAAGTACCCCATGTCTTTTGACTTACTGACCGCTGTTAAAGGTCTTTTCACCAGCGATGTTATTTCCCAGGCCGCAGCGCGGCTGGGCGAAAGTGAATCCGGCGTGCAGAACGCCGTCAGCGGTATTATTCCCGCCTTACTCACCGGCCTTTTATATAAGGCCGGGCCCCAGGGCGATTCCAACGGCGCCCTTAACCTGGCCAAAGAAGCGGCCGGCGCCAATACTACCGGTACCATTATCAGCAGCCTGCAAAACAATGCAGGTGGCTGGGTAGGTAAGGGTACGGAGCTGTTACAGGGTCTTTTCGGCCATAAAATGGGAGATCTTACCAGCGCCATTGCAGCTTATGCGGGTATCCGGGAATCATCTGCCGGCACCCTGCTGCATGCCGCCACCCCGGCGGCCCTGGGCGCTGCAGGAGAATTTGCCGCCAGCCAGAACCTGAGCGGCAGCAGCTTCCTGGCCTTTTTGAACAGCCAGAAAGAGCAGATCCTTTCTGCCGTACCCCCGGGGTTTAACCTGGCCGGTTTATTGGGCTTAGGCAGCCTTACGGAGCTAAGCCGCAAGCTCTCCAACATGGCGGCAGGTTTTGCCAGCAGCCCGGCCCGCAAAGCCTCCGAAAGCATGACGCAAACCGCTCAAAAAGCAGCCGGCAGCACCCGCTGGTTATGGTCGCTGTTATTGATATTAATTGCCATTATATTACTCTGGTACCTGGTAAAAGGCTGCGGCGGCGGTAAAACCACCGATACCGTGGCCACCGATACCCTGAGCACCGAAACCATGATGGATACAGCTATGGCGCAGGTAAGCACCCCTGAAGTAGTAACGCGTGAAAGCATTAAGGTAAGCCTGCCGGATGGTACCGTGCTGGACGCCTATAAAGGAGGTATTGAAGATCAGCTGGTAGCTTTCCTGAAAGATGACAGCAAACAACCCGGTAAGGAAGTATGGTTTGATTTTGATAACCTGAACTTTACTACCGGCAGCGCTAATATTAGCCCGGACAGTAAACCGCAGCTGCAGAACATTGCGGATATCCTGCGGGCATTTCCCAAAGCAAAGATCAAAATAGGCGGTTATACGGACCGTTCAGGCGATAGCCTGGGTAACATTAAGCTGTCACAGTCCCGGGCAGAGGCGGTGCGGAATGCGCTGTTAAAGCTGCATACAGATGCGGCACAAATAACAGCTGCTGAAGGATACGGTTCTCAGTTTGCCAAAGCACCGGCCAATGCTTCTGATGAAGAAAAAAAGCACGACCGGCATATTTCTGTAAGTGTGCGGGAGAAATGAGGCTGCGCCTCATTTCCCGGTCCATGGTCGATGGTCCATAGTCCATAGCCTGCTGCGGGTGTGAACCAGCTCGTGGTTATGTCAATTACTTCATAATTATACCACTTACTCCGATATACTTCAATGCGTTCAAGGCAATGGACCATGGACCATCGACTATGGACTACTCTTTTTTCACCAACACAATCCTCCCTCTATCTGCCTTATACATACCTTCATAAAACTGTTCCAGCTCGGGGAAAGTGCTGGCAGGGAAAGTGCCGGCATTACGCTGTACGGTACGGATATACGTAATGGTGCTATCCTTTACCAATACCAGCGATGCATAGGTACCGAAGCGGCTTTTTAACAGCGTGGGCTTAGGCAAACTTTCCGCAGTGTAGCCTGCAGGAATGGCAAGCAACACCGTATCTACATCTGTATAGGCAAATACCTGTTGAATATCGGAACGGCGCTGTTCTTCCGTATTAATGCGGGAGGAGCTTTTATTCAGGATGTTGGGCTCAATGAACATCCGTTTGCCGCTGATGGCGGCATAATTGCGGGCTGTAATGTCCAGCTGCTGTTCAATGGCCGGTATGGTATCATGTTGTTCCAGGCAGTTATAACTGTTCACATCATAGCTGGGCAGGGATAATGCTCTGCGGATCCATTCCATTAATTTCTCACGGGAAGATTCATGTAACCTTTGCAGCAGATCATCCTGCTGCAGGCCGGTACTAAACGTGCGCACCTTTGCCAGCACATTACCTTCCGGTGTAATATGCGCTTCCAGCCGCTGGAGCTGCTGGTTTTGCCGGGTACCATAGGCCGGTGTGTGTATCAGCTTTCCGCCGTTCTCTGTAATGATCAGTACGGGCCGGTCGGCTGTAAAACCGCTTAAATAACCGGCAGGCAAATAAGCGCTGGTACATTCCAGCCAGGTAGTATCCTTGCCACGCGGTACGCAGGCGATCATGTGATTAAACTGATTGCTGGGAAAATCATTCTCAAAATCAATTTCCCCGTCGCCCGCATGCACCAGCGTACAGTAAGCCGTAATACCCGCCTCTTTTAACAGCGCGCACATATAGTTGGAAAGCGCCTTACAATCGCCATACCCCTTATTGGCTACATAATCAGCATCAAAGGTTTGCCAGCCGCCTATGCCCAGCTGTATGCTCACATAACGGGTATGCTGCTGTAAGTACCGGTACAGCACCCGGATCTTTTCTGAAGGATCATTGATGCCATTGGTCAGCTGGTGCACCGTTTGTTTAACTGCCGGGGGCAGCACATCCCGGTCTTTATTCAGCGCATACATGAATTTACCATACTCCTCCCAGCTGTTCATATTGCCTTTGTAAGCGCCCATTTCAAAATCGCTGGGACCAAGCAGCACAGCAGTAGTACGGCGGCGCCAGGCGGGCGCCATTATTTCATAAGGTCTTGCCTTGATCTGCTTGGCCTCCCAGGTATAAGTACGTGTATCCTTTTCCGTGGTTATCTGCGGAGCGCCTTCATATAACACCTGCCGGTACCGTAATGGGTATGCCTGCGGCACACTTACCAGCAGGCGGCTTTGCTCCACGGCCATATCACGGGCATCCTGCGGCAACCAGCCGGGAAAAAAGGCCGTACAATTATAATCTATTGTTATTTCATACTCTATCGTATAGGGGTATACGCTGTAGTAAAAAGAATGCTGTTTTATCCGGTTGTCCGTGATCATGGAAACGCCGTCTGAAGCTGCCCGGTCTGTAATATCACTTTGCTTCAGCTTTTTAATCGCTTTACCACTGGCATCATATAACACCCCGTGGATGGAGCGGATGGTCCGGAGCTTATCATACCCTTCCACCATGTTGGCATACTCCGCCCCGGATTCATCCAGCACGGTGATCACGTAATGGTTAACCAGCCTTGCTTCACCAGTACCGGTTAGTTTAAACTGCACCTCTTCCCAGCGCTTTACTGCATGGGCGCCGGCTTTTAGCTCTGCAGGAATAGTAGCAGCCGGGTATTCCGGATCGCCTGCTTTTGCGGTAACTGCAGCTAACAGGAAAAGGCAGCAGCAGGAAAAGGATAATAATGCACGCATAGTATCTTATTAAACGGCTGAATAGTTATAGGGCTGATCAGCTCATCAACCCTATAACTATTCAACATAACACTATTAATTATTTTTTCTTTTTCAGAACAATCTGTTCGCCCTGTTTCTTCACGATCATATCAAAAAAGTCACGCAGGGTTTCGTATTCTTCCGGCTGAAACAAAGCTTTGTCCAGCTTTATACGGGAACGGAACTGTATAAAGTTATCGTTCTTTGCTATCAGGTACTGGAACAGGCCTTCATCATCATTGAACTTTACCATAGCAGGTTTAGGCAGCTCCTCCACTTCATAACCGGCCGGTATTTCCAGGTTCATGGTATACACCTCGTCAAAAGTAGCCGGCATTTCAACCGGGTAAAAACGCGTGGCTGATTTAAAGGGATTGGTTTTGGTGGCTTCGCCAAACATCGGGTTCAGGTACAGGATATCCTCATCACCGGGCTGCCATTCAAACTCATAGGATATACCTAAAGGCACATCCAGACTATCTGTATTTAACAAAGTAGTATTGCTCAGCTTTGAGTAGGTTTTGGCAATATCCTTAAAACATTCCTCTTTACCTTTTTCATGGATCAAACCACGCAGGTTATAAGATTCAAAGTAAGAAGGCCGTTGCTGGAAAGTACCTTTCAGCGCGCCGTTCTCCCCTCCCATCAGTACTACGCTGGTGATCTTTTGTTCGCGCAGGGAATCTGCGCTAAAAAAGGTGGCAGTAGCATCTGTATCCATAATACGTGCATGCCCGTTATAACAGGAGGCATGCAGCCTGCCAAAACCCAGCGGGTAAGAAGCATCCAGGTAGGCAACCTGGTTATCCCCCAGCTGTAATTCCACTACGGTATAATTAAAACGCCCTACTATGGGATACAGTGGATTCACTATTCCATGGCTGCGGGTGCTTAGCAGCACCGGGTCTGCTTTCAGACCTGCTTTGCGCAGCATGGCCACCAGCAGCAGGTTAATATCTGTTTCGTTCCCGTTC
>NZ_DATCRF010000796.1:0-3128 GCF_036569125.1 Chitinophaga sp. | reverse complement strand
CCATTAACCTGAACCTGGGATTAAGCATTACCCCGCACCTGAAGCTCAATTCCCAGAACTCCCATATTTATAAGACCAGCCGCAGGGATTATAACAAAACCAATGCGCTTACCTCCAACAGCGGAAGCTTTTCCTTTTCCTTTGCGGATAACGGCGCCAACCTGCTGTCCTCTAACTACCTTAGCTATACGAACAGCTTTAAGGACCATAACCTGAGCGTAATACTGGGTACAGATCTGCAGTATGACCAGTACCAGAACACCCGGGCGCTGGGCTACGGCGGCTCCTCAGACCAGATCCAGGTGGTGCAGGGCTTCCGGCAAACGAATATTGAAGCCTCATCCGATTACCAGGCATACGGGCTGTTATCTTACTACTCCCGTATTGCGTATGACTTTAAAGACAAATACCTGCTGTCGGTAAGTGCGCGTACAGATGGTTCTTCCCGTTTTGGAGCAGACAGTAAATGGGGCTTTTTCCCCTCTGCATCTGCCGCCTGGATCATTTCTGACGAACCTTTTCTGCAGCACAGCCGCACCTTTTCCCTTGTAAAAATAAGGGGCAGCGTAGGTACCTCCGGCAGCTTACCGGAGCAGAACTATTTACAGTATAACCTGTATAAGGTGAATAACGGTGGTTTTGCCGGCAATGACGGCGCCACCTCTTACAACGGCGTTACCGCCATTACACCCAACTTCAAGGATGGTGCGGCGCAGAAGGGATTAAGCTGGGAACGCAGTGTGCAATGGAACCTGGGTACAGACCTGGAATTTAACGACGGTAACTTTGCCGCCACGGTAGATGTGTATAACCGGCAAAGCTCCCTGCAGCTGTTCAGTATCATCCTGCCTGTTACCTCCGGTTATGACAATGCGCTCACCAATGCGCTGGGCGTACGTAACTCCGGTGTGGAGCTTACGGTTTCCGGCTACCCGTTCAAACGGCGTAACAGCGCCATTAAATGGTTTACCCGGCTGAATATTTCCTATAACAAGAACATGATCACCAGCCTGCCTAATGGAGGGCGTGACATTGTATTCCAGAATGGCGACCGCTTTGATAAATCGCACATCCTTTCTGTAGGCAAGCCATTGAACGCTTTTTACCTGTATCAGAACCTGGGGGTATTTGCTACGGACGATGATGTGCCGGGCAACAAATACACCGGTGAAAAATACCGCAACGGCAACGGCACCTACCGCGGTGGCGACTTTTACCTGGCAGACCTGGACGGCGATAACTTCATTGATATCTTTAATGAGGGTATTAACCCGGACAAGATGCCCATTGGCGATCCGAACCCCAAGATAACCGGCGGTTTTAACAATGAAATTACCTGGAGGAATTTTATACTGAACATCTTCTGCACCTTCACCTTTGACCGTGATGTACTGAACCTTTATAAGGCCGACCAGTTCAGCAACTCAACGGATGGCGATGCCACCAACCGCTTTATAAAATATGCCACTCCTGATTTCAGCAAGCTGGATATATGGCGCAAACCCGGTGATAAGGCTACTTACGCCAAGTACGATCTGGGTTCTTACCGTTATTATTATACCTCTGCACAAACTTTCTTTTTAGAGAAGGGCGATTACCTGCGTATTAAAAGCATCAGCCTTACGTACAACCTGGGGCCCGACCTGTTGAAACGGTGGGGTATAGACCGGTTCAGCATTTTTGGCGTACTGGATAATGTAGCCATGTTCCAGCGTTCAAAAGGCCTGCCGGACGCAGAAGCCGTGAACCCTTACGGGGAATATAACGGTAATGGATACCCCATTCCAAAGAAATATACCATGGGTCTGAGTGTTAATTTTTAAACCGGTAAAATCTGCTACTATGAAACTTAGATATATTATGCTCCTGTGCACGTTCCTGTTATCTGTTTCCTGCAAAAAGCTGCTGGAACAGGAGCCCAAGAACTCAACCTACCTTGAAAAGTACTGGAAAACCACCCAGGACTGTGAAAGCGCCCTGGCAGGTAACTATGCCCTGTTAAGGAATGCGCTGGCATTTAAATACAGCTATTATATGTATGGCGACGCTGTTGCCAAGAATTACTTTGTAATTGATTATAACGGCGATGGGCTGGAAGGCATACAGAACGGGGATTACACCTTTACCTATAACGTAAAGGACCTGGGTAACTGGACGCGTTTTTTTAAGGTGATCACCATGAGCAACACCATTCTGGCAGAGCTGCCCAAAGTGCCGGATGCCAACCTGGAAAAAGATGTGCCCAATGCGCAGCAATACAAGAACCGTGTGCTGGGGCAGGCCCTTTTTATACGTGCGTTCACCTACTTTACCATGACCCGTATATGGGGCGATGTGCCTCTGGTAACGGAGTATTACGAAAACCCGCTGGAAGCGCCGGAGCTGCCCCGCAGCCCCAAGGCAGACGTGATGCAGCAAATAGAAAAAGACTGCCACGATGCCATTAGCCTGCTGAACTGGGGATATGCTGATAATCCCAGCGGTGCAGCGGTTACCGCCAACAAAGGTTCTGTATACGCATTGCTGGCCCACCTGTACCTGTGGAGAGGCACTACACTGAATGCAGCCAATGGCGGCGCCAATGACATGAAGGATATTAACAGCGCCGATACTGCCATCAGTACGCTGATAGCCAACGGCGGCTATACGCTGACAGATACGGCCAACTATTATAAAACCTTCATCGGCAAATCCACCGAAAGCATTTTTGAGCTGAACATGAGCGAAGACCAGCTGGAAGGCTCTGATGACGGTATAGGCATGCAGTTCCTGCGTGGCGACCAGTACATTAAATACCACGGGGATTATGCCCGTATGGCCGTACGCCCGGAATACTTCAGCCGGCATTATCTGAAAGGGCAGGATGTTAACGATACGCTGGATATACGCTACCAGAAAGGGTTTGATTACCGGGACGATAACCGCCCGCTGTGCCGCAAGTACAGCAACGTTATTTACCGCAATCCCGGCTTAAAGCTAAACCCTTACATGAGCAACAACATGATCATTTTCCGTTTTGCAGATATAAAGCTGCTGCAGGCGGAAATTGCTATTTACAAGCAGGACTATGTAAAGGCGCTGGACATCATCAACTTTTTCCGTGTCCGTAATAACACACAGCCCTTAAC
>NZ_DATCRF010000795.1:0-5729 GCF_036569125.1 Chitinophaga sp. | reverse complement strand
CCATCACATCCAGCAAACCGGGATTACAGCTGGTATTAGGTTCGCAGGTAACTGCGCCGGCTACTAAAACCTTTGTGGTAAATTCCAACTTCACCATACAGGCCCTTAGCCCGCAAACCCTGGGCGATACCGCTTATGAATTTACTTCCTGGGCGCATGGCGGGGCGGTTACGCAAAACCTGCGCGTACCTGCTGTTAACACCACCTATGCGGCTAATTATAAGGTGAGCGCATCTTTACAAAATCCCTACAAGGGCGTACCGGCTGCCATACCGGGTAAAATTGAAATAGAGGACTATGATACCGGCGGCGAAGGTATTGCCTACCACGATGCTTCCGTTGCCAACCAGGGTAACGGTTACCGGCCCAACGAAGGGGTGGACCTGGAAGGTTGTGCCGATACCGGCGGTGGCTTTAACATAGGTTATGTAGCTACCGGCGAGTGGCTGGAATACACCGTGAATGTAACCACACCCGGCGTATACACCCTGGCTGCCCGTGTGGCCACGCCTTACGATGCCAAAGCATTCCATGTGGAGCTGGATGGCGTGAACATCAGCGGAACCATGGCTGTACCCAAAACCGGCGGTTTCCAGGCATGGCAAACCATTACTGTGAACACACCGGCACTTACCACCGGCGTAAAAGTATTACGTGTAACCATGGATGCAGCGGACCTGAACATTAACTACCTGAGCTTTGCCCTTGCCGGCACAGGTACCGGCAGCGCACCTACCGTAAGCCTTACTGCACCGGCCAATAATGCTTCCTTCTTTAATAATGCGGATATTGATATGGCGGCAACAGCAGCTGATGCAGATGGCAATGTGCGCAAAGTGGAATTTTTCCAGGGCGTTGTTAAGCTGGGTGAAGATACTACCAGCCCTTACCAGTATACCTGGATAGGCGCAGCTGCAGGCACTTATTCCATTACGGCCAAAGCCACGGATAATGCCGGTTTAAGCACTACATCCGCCCCGGTAGCTATTGCAATAAACCCGGTAACAGCCGTTAAAACCATCCCCGGCAAAATAGAAGCGGAAGCTTTTGATGCCAAGTCGGATGTTGGAACAGAAGGCTGTGCAGATACCGGCGGCGGCGAAAATGTGGGCTGGATAAATACGGATGACTGGATGGATTACCATGTAAATGTAACCACAGCAGGCACTTATACCGTAAACTTACGCATAGCCAGCCCGGATGGCGGTAAACAATTACAGCTGCGCTCCGGCACTAACGTACTGGCTACGGTAAACGTACCGGCTACCGGCGGCTGGCAGGCCTGGACCACTATTACTACCACGGTAACCCTGGCAGCCGGCGATCAAACCCTGCGCATTTATGCAGTTAGCGGCGACTGGAACATTAACTGGATTGAGTTTACCAGCGCAGCGCTGGCCAGCAAGGCAAGCCACCTGCCGGAAACAAACGACCAGTTTAAGGTATATCCCAACCCGGTAACCAGCAACCTGACCATTGGCGGCCTGAAGAATGATGGGATGGTAAGCGTGATCAACGTGGCCAACTCGCAGGTTACCCGGATGAAGTCAGCGAACGGTACCTTAAACCTTGGCAGCCTGCCTGCCGGTACCTATATTATTGAGTTCAGGGATGGCAAAAAAGTAGTAAGGAAAAAATTTATTAAACTATAAGTAAATGGTAAGGAGGTCTTTAGGGCCTCCTGCCATTTCCTGCAGTAACAAATGGCACAGTTTTCGTTATTGGAAGGGCAGACCTAATATTTTAAAAATTAAAGCCATGAGAAACTTAGTTATAGCCATCGCATCATCCGCATTGATCTTTGCATCCTGCCAGAGCAATGACGAGAAGGCTGCCGCTATAGGGGATGCCAAACAGGCAACCATTGATTCAATGAACGCGGTAAGTGTAGCAAAACAGCAGGTAATTGATTCTATAAACGCTGAAAAAGCAAAACATAAAAGCCGTAGCAGCCAGGCATCAAACGGTAGCTACAGTAATAGCGGCTCCGCTGATAATTCTACTGCAGCCGCTCCCGCAGCCACCACCACTACCAAGAAAAAGGGTTGGAGCCACACTGCTAAAGGTGCAGTAGTAGGCGCTGGTGCAGGCGCTATCACGGGCGCTATTGTAAATAAAGACCGTTTAAAGGGCGCTGCCATTGGTACCGTAATTGGTGCGGGTGTAGGCGCTGGTACAGGCGCCATTGTGGACCATGCTAAAAAGAAAAAAGAGCAGCAGGCCAACCAGTAAGTAAGATGGAATAAAGATGTATATGGGCGCTTTCCCTACCGGGAAGGCGCCTTTTTTTATGCAGTATATTTTACTATTTTGAGGCCATCAACCCGATTAACCATGAAAAATTCCAACAGACGTAAATTCCTGGGCACGGCAGCCACTATTTTAGCCGGTACAGCGGCCGCCACAGCAACGCCCCTGCAGGCTGCTGCACCCAAATATCCCGTGGTACACCATGTATTCTTCTGGCTTAAAAATCCCGGTTCTACGGAAGACCGTGATAAGCTGGTGGCCGGTGTTAAAACCCTGGCCAAGATCAAAACCGTAAAAGAGCTGCGGGTAGGGGTAGTGGCCAGCACCGAAAAACGGGATGTGGTGGATAACAGCTGGGCCGTATCTGAGCTGATGTTCTTTGCCGACCTGGCCGGGCAGGCTGCTTATCAAACAGATCCCATTCACCTGGAATTTATTAAGAACTGCAGCCACCTTTGGGAAAAGGTGATCGTGTATGATGCGGTGGACGCCTGAGCTGTGCGGTAAGCGCTGTGATTGTATTGTAAAATATTTATAATCAATACTATAAGGCTTTGGTCGTTACCGCACGGTCAAAGCCTTCTTCATCTGCAGCCCCCGGTTTTTAACGTTTCCTGTTAGAAAAAATCTGACTAAAAAGCAGAATATCTGGATATATTTTAACAATTTTGCAGTTACTTTTTAAATTATAAAAAATGAGCCAAATACCTACTACCGTATTTGATAAAGTATGGGATTCACATGTTGTGAGAAAAATAGAAGACGGTCCGGATGTATTTTTTATTGACCGCCATTTTATTCATGAAGTAACCAGCCCGGTAGCGTTCCTGGGTTTGGAGAGCCGGGGGCTGAAAGTGATGTTCTCCGAAAAAACCTTTGCTACCGCAGATCATAATACACCTACTATTAACCAGCATTTACCGGTGCAGGACCCGCTTTCTGCCAACCAGTTAAAAGCGCTGGAAACCAACTCATCCAAATACGGCATTTCCCACTGGGGCCTGGGTAATCCCAAGAACGGCATTGTGCATGTGGTAGGCCCGGAAAACGGTATTACCCTGCCGGGTATGACCATTGTGTGCGGCGATTCGCATACCTCTACCCACGGCGCATTTGGCGCTATTGCCTTTGGTATTGGCACTTCTGAGGTGGAGATGGTATTATCTTCCCAATGTATTATGCAGCCCAAGCCCAAGAAAATGCGCATTAATGTAAATGGCAAGCTGGGTAAAGGAGTTACGCCTAAAGATGTGGTGCTGTATATTATTGCCAAGCTCACCGCAGCCGGCGCTACCGGTTATTTTGTGGAATACGCAGGCGATGTGTTTGAGAACATGAGCATGGAAGGCCGTATGACGGTTTGTAACATGAGCATTGAAATGGGCGCACGTGGCGGTATTATAGCACCTGACGAAACTACTTTTGCATATATCAAAGGCCGTGAAAAAGCCCCTAAAGGCGAAGCATGGGATAAAGCGCTGGCTTACTGGAAAACACTGAAAACCGATGCAGGCGCTAAGTTTGACCAGGAGCATACTTTTGATGCAGCAGATATTGAGCCCATGATCACCTACGGCACTAACCCCGGTATGGGACTAGGCATCACCCAGCATATCCCTTCTGCGGCTTCGGGCAGCGGCAAGGCCAGCTATGAAAAGTCACTGAACTATATGGGTTTTCATGAAGAAGAATCCATGCTGGGCAAAAAGGTTGATTATGTTTTCATCGGCAGCTGTACCAACGGCCGTATAGAAGATTTCCGCGCTTTTGCCTCCATTGTAAAAGGGCGTAAAAAAGCAGATCATGTAACGGCCTGGATAGTGCCCGGCTCACACATTGTAGAGCAGCAGATCAAAGAAGAAGGTATCCTGGATATTTTAACAGACGCAGGTTTCCAGCTGCGCCAGCCCGGATGTTCCGCCTGTTTGGCCATGAATGATGATAAGATACCGGCGGGTAAATATGCCGTGAGCACCAGCAACCGCAACTTTGAAGGCAGGCAGGGCCCCGGCGCAAGAACGCTGCTGGCAAGCCCCTTAGTAGCAGCAGCAGCAGCAGTAACCGGCGTGGTAACAGACCCCCGCGTGCTGATGGCGGATTAATAACGCCCGCGTATAAACGATCAACAACATAATTAACTAACAGAGATACGACCTAAAAATGGCTTACGATAAATTCACTGTGTTACGGAGTTCAGCGGTGCCCATGCCCATTGAAAATGTAGATACTGATCAGATCATTCCTGCACGTTTCCTGAAAGCTACGGAGCGTAAAGGATTTGGCGATAACCTGTTCCGCGACTGGCGTTATGAGAACGATAATACGCCTAAGAAAGATTTTGTACTGAACAATCCCATCTACAGCGGTAAAATACTGGTAGCCGGTAAGAACTTTGGCAGCGGCAGCAGCCGTGAGCACGCGGCCTGGGCCATTTATGATTATGGTTTCCGCTGTGTAGTAAGCAGCTTTTTTGCAGATATTTTTAAGAACAACTCCCTGAACATTGGTATACTACCCGTACAGGTGAGCGCTGAGTTCTTAGATAAGATCTTTACGGCCATAGAAGCCGATCCCAAAGCCGAAGTGGAAGTGAACCTGCCGGAGCAGACCATCACCATTGTTGCCACCGGTGAAAGCGAAAAATTTGACATCAACAGTTACAAAAAACATAACCTGCAGAACGGTTATGATGATATTGATTACCTGCAAGCCATGAAGAGCGAGATCCAGAGCTTCGCTGCCAAAAGCATGTACTAAAACATTCCACCACTTATTATGTCAGTTGCCGGACGCTATGTAGAAATAATGGATACCACCCTGCGGGATGGGGAGCAAACCAGCGGCGTTTCTTTTTCACCTTCGGAAAAATTAACCATTGCGCAGTTATTGTTAACAGAAGTAAAGGTAGACCGTATTGAAATTGCGTCTGCCCGCGTGTCTGAAGGCGAGTTTGCGGCCGTAAAGGCCATTACCAAATGGGCGAAGGCCAACGGCTTTCTGAACAGGGTGGAAGTGCTGACGTTTGTGGATGGCGATGTAAGCGTGCAATGGATGCAGCAGGCAGGGGCTAAGGTTATGAACCTGCTTACCAAAGGTTCACTGAACCACTTAACCCACCAGCTTAAAAAGAAACCGGAACAGCACTTTGCAGAAATAGCAGCGGTAATAGCGCTGGCAAAAAAGAAAGGCCTGGAATGTAATGTGTACCTGGAAGACTGGAGCAATGGCATGCGCCACTCCCGCGACTACGTATTCCAGTTCCTGGACTTTTTACAAACGCAGCCTGTTAAACGTATTATGCTGCCGGATACCCTGGGTATCCTGATCCCTTCTGAAGTTTTCGAATATACCTCCGCCATTGTGCAGCGCTATCCCAAGCTGCACTTTGATGTGCATATGCATAATGATTACGACCTGGGTACAGCCAATGTGCTGGAAGGCGTAAAAGCCGGCGCCCATGGTGTGCACCTTACCATTAA
>NZ_DATCRF010000794.1:0-9476 GCF_036569125.1 Chitinophaga sp. | reverse complement strand
CCGTTTAACCGCCGGCGTAAACCCCCATACGGCGGTGGACAAGCTCACTACTATATTTAATAAGTACAGTCCTGCTTTTCCCTATAAATATGATTTTGCCAATGAACAGTACAACACCCTGTTCCAGCAGGAGGTGCTTATGGGCAAGCTGTCCGGCATCCTGGCCGTGCTGGCCATTGTGATCTCCTGCCTGGGATTGTTTGGACTGGCCGCTTATATAGCAGAACAGCGTACCAAGGAAATAGGGGTGCGTAAAGTGCTGGGCGCTTCTGTAACCCAGGTATGGCTGTTATTATCCAAAGATTTTATATGGCTGGTAGGCATTAGCTGCTGTATTGCCACGCCGGTGGTGCTGTACTTTTTACAGGGCTGGCTGGAAAAATACGAATACCGTATCACCATTGGGCCGGGGGTATTTATTATTGCTGCCCTGCTGGCGCTCACGATTACTTTAATTACCGTCAGCTTCCAATCCATTAAGGCCGCCTTAGCCGACCCGGTGAAGAGCCTGAAGATGGAGTAGGGGTGGGGCTTCGCCCCGTCCATGGTCGATGGTCGATGGTCCATGGTCCATGGCCTGGTGCGTATTGCAGGTAGTTCATGGACCATGGTTATAATCCACTGCCTGGTACGTATCGTATTTCAAACTATTGTTCATATAATATAACACTGAATTAATATCCCCCTGTAACCCCTATGAAGGAAATTATCTATTATTATACTCCGCAGTCCTTGCAGGCGCTGTAAGCAGTGGGCTATGGTCCGTGGTCAGCTGGCCGCCCTGCAATACGCTGTGAACCTGCCGGTCCTGGCCAATCTTCACCCCGCAGCAGGCAATGGAACATCGACCATGGACCATGGACTTCGACGGCCTCGCCATCGCCCATCTATACCCCTATAAAAGATATCTATATCATCCCCACTTGTTTAGCTGGCTAATTATTTCTACATTTGGCCCCATGAATAAGATACCGGTGTCAGAAACTGTGAGTTACCTGATCTCAAGGATCGGTAAAGCGCACCGTAACAGGGCAAACGAGCTGCTGTCGTCCCTGAACCTGCATGCAGGGCAGGAGCTGTTGCTGCAGCAGATCTACCAGCAGCAGGGCATTACCCTCAATGAGCTTACCTGCGGCATGTGTGTGTCGGCCGTTACGGTAACCCGTACGGTGGAGCGGCTGGAAAAGAACGGATTCCTGAAAAAGGAGCGGTGTTCATCCGACCAACGTGCTGTAAGAGTGTATCTTACAGAGAAAGGGGTAGCTGCCGTAGAGACAGTAGAACAGAAAATGTGGGAGGTGCTGGAACGGGAAACCGTAGATAACCTGACTACGGAAGAGCGGATGTTATTAAAGCGGTTATTAATGCAGGTATTGAGCAACTTGTCATAATATGGTTAGCTGGCTAAATACTTATCTAGTATAATTGTCTTGAAGAATTAATTGTAATTATTTAGAAAATTGCTGGAAGGATATTTTAAATTTGTTGGCAGAAGTTATGTGATGGAACTTGTTGTACTGTAACTGTAGTGATCATAGCGTTGCCTTTATATCCTCCACCGGCATTTGATCTGAAAAAACGCCTTTCTGATGAAGAACAATGTGTTAATACCCGTGTATGATATCAGCGCGCAAATGCCTGGGGCATCTGAAATGCCGGGGTTTACTATTGGACGTTCGCTGAACATGCCCGCAGGAGGGGCGGTACATCCGCACCGGCATGCAGGTTTCACCATTACGTTGCTGCTATCGGGGCAAATGACCCAGTACATAGATTTTGAAAAGTATACCGTTGCCGCACCGGCAGTCATCCTGCTGGCGCCAGACCAGGTACATCAACATGGAAGTGAAGATTCCATCTGCGAATCCGTATATATCCATTTTGATAAAGAATTCCTGATGGCAGAATGCCAGGGTATGCTCAACTGCTGGGCGTGCATCTTTGATAAGCGGGCCATTCCGGTAAAGGCGGCCCAGATGCAGGAGCTGATGAACTTTGCAGGTCTCATTCTCCGGGAATACAGCAGCATGCGCCCCATGCGGGACAGCATTATCCGTAACCTGCTGAATGCTTTGATCATGGCCTGCGGCCGGCTGCCACAGCACAATGTAGCCTACATGCAGCTGGATACCGCTCAAAGCCGTATGGTACGCCAGTTCAATGAGCTGTCTGACCAGCACTTCCGGGATAAGACCCAGGTTGCCAATTATGCAGATATGATGTTCGTTACGCCGGGGCACCTGAATGATACCGTAAAAGCTGCCGTGGGCAGAACCGCGAAACAGGTTATAGATGAAAAAAGGATCATGGAAGCCAAGCGCCTGCTGTTCTGGGGAGATCATTCTGTGAAGGAAATAGCCTGGCAGCTTAACTTTGAGGATGATGCGTACTTTAACCGCTTCTTTAAAAAACACACCGGGCAAACACCCGTTATGTTTCAGCGGAGTATCCGGGAAAAGTACAATTAATACCGCGATTTGTTAAGCAGGAAACCTAAAGCCTTGTATTACTTTTGTATTGATTTTATAAGCATATGAAAATGATTGTAAACATGCCCGCCGCCCTGTTTTGTTAAATTATTTTTTAACAACAGTAACAAAACAACTTGCTGATCCGTATAAGGATACGCCGGCGGGTGCAACCATGTCGAAACTTACTGTTGGCCAATTCTGTTAAAACTACTACCCGAAGCTGTCACTAAAACAAACAACCTTTTAATTACTGAAAAGTAAAACAGGCATTTTTTGTCCCGTTGACAGGTATTCGAACGTCTTTACATATTATAACACTATAACAAATGGAACTATTATTAAAAAAAATGATCACACGCAAGCCACTCGCCTACCTCTCCGGCATTCTGATGCTGGCCGTAGTATTATATAGCTGTGCTTCAAACCAGGCAGCTCCGCCGCCGCCTCCTCCTCCTCAATTGCCCGTAATGGCAGTTACAACAGCACCGGCTACTTCTTACCTGGAATTTCCCGCTTCGCTGGAAGGAAAGGTGAATGTAGATGTGCGCCCGCAGGTATCTGGTTATCTGGAAAAAATATTTGTAGATGAAGGCGCCTATGTAAAAGCAGGCCAGCCTTTGTTTAAAATAGATCCGCAGGTATATGCCGAACAGCTGAACAGCGCCAATTCAAATGTGCTTGCTGCGCAGGCCAATATGGACAAGGCGCAGGTTGAAATGGACCGCCTGGCGCCCCTGGTAGCCAACAACGTTGTTTCCGACGTGCAGCTGAAAACAGCCAAAGCAAATTATGAAGCAGCAAAAGCTGCCGTAGCCCAGGCTAAAGCAGCAGTAGGCAGCGCCCGTATCAATGTAGGCTATACCCTGGTGAATGCACCGGTAAGCGGTTACATTGGCCGGATCCCTTATAAAATAGGCGCCCTTGTAGGCAACAATGATGCACAGCCGCTCACCGTGCTTTCCGACGTACGTGAAATGTACGCCTACTTCTCTATGAGCGAGCCCGATTTCATTGCATTTAAGAACAACTTTCCGGGTAAGACGATTGAAGAGAAATTAAAGCAAGCGCCCCCTGTAGAGCTGATCCTGGCTGACAATACTTCATTTGCCGAAAAAGGGAAATTAGAAACCATAGAAGGCCAGTTCAATAAAACCACCGGCGCTATTAGTTTCCGTGCAACGTTCCCCAATGCGTCAGGCATATTACGTACCGGTAACACAGGTAAAGTAAGATTAACACAGGAAGTTCCTGCTGCCATTACTATACCGCAGGAAGCCACTTTTGAAATACAGGACAAAGTGTTTGTATACACCGTGGCCGATAGCAACAAAGTAGCGAGCAAGCCTATTACCATTGCCGGAAAAACAGCCAACTATTACTTTGTAAGCGACGGGCTGAAAGCAGGCGAGAAAATAGTTTTATCCGGAACCGGTACTTTAAAGGATGGCGCTGTAATTACGCCTCAGCCGGTATCAGCAGATAGTGTGCTCAAGTCAAAACCATTGTAAGTGGCAGGCTATACTTTAATATAAAGTATACCATGCAAAAATCGATTTTACTTACAATCAAAAAGTGAACTTATCATGTTAAGAAGATTCATATTAAGGCCGGTACTTTCAACGGTAGTGTCCATAATTCTACTATTGCTGGGCATTATCTCTTACTTTGCCCTGCCTGTTACCTTGTTTCCCGATATCGCGCCGCCCAGCGTAACGGTTACGGCTTCCTACCCCGGCGCCAACGCCGAAGTAGTGGCCCGCTCTGTGGCTAACCCGATAGAGGAAGCAGTGAACGGGGTGGAGAATATGACCTACATGACCTCCAACTCCAGTAACGATGGTAGTATGGTGTTAACGGTCTTTTTCAAACAGGGAACCAACCCCGATATTGCTGCTGTAAACGTGCAGAACCGGGTATCCAAAGCTACCAGCCAGTTACCTACGGAAGTAGTAACAGCAGGCCTCAGCACACAAAAAGTACAGAACGGTTTCATCATGTTCATGGGTTTGTATAGTGAAGATCCCAAAGAGTACGATGAAAAGTTCCTGCAAAACTATATCAAGATCAATCTTATCCCCCAGATCCAGCGTGTACCGGGTGTGGCACAGGCGCAGATCTTTGGCGCCAAGGATTACTCCATGCGTGTATGGTTAAAGCCCGATCGTCTTGCCGCGAATAATCTTTCTCCGCAGGATGTGTTGAACGCGATCAGGGATCAGAACATAGAATCGGCTCCTGGCCGTTTGGGTGAAAGCAGCAAGGAAACCTTTGAATTTGTATTGAAATACAAAGGAAAGCTGAACCTGAACGAGGACTATGAGAATATTGTGATAAAGGCGAACAGTGACGGATCCATGCTTCGCCTGAAAGATCTGGCACGTATAGAATTCGGTTCGCTGAATTACGGCGCTAACAACCTGCTGGATGGTAAACCCGCTGCAGGCTTTGCGATCATTCAAACAGCCGGCTCTAACGCCAGCGAGATCATTGACCAGATAGAGAAGCTGCTGGTGCCGTTCAGCGCTTCACTGCCCAAGGGCGTGAAAACGGAAGTTATGTACAACGCCAAGGACTTCCTGGACGCTTCCATTGACCAGGTGCGTGAAACGCTTGTGATCGCTTTTATCCTGGTGTTCCTGGTGGTGTTTGTGTTCCTGCAGGATTTCCGTTCTACCCTGATCCCGGCCATAGCTGTGCCGGTGGCCATTGTAGGTACGTTCTTCTTCCTGCAGCTGTTTGGGTTTAGTATTAACCTGCTTACCCTGTTCGCCTTAGTGCTGGCCATTGGTATTGTGGTGGATGATGCGATCGTGGTGGTGGAAGCCGTGCATGCCAAAATGGAACAAACACACTGGCCGGCAAGAAAGGCTACCCTGAAATCAATGGATGAAATATCCGGCGCTATCATATCTATTACCCTTGTAATGATGGCGGTGTTCATACCGGTTGGTTTCATGCAGGGCCCTGCAGGTGTATTCTACCGGCAGTTTGCCTTTACACTGGCCATTGCGATCATGATCTCGGCTATCAACGCCCTGACCCTGAGCCCCGCCTTGTGTGCCTTGTTCTTAAAGACCGGAGAAGGTGAGCATGGTAAGAAAACTGGCTTTGGAAGCCGTTTCTTTAATGCCTTTAACGCCGGGTTTAACTCAATGACACACCGGTATATCAAAGGCATCGGCTTTCTGATCCGCCGTAAATGGATTGCCATAACCCTCCTGGTTATTATAACGCTCGGCGCCTTTATACTGGCCCGCAGAGCGCCTACAGGGTTTATTCCTACGGAAGACCAGAGCTTTGTATTGTATGCTTTAAATACACCTCCGGGCAGCTCAATGGACAGAACGCATAAGTCAACAGAAACGTTGGACCAGATGCTTCGTCAGAACCCGGCAGTACGGCATACATGGACGGTGGATGGTTTTAACTTCATCAGTAATGCCGCCGCTTCTCCTTATGCTGCAGGTTTCATACGCTTAAAAGACAGGCACGAAAGAGGTGCTGTAAAGAATATTGACCAGGTTACCGGAATGATGTATGGGCCGGCAAGCCAGCTGAAAGACGCCAGCGCTTTCTTCTTCACCTTCCCTACAGTACAGGGTTTTGGTAACGTGAGCGGCTTTGAGTTCATGCTGCAGGATAGGCTGGGCCGTCCTTTGGACCAGCTGGGCATGAATGCATGGGGCTTTATCGGCGCTTTGATGCAAAGAAAAGAGATCGGTGCAGCCTTTACTACCTTCTCCGCTAACAACCCGCAATACAGGGTAGAAGTAGATAATTTTAAAGCCAAGCAATTAGGCGTAGCTATCACTGACCTGATGCAAACCCTGCAGATCTATTACGGTAGCAGCTATGTTTCGGATTTTAACCGTTTTGGAAAATACTATCGCGTCGTAGCGCAGGCAGATGTGCCTTACCGTAACGACATTCACTCACTCGATGGTATTTATGTGAAGAACAGCACAAATGAAATGGTGCCTGTAAAATCAATCGTTTCATTAAAACGTGTATATGGCCCGGAAACAGTAACCCGCAACAACATGTTTAATGCGGTTACCATCAACGGTACGCCTAAACCAGGTTATAGTACGGGTGATGCCATCAAAGCCATTGAGGAAACTGCGAAACAGGCGCTTCCCCAGGGTTACGGCTACGAATGGACCGGCTCAACCCGTGAAGAGATCAAGGCGGGCGATCAGCAGATCTACATCTTCATGCTCAGTATCATATTCGTGTACTTCCTGCTGGCAGCTCAATATGAAAGTTATGTGTTGCCGCTTGCAGTTATCCTGACCATTCCAACAGGTATCCTGGGTGTATTTACCTTCATCGGTTTTGCCGGGCTGGATAATAACATCTATGTACAGATCGGGATGATCATGCTGATAGGGTTGCTGGCTAAGAATGCGATCCTGATCGTAGAATTTGCCGTGCAGCGAAGACGCAATGGTATGGGCCTTCTTGAATCGGCACTGGCTGGGTCAAGGGCAAGGCTTCGTCCTATCTTAATGACTTCATTTGCCTTTATCGTAGGTCTGATACCCCTGGTATTTGTGCAGAAAGGATCGGCCGTTGGTAACCATTCCATAGGCTATAGCGCCATCGGCGGTATGCTTACCGGTGTAATATTAGGTGTGTTTATTATTCCTGTACTGTATGTTATTTTCCAATACTTACAGGAAAGGATAACAGGCCGCGCCGGCTTAAGGGTCTATGAAGAAGAGATGGAGGAAGAACCAGCTTTATAGAAATAAGTGAAATGCTGAATGCCTAACGTTTAACGCAAAATGCAGGCAGCGTTAAGCATTCAGCCTTAAGCACTAAGCGTAAAATAAATTGTACATGCAAAAGAGAATTTTCATACCAATATTTTTTCTGATAGTTGTAGTGCTGGCAGCCTGCCGGGTGGGTCGTAATTATGAGCGGCCCGCCCTGGTACTGCCGGAGCACTTCAATGGGCAAACGCAGGCGCCTTCAGACAGCAGCATAGCAGGGGTGGAGTGGAAGCAGTTCTTCCAGGATCCGGTGTTACTGCAGCTGATAGACAGTACGCTGAAAGGCAACTACGACCTGCAGTATGCATTAAAGAATATAGAAAGTGCACAGGAGTACGTAAAACAGGCCAAAGCCGCCTGGTTGCCCTCTTTAAATTTACAGGCTACTGCCAACACTACTAGTCCTTCCAAGAACAGCTTGAATGGTATTAGCTTAAACAGCTTCCTGGGTACAAGTCATATTGAGGATTATACCCTGTCCGCGAGCCTTTCCTGGGAAATAGATGTGTGGGGTAAGATCAAACGCCAGAAAGAAGCTGCACTGGCCAGCTACCTGCAAAGCTATGAAGGCGCCCGCGCGGTGCAAACAGAGCTGGTAGCCAATGTAGCTAACAGTTATTATAACCTGCTGATGCTGGATGAGCAATTACAGATTGCCCGCCGTAATGTATCGCTGAGCGATTCTATTGTGCAGATGATGCGCCTGCAGAAAACTTCCGGCGATGTAACAGAGCTGGCGGTACAACAGGCATTATCACAGCAGCAAACAGCAGCCCTGCTGGTACCGCAGCTGGAACAAGGCATAGCTATACAGGAAAATGCGCTGCAGATCCTGGCAGGCAAGCTCCCGGGTACGGTTACACGGAGCGCTAACCTGGAAGAGATCAGCTTATCGAACTCCCTGAGCACCGGTGTACCGGCGGAGCTGATCAGCAAACGCCCGGATGTACGTTCTGCCGAAATGGAGCTGGTAGCAGCCAATGCGCAGGTAGGCGTGGCCCAGGCCAGCATGTACCCGGCCCTTACCATTACGGGCAGCGGCGGGTTAAACTCTTACAAAGCAGCCAAATGGTTTGATATTAACTCCCTGTTCGGCACTGTAGCAGGCGGAATTACCCAACCGGTATTCAACCGCCGCCAGCTGAAAACCCAGCTGGAAGTGGCCCGCATTCAGCGCGACCAGGCAGCCATCCGTTTCCGCCAGCAGGCACTGAACGCCATTGGCGAAGTAAGTAATGCCCTGGTAACACTGGATAAGCTGCAAAGCCGGCGCCAGATAGCGAATGACCAGGTGCAAACGCTGGATACCGCCATTTCCCAGGCCCGCCTGCTGTTCCGCAGCGGTTTGGCTAACTACCTGGAGGTGATCACCGCGCAAAGCAATTCCCTGCAGGCCCAGCTGACCCGTGCGGATATTGTTCGGCAGCAGCTGAGCGCCGGAGTGGAATTGTACCGCTCTTTAGGTGGTGGATGGAAATAGTGAAAGAGTCGATGGTCCATAGTCGACGGTCCATGGCATATTACGTGGAAGGAGTGGAGCGGGTGATAAAAGTGATATTGAAGGAATGGACCAAGGACGGAGAAATAATTAAACAATAGAAAAGGAAAAAGACACAACAGCAAGGAATCAGGAACGCCGTACGCAGGTACGGCGTTTTTTTTTGCCCTGAAATGCCCTGTGGGTGGGAGATAAGGCACTTTCAGAAAAATAAATTTTTTAAATTAAATTCCTTTTATACTTTTGCGCCGGAGGAATGGCAGAGCGGTCGATTGCGGCAGTCTTGAAAACTGTTGACTGTAACAGGTCCGGGGGTTCGAATCCCTCTTCCTCCGCTGAAAAAAGCCTGGCGATTGGCCGGGCATTTCTATTTTATAGCATTGTTTGAAAGAACTTTCCTGTTTAATCCCGGTCAGAAGTATTTACGCCCCTTAATTACCTATTTCAGCTTCTTCCTTAACCATTTGCGAACCGGCTCATCATACCATTTCAATGTAACATAGGCCAGCATAATGCTGCCAATTAAGATGAGTAACGCAATCGGCCACACCTGTGCGATGGTTATGCCTTTATGGTTGCTGATCCAGGCAACGTAAAAATATACCAGCGGGTAATGGACCATATAAAGCGGATAGGAAATATCACCTAAGAATTTACAGATCCTGTTTTCTCTCTGCGTTTGTATCACGCCGCTGGCGCCAAGGTAAACGATCAGCGGGAAAACAATAATGA
>NZ_DATCRF010000793.1:0-2924 GCF_036569125.1 Chitinophaga sp. | reverse complement strand
TTACTGTACCCGCCATGATCAGTAGCGTGGCCGCCAGCTGTAGCGCTGCAGGCCGTTTCCGGAAAAATACCCATTCCAGCAGCATGCTGATCCAGGTAAATTGCATCAGGAAAATAATAGCCACGGAAGCCGGGATCCATTTAACAGACAGGTAATATAAATGCGTGCACAACCCAATGGTGGTGCCGGCCAGCAGCACCGGCCATACAGGGCCCCGGGCCGCTTCAGGCTTACGGGTCAGCAGATATAATAACCACAAAACGCACATACCCAAACAGGCCTGGGAGCCGGAAATATCGCCGGTAGCATAACCCTCCTGGTAGGCAACCTTTACAAAAGTAGAGAGGATGCCGAAGCAGCAGGCCCCGGCAAAAACCATGATAATATACTTGAACATTGAATAAAAAACATTGTAATGCACTGCCGCAAAGCCTTTCACAGCCTGGGTAAAGCGCGGTAAATAAACCGGGATCTAAAAAAGGAAAGGGCAGGGGATTACAGCAGCGGCATTAGTTGCCGGCTCTAAACAGGAAGTAACAGGAACCCTGTACTTATTTGCCTGCCTTTGTATAAGGCGGCGGGGGAGGGGTGGAAAAGCTGCCAATGGCGCTTAGGCGGGCAGCATTAAGGTGAAATATTCCGGGCAAAGTCATGGCAAAAAATTAATCGGTATAAAAATACGCAATTTATTAGCTAAATTTTATCGTTCAAATATATTGTAATTTCGCGCCGATGGATAAAGTTGATATTAAAGAGCTGGCAAAGGACCTGAAATTGTCCACATCAACCGTGTCAAGAGCTTTCCGGGGCAATAGCGATATCAATGCGCAAACAAAAGAGCGCATCCTGGCCCGCGCCCGGGAGCTGAACTACCAGCCAAACCTCTATGCCAGCAGCCTGCGGGAGAAAAAGAGTAATACCATTGCCATCATTGTACCGGAGCTGGCCAACGATTTCTTTTCGCAGGCCATCAAAGGAATTGAGCGGGTAGCAAGGGAAAAGGGGTACCATTCGCTGATCTACGTTACGGATGATGAATACCAGCTGGAAGTTTCCATCATTAATGATCTTTCCAATGGCCGGGTAGATGGTATTATCATGTCGGCCTCCGGTGAAGCCAAGGATCATAATTACCTTAAACAGCTAAAAAAGCGGCATATGCCCCTGGTATTTTTTGACCGGGTGTATGAGGATATTGATGTGGCCAAGGTAACCACCAACGACTATGAAAGCAGCTTTAATGCCACCAGGCACCTGATAGCAGCGGGTTGTAAGAAGATCGTTTTCCTGGTGATCAACAAAAGCCTGTCCATCGGTAATGTGCGTATGCAGGGCTATGTGGATGCGCTGGCCGCAGAAGGCATTCCCTTTAACAAAGACCTGGTGATAGATTGCAGCAACGATCATAAAAAAAGCTACAACATCATTTCTAAAGTTTTAACCACCATAAAGCCGGATGGAGTGTTTGCCGCTGTAGAGCGCCTGGCTATTGTAAGTTATTACGTTTGCCAGGATCTGAATATCAACATTCCTAAAAAAGTAAAGATCATCAGTTTTTCCAGCCTGGAAATTGCGCCGCTGTTAAATCCTTCGCTCACTACCATTACGCAACCCGCGCGGGACCTGGGTGTGCACGCTGCACAGCTGCTGTTCAAATCACTGGAAAGTGGTGCGCCGGTGCAGGATCATGTAGTGCTGAAGTCTAAGATCATTCCGCGGAAGTCAACGAGTTCGTGAGGGGAGCTGCTTAGTTATCGATTGCTGTTTCCTGCATCATCGCTAATGGTGTGTGAATAATATTCTTCTATTTCTTTGGCCGTTTTTTCAAACGTGCCGTTACCATCTCTTTACGCCGGATCCATTTTTTTATAACAGGATTATCATTCAGCATTTCACCCTTATTGTTCATTAATCCCAGGCTTTTTGCAAGGGACTTAAACAACGAAGCTCCCTTCTTGTGCTGTTGCAGCCATTGCCGTTGTGCCTCCCGGGCATGCGTTTCATATGTTTTTAAAGCAAGGTTAATAACCTTCAGCTCGCCCTGGTAATCCTTCTGTTTTCGATGTAATATCATTAAACGCTGCCAGGCCTGTTCTTCCAGCGGATCGTTCTCTACTGCTTGTTGATATAACGTAATGGCCCTGGTGCTATCGCCCTGGGATTCTGCATCTTTGGCTTCTACCAATAACAGGTGGTTGGATATTCTTTTTCTTACAGCCATATACAACCTATACCAAGGGGCGTGCCAAGTGGTCCTTTAAGGGGTCGCTCTATTTCTATCTTTTACTATCAATAGGGGTTCGTTTTTGTTCGTCCTCCACAGATGGATTTCATAGAAATCCTCGCCGTCAAGTCCATCTTCACTTATTTTATCAAGGTTGCCATAATAAATGCGGGCCCGGTGGATTCCGGGTGTAACTTCTATTCTGATAGCATCCGGAAAATAGTCGGTGCATCCTGCCAGAACCAGCCTGCCGGTATTAGTATCCAGGTTGCACTCATTTATCTGTGCGATATGCTCGTTATCAACTATCATTTCCGGTTCGCTATCAAATATTTTAACGATAACCGGAACGTGCATATTCCTGACTGTTCCCACGCCGATGGTACCCGGCGCCAGGGCTAATAGTCTGTCAACTGCCTCCTGTGTCCAGGAATTAGAAAGATCACCGGCTGCATTTTCATCCTGGATATAAAACTGAAAGTAGTCGGCAAATAGCGCTGTTTTTGTTTCTTTGACCATATTGCAAAAAGGATGGTTTGGAGTTTGTATGCCAAAATAAAGGATAAAAATAAATATGCGGTAATGGTCTCCTTTGCTGAAATTTTTTTCGCTGCAGCCGGCCGGTAAATCAGCCGCCGACTTCTCAAATTTTTATCCCTGCCGCCATCCGCTGTACCACCTGCCGCCGCTCCCTTTTTTC
>NZ_DATCRF010000792.1:0-5222 GCF_036569125.1 Chitinophaga sp. | reverse complement strand
TCTGCATATTGCCCCTGATAGGGTTAATGTTCCGCAACGGCCTGTCAGCCTCGCCGGTAACGGTATACCCATAGTCCCAGAAAGTGTGCGCAGTAACAAACAGCTGTTGCTGTGAAAGGTCCCGGATCCAGCGGTTAAGCTGCTGGCTGCGCGCCTGCTGTTGCTGATCTGAAAGCAGGGTATCATCCTGCCAGATCAAAAGAATAAATTCCTGCATGGATAGTAGAAAAGGTTTGATTGACGTTCACTGCTACAGAACCGGCATTGAATATAATAAAAATTAGTTACAGTTGTTCAGCCTACCTCTCCTGTTTAAAAATGAAGCCCAATCCTTACATTTGAATAACAAACCTTTTTATGCAGCTTCCTGAAGATCTCTATCAGCGTATTGTTGCCGCCAAGCTGTTCATGGATGAGCATTACCATGAGGCTATATTATTTTCTCTTTAAATCTCATTTGACGCTACTGATTTATAATATGTTCTATACTTTTATAGCATAACAATCATGTACCGCTATGGATTCCAGAAGGGATTTTATTAAAAAGGCTGCGCTGCTTTCCGGTGCAGCCGGTTTTGCCACATTGCCCGCTTCCGTACAGAAAGCATTAGCCATTAACCCCGCGCCCGGCACTACTTTCCTGGATGCAGAACATATTGTATTCCTGATGCAGGAGAACCGCTCCTTTGATCACTGCTTTGGCAGCCTGCAGGGCGTACGTGGCTTTAATGATCCCCGTGCTATAAACCTGCCCGATAAAAAACCGGTATGGCTGCAAACCAATGCTGCCGGTGAAACATATGCCCCTTTCCGTTTGGATATAAAGGATTCAAAAGTTACCTGGATGGGCTCTTTGCCGCATGCATGGAGCAACCAGGTAGATGCCCGCAACAATGGTAAGTACGATAAATGGCTGGATGCAAAAGAATCCGGACACACGGAATATGCAAAGATGCCGCTGACCATGGGGTATTATACCCGGCAGGATATTCCCTTTTACTACGCACTGGCAGATGCTTTTACCGTGTGCGACCAGCACTTCTGCTCTTCCCTTACCGGTACTACGCCTAACCGTTTATACTTCTGGACCGGTACTATCCGCGCGGAACAAAATAACCAATCCAATGCGCTGGTATGGAATGAGGAAGCGGATTATGACAGCATGCAGAATTATAAAACCTATCCGGAAAGGCTGGAAGAAAACGGTATTTCCTGGAAAATTTATCAGAACGATATTAGCGTGGACGGCGGCTTCACCGGCGAAAAAGACGCGTGGCTGGCCAACTTCACAGATAATCCCATTGAGTTCTTTACACAGTATAATGTAAAGCTCTCTAACCGCTACATTACTTACCTGGAAAAAAGTGTAGCCACCTTACCGGGTGAAATAGCTGAGCTGGAAAAACAGCTGGCTGCATTACCGGCTGCAGATGCTAACCACGCCAGGCTGGAAAAGCAGCTGAAAGAAAAAAAGGCCACCCTGCAAAAAGTGCAGGCAGATCAAAAGCTATATACCCGCGAAAAATATGCACAGCTTTCTCAGCACGATAAGAACCTGCATGAGAAAGCATTTTGCGCCAATCATAAAGATCCGCATTTTGGAGAGCTTACCACGCTTAGCTACCAGGATGGGGATACTGCCCGGGAAGTAACCGTGCCCAAAGGCGATGTGCTGTACCAGTTCCGGGAAGATGTGAAGAACGGCGCTTTGCCCACCGTATCCTGGCTGGTGGCGCCGGAAAACTTTTCAGACCACCCCGGCGCCGCCTGGTATGGCGCCTGGTATGTATCCGAAGTAATGGACATTCTTACGCAAAACCCGGAAGTATGGAAGAAAACCATTTTTGTGCTTACGTATGATGAGAATGACGGCTACTTTGATCACGTACCGCCATTTGTAGCGCCCGACCCGCAGAACCCCGCCACCGGCAAGGTTTCTCAGGGAACGGATGCGGGTGTGGAATTTGTAAGTATGGAACAGGAGCAGCGCAAAACTTATTTGCCGCAGGAGCATAAACGGGAGAGCCCCATTGGCTTGGGTTACCGTGTACCCATGGTAGTTGCTTCGCCCTGGAGCCGTGGGGGATGGGTAAATTCGCAGGTGTTTGACCACACTTCCTCTTTACAGTTCCTGGAAAAATTCCTGCAGCACAAAACCGGCAAAGCGGTAACAGAATCAAATATCAGCAGCTGGCGGAGAGCGGTGTGCGGTGACCTGTCATCCGTATTCCGCCCGTATAACGGCGAAAAAATAGAGCTGCCTGCCGTGGTAGAAAAAGAGGCATTTATTGAAAGTGTACATAAGGCGCAGTTCAAAGGACTGCCGCAGGGATACAGATCATTTACCGCCGCTGATATAGCGCAGGTGAAACGCAACCCTTTGCTGATAAACAGTATGCAGCAGGAAAAAGGCATCCGCCATGCCTGTGTATTGCCCTATGAGCTGTATGTGGAAGGGCAGCTGAGCGGTGATAAAAGATCGTTCGGCATTCACCTGGCCGCCAAACAGGAAGTATTTGGTAAAACGGCTGCCGGCGCACCTTTCCTGGTGTATGCACCGGGTAAATATAAAACGGAAGATATGCGGGTATGGTCTTACGGCGTAGCTGCCGGTGAGCAGCTGCAGGATACCTGGACCCTGGAAGATTTTGAGAACGGGCAGTATCATCTGCAGGTACATGGGCCCAATGGTTTCTTCCGGGAGTTTACCGGTAGCAGCCAGGATCCGTTATTACAGGTAAGCTGCCAGTACCAGCAGGCGGCAGCTAAGCTCACCGGGAATGTAGCATTGCACCTGCAGAACAACAGTAAGGAAAAATATACCATAAGCATAATTGATAATGCCTATAAAACCGGTACACGCACGCAGGAGCTGGCGCCGGGACAAACAAAAACCCTGCTGCTGGACCTTGGTAAAAGCCATGGCTGGTACGATTGCAGTGTGCAAATAAAAGGGCATGCTGGTTTTGAAAAAAGATATGCCGGCCGCGTAGAAACCGGTAAGCCCGGCTTTACCGATCCGCTGATGGGAAGGGTGTAAGCGGACATTGCCTGTCCGGAAACGGACAGCTTTCTATGTTTCCGGCCTATTAATGTATTGATTTTCAGGTAACGCACAGGCAGGCATTTACTTTGTACAATGCCGGGTTAAATGCTTCCCATGCTGAAGAACTACTTTAAAATTGCCGTAAGACAATTATTGAAGCAAAAGATGTACACCGTCATCAAGATAGGCGGGTTTGCATTAAGTATTGCAGCCTGTTTGCTGATCACGTTGTACATAAAGCATGAGCTGAGCTATGACCGGTCTTATCCCAATGCTGACCGTATTTACCGGGTAGTAGGCGAATCTATTGATAATGGGGTGGATGAAAAAGGCGTATCCTTCCCCGCGCCGTTTGCCCGTTCTTTAAAAGATGATTTCCCGGAGATTGAAGAAGCGGGGCGTTTAATGTCCAACCGCCTGTTCACCGGCGCAGGCAGCAACCAGCTGCGGCGGGCCGATAAGGTGGAAAATACGTATGAAGAAGGGTTTACCTACCTAGATCAGCAGCTGCTGAATATTTTTCAATGGCCGCTGGTAGCCGGAGATGCTAAGCATGCATTGGATGAACCTAAGACCATGGTGATCTCCCAGCGGATGGCGGAAAAATATTTTCCGCATGAAGATCCTATCGGGAAGGTGATGCTGCTGAATGATAATAACGATTACGCTTACCGCATAACAGGCGTAATGAAAAACCTGCCGTCCAATTCCCATTTGCAGTATAATTTCCTGTTAACCCTTTCCGGCGTATCGTTCTGGAACGGTGAGCAAACTAACTGGATGTCCAGCAACTATGATAATTATGTGCGGCTGCGCCCGGGCACGGATGCTCAACAGCTGAGCAAAAGGATCGGCGATAATCTGTTGCAGAAATATTATATCCCTGTTATGAGGCAGGCTGGTAACAAGGATATAGACCGTCTGGGTAAAACCCTGGAGCTGCGCATAGGCCTGCAACCGGTAAGTGATATTCATCTCCGTTCCCATGATATTTCAGACAGCATACAGAACCACGGCGATATACGTTTTATATGGCTGTTTGGTGCTGTTGCCTGTTTCATACTGCTGATTGCCTGTATAAATTTCATTAACCTTTCTACTGCCCGTTCAGCCAACCGCGCTAAAGAGGTAGGCCTGAAAAAAACGATCGGCGCATTCCGCAGCAGCCTGGTACAGCAGTTCCTTACAGAATCTTTTTTATACAGCTTCCTGTCTGTTATACTGGGCAGCCTGCTGGCCTGGATGCTATTGCCTTATTTCAATCAGCTGGCCGCACAAACGCTGGTATTTCCCTGGCATGAGTGGTGGCTGGCGCCTGCGCTGTTAGTGGCTGCTGTGGCCATTGGCCTGCTGGCAGGTATTTACCCGTCTTTTTATCTTTCATCCTTTCAGCCTATGCAGGTATTGAAAGGCAGTATTAGCCGCGGCACTAAAAATTCCAATCTGAGAAGCATCCTGGTAGTGTTCCAGTTTGCCACCTCCATTATCCTGATCATTGGTACGGTGGTTATCTACCGGCAAATGCAGTTTATCCTTCACCGTAAGATAGGTTTTGATAAGGAGCAGGTGGTGATGATACAGGGTGCGCATACCCTGGGTAATAAGGTACAAACCTTTAAGAGTGAGCTGCAGCGATTGCCCAATGTAGCGCATGTGGCGGTGAGCGACTTTTTACCGGTGTCCAATACCAAACGTAATGGTAACAGCCTCTGGAAAGATGGCAGGATCAAGATTGATATGCCGGTGTTTGGACAGGTTTGGCAGGTGGATCATGATTACCTGGCTACGATGGGGATGCACCTGGTGGCCGGCCGTAATTTTTCCAAAGACATGCCAACGGATTCACAGGCCGTTATCATCAATCAAACCCTGGCAAAACAGTTATTCCCCGGGAAAGAGGATCCGCTTGGCCAGCGCATTATGAATGCCGGCAATGGCCGTTACCAGGTGATCGGAATTGTGGCGGATTTCAATTTTGAATCCATGCGTGGTAAGGTGGGCGGACTTTGTATGACGCTGGGTAACAGCCCTACCATTGTATCTGTAAAAGTACATACGGCCGATATGGCTAAGATGATCAGCACCATCACCGGTGTTTGGAAAAGCTTTGCCCCTAACCAGCCTTTCCGCTATAACTTCCTGGACGAACGTTTTGCACAGATGTATGATGATGTGC
>NZ_DATCRF010000791.1:0-7660 GCF_036569125.1 Chitinophaga sp. | reverse complement strand
ACATTGCTCATAATATTATGGTGGGTCAGCATTACACCTTTGGGTGTGCCGGTAGTACCGGAGGTGTAAATGATCGTCACCAGCTCTTCGGGGTCTGTATTCTTTTTAATGGCCTCAATGGTGGCATAGTCCTCCTCTTTGGCAAGGGCCGGCACCTCTGTCCAGTGGCGGGCGCCGGGTATCTTATCATAGGAAAACACCTCTTTCAGCGCAGGCAGCTGGTCACGGATGGCAATCACCTTTTCCAGTATTTCCTCATTGCTGACGAACAGGATGCGTGCACCTGCGTCATTTAATACAAATGCCAGCTCGTGCTGGCTGATAGTAGGGTAAATAGGGGTCAATACGGCGCCTACTTGCTGGCAGGCCAGGTCCGTGATCATCCACTCCGGCCGGTTGGCAGAAATAATGGCTATTTTATCTTTGCCTTCCAGGCTGCCATCGCCGCGGCTAATGCCCAATTGCAATAAGCCGGAGCTGAATTGCATGGTCAGATCTGCTACTTCCCGGGTGCTGTACTTCTTCCATTGCCCGTCTATTTTGCCTGCCAGCATATCCTCTTTGGGATATTTTTCCAGCTGCCAGGCGAGTACGTCAAATAATCGGCTCGGTTGATCCATCATGCTTTAATTTGCTTTTTGCCATTTTCACAGGCCACGACTCTGCTGTTCGTTCTGTAATTTTTCATATTCGCGGATAGTATTTCCATGGGGATCGTTGTGGTAGGCGCCAAAGTAGTGAAAAGCCAGGCCAATACCCCAACCAAAGGCCGGCCATATGGGCCAGGGAGTACCGCCCCGGTTGCCGCCGGTTGTGATCAGCCATAAGGCCCACAAACCTGCATTCACTACCAGGTAGGTGATCAGGTGCGATTTAAATGCAGTCCGGGCTTTGGCAATGCGCCAGAGCCGTTCATCCCGTTGTTGTGTATTTTCCATGAGAACAGGTTTTAGTGATAATAGAGGCAATTAAATTTAAATAATTTTATTTGAATTTGACTGCCTATTCTATCACCGTTCCGCCTTAATGGAGAACTGGATGTTTACCAGGGAATTGATCAGTTTATCCTGCACAGATTTATCTGCGCGGTAGGTCATGCCCCATAACGTGCGGTCCAGGTTAAAGTTGGCCGTGGCAGTAACCTCGTTCTTCTGCAATACTATTTTGGCAGGGAAGGAAATATTCTTACTGATCTGCTTAATGGTGAGGTTACCCTGTATGGTATGCGTAGCGTCTTTTAGCAGCACTTCATTACCGTCTGATACAAAGGGCTTTACCCCGGTAATAGCAAATTCGGCTTCGGGGAATTGTGCTACATCAAAGAACATGGCGCCCTTCAGCTCACGCTCCAGCTTATTTTTCATGGAGGTATCCGCTTTCAGGTCTATATCTTCCAGGGAAGCAACATCGATCACAAACCTGCCGCCGGTAATAGCGCTGTCCTGAACATTCAGGGTACCGTTCTTTATTTTAAAACGGCCGGTATGCTGGCCGGTGGGTTTAGTACCTATCCATTGCACATAGCTTTCGCTGGTGTTTAAGTGGTAAGCCGCGCCTTCGCCTTTCTGCACGGACTGGGCATCGGAGATCGTTGCCTTATCCGCCTTGGGCGCCTGCTGGCAGGCCACTATCAAACATCCCATGATCAGTAAAAAGTATCGCATACAAGTAAAAATTAGTTCTCAGTTTGCAGTGGGCAGTTTGCAGTCATAAAATTTTACGCTGTATTTGCAGCATGACTGCCCACTGCAAACTGCCTGCTGCCAACTATTAACTGCCCACTACTTCCCGGTTGCCTACCCACACAAACCTTTTCAAAATAAACTCCTGGTTAGTAAAGCTGGCATTGCCTGCCGGGTTACCGCCCGTAACATGAAAATCTGAAAAGGCGGCATGCTGGTTCACCCATATAAACCCGGTAAAGTTGAAGGATACGGGTGTGAACACACTATTCATTTCCTCCGCAATTTTTTCCTTCACTACCGCATCGTTCGTATAGGCGCCACAGGTAATAGCTCCATGTTGCTGGGCCAGTTGTTTGGCCAGCTGTATGGAATGATTGGTATCTTTTGTTTTAATGATCAGGATCACTGGTCCGAATAATTCCTTTTCATAAATATTCTGATCGGCGCTGGTTACTTCCAGTACGGTAGGGGAGCATACCCGCGCCTTGCTGAATTCTTCATTCACCACCGGACCGCCCTGCAGCAGCACTTTACCGCCCAGTGTAACAGCGTCCTGCGCGCGGCGTAAGGTCACATCATTCTGTACTGCACCCAGGGTGCCGGCGCCCATTTTAGGATTATTTACCAAAGCGGCAATAGCATCCTTGATTTTCTGCGCTGCTTCATTAAAGCTCAGGTTACCATTGGCGGTGCTGATGCCCTGCTCAGGTATAAAAAAGTTCTGCGGCGCAGTACACATCTGCCCGGAATACAGGCATACGGCAAAGGCCAGGTTCTGTGCCACTGCGTCCATGTCCTGCACACTATCCAGTATTACTGAATTAACGCCGGCCTTTTCTGTAAAAACGGTTTTGTTCTTTAGTGATTCTACATAATCACCAAAAGCAGTGCCACCGGTGTAATCGATCAGTGTAATAAGCGGGTGCTCACACAGCTCTTTGGTAATTGGCTCCTCGCTGCTGTCAGCTGCCAGCTGGCACAGGTGCGGATCAAAACCATTCTCCTGCAATACCTTTTGTATAGCGCTGATGGCAATGGCTATGGGCAGCACTGCCTTCGGATGCGGCTTTACGATCACCGGGTTGCCCGTGATCAGATCTGCGTATATACCTGGCAGTGAGTTCCATACCGGGAAGGTAGAGCATCCAATTACCAGGCCAATACCTTTGGGTACAGCCTTAAAGGTTTTATGCAGCTGCAGGCTGGTTTTGCCCATAGGTTTTTCCCATACCTGCTCTGCGGGGAAACGTTGTAATTCCTCATACCCCATGGCAATGGCTTCCAGCGCACGGTCATTGGCATGCGGGCCGGAGGCCTGGAAGCTCATCATATAGCTTTGGCCGGTGGTATGCATGGTAGCATGTGCTATTTCAAAGAAATAACCTTTGATCCTTTCCAGGGTCTCTACCAGTATATCGGCCCGGTTGGTAGCAGAAGTATTGGCCCATTGCCTGGCTGCGTTTGTTGCATTGGTTACCAGCTCGCTGACGGTAAAGGCGGGATAGGTGATGCCCAGCTTTTCCAGGGTGTAAGGAGAGGTTTCTTCGCCTACGCGGCTACCGGCGCCGGTTTGCAGCAGCTGGTCAAAAGGCTGTTGCAGCATTTCCTTATAGTTTTCAGCGCCTTTGGCAGGGGCTTCTTCTCCGTAAGCTTTGGGGTGCTCGGGGTACTGCGAGTAAAACCGCCGTTCGTGATTGGCTTTTACCGCGTTGTCAATTGTGTTTTGGTGTTTTGTTGCAAGCATATAATAATTAATAATTAACAATGAATAATTAATAACCACGTGGATTCATCGGCACTTGCATTCTCAATTTTCAATACATAACTATATAAAGCATATAAAACATAACAGCACATCAGCACATTCCATTCATCCGCATATCCATACATTTACTCCCATCCACACCTAACAAAAACCAGCACATTAACATATTAGCACATCAACACATTCCCTTCATCTGCACATCCGCATATTTGCACATCTGCACATTAAACGCTACCTGCTTAACGTAAACCGGCCATCATTATAATACTCATCGGGGCGTAATTTAAACGGATGATTGCGCTGGTATTGCATGAATTTATCGTATTCTGTTTTGTGCAGGTTGGTCCAGGCGCGATAGCTGGCCTGGCTGGCTACCGGCCCAAAGATCCATTGGTTATACGCTTCAAACATACCTTCTTTCAGCAGGGTACGCTGCATATCAAATAACGCAAACGGATATTTGAAGCTATAAAAATTATACCAGTCCAGTATAAAACGGGTGCGCAGCATAATAAGCGTTTCAGGATCAATACCGTTGCTGATAACGCCGGTTTGCTTGGCCAGCAGCTGCCGGAACACATTTACAAAGTCGGTATGCTCCGCACTTTTACCACGGCGTCCTTTTTTGCCGCTTTCCATATCTGCCGGAATGCTGTTCAGCATAGACGGATCGTTGAACAGCTTTTTATAGGATTCAATTAATATATCACGGATCTCTGCGGTACGTGTGGTATAGCTTTCCAGGTTCACAAATATTTCGCCGTACAGGATGGCCCATACCGGATCCTTGCTGTAATAATAGGTGCGGGCGGCATTGTAATAATTACCGGGAAAATTGGGGTCTTTTTCAATGCCTTTGAGCCAGTTGTTCAAAGCACCGTCAAACATTTTAAGGCTAATGAGCAGCTGCCCGTTATCGTTATACAGTTCCCCGCTTTCCGGGAATTTGCGGATCCCTTTATCATATAAGCGCTGCGCGCCTTTCCAGTCCTGCCGGGATTGATAAATATTACCGGCTATCTGGTACAGCTGTGCATCGGCGTCTTTTTTATCCAGCAAAGGATCAATGATCTTTTGCGCTTTGGGCATTTCCCCGCGCAGGTAATAGGCAAACCCCAGCTGTTTGCGGAACTGCGTGTTATCCGGCTCCAGCTGTAAGGCCTGGTTTAATACCAGTATGGCATTGGCATAATCGCCGCTGCGTATAAAGTTATTGGCGGTGCTGAACAGCTCATTCGCATCCTGTGCCCAGGCTACCTGGGTAAATAACAATAAGCCACTTATTAGTATTTTTTTCAATAAAGAAAATCGCCTGTTCATGCCTGTCTTTGCTTTGTTGTAAATGTAAAGAAAATGTACAAATGTGCGCATGTGCAGATGTGCGGATGTGCAAATGGCCAGCAGCCTGCAAACAAAAGGTCCCGGACGTTATTCCGGGACCTTTTTTATATCATTTGCACATCTGCATATTTGCATATCTGCACATCAGATCAGCTGTGTGATCAACCCATCCCGCAGCTTGGGCTCAAACCAGGTGGATTTGGGAGGCATTACATTGCCGCTGTCCGCAATATCAAACAGCTGCTGAATGGTAACCGGGTACAGCGCAAAGGCTACTTTCATTTCGCCGCTGTTCACCCGTTTTACCAGCTCTTCCAGTCCGCGGATACCGCCCACGAAATCAATGCGTTTATCAGTGCGCGGGTCTTTAATACCCAGCAGCTTATCCAGCACATTATTCTGGAGGATGGTTACATCCAGTATGCCAATAGGATCGGTGGTATAGGTGCCTTCGCGGGCTACCAGGCGGTACCACTTGTTTTCCAGGTACATGCTGAACTCATGCAGCATGGCTGGTTTCTGCGGCAGGTGGCCTACTTCCTCAACCGTGAAATCATAATCCAGGCGGGAGAGCAGGTCTGCTGCCGTAAGGCCGTTCAGGTCTTTTACCAGGCGGTTATAATCCAGGATGGCCAGCTGGCTGGCAGGGAAAATAGTGGTCAGGAAAAAGTTGGCGGCGTCTTCTTCAGACTTAACCAGTCCTTTACCGGCAAATTCCTTTTGTACCAGGGAGGCGGAGGCTGCACGGTGGTGTCCGTCGGCAATGTAGGTAAAGGGCACTTTTTCGGCAAAAAGGCCGGTGATCTGCTCTACCACAGCGGCATCGTCCACTACCCAAATGGTGTGCTGTATGCCATCATCGGCAGTAAAATCGTAAGTGGGCGCTTTGTGCTGCCAGTGCTCTATTACCACATTCAGCTCCGGCACATCATTATAGGCCAGGAACACATTACCGGTTTGTGCACGGGTGGTTTTTATATGATTGATACGGTCCAGCTCTTTCTCCGGACGCGTAAATTCATGCTTTTTAATGATGCCATTGTTATAATCCGCAATGGACGACGCGCATACCAGGCCTACCTGCGCACGGCCATCCATTACCAGCTTGTAGATATAATAACAGGGCTGGGCATCCTGGAACAGGGTGCCTTCCTTAATGAACTTTTGCAGGTTCTCGGCCGCTTTTTCATATACGGCCTGGCTATGAATATCCGAACCGTCCGGCAGATCTATTTCAGATTTTGAAACGTGATAATAAGCATAAGGATTGCCGGCTGCGGCCACTTTAGCTTCTGCAGAGCTAAGCACATCATAGGGCCGTGCGGCCACCTGGGCAGCCAGTGCGGCTTGCGGTCTTAATCCTTTGAACGGTCTGATGATTGCCATGATTATGTGATTGTTGAGGGGGCAAAAATAAGAATAATGTGCAGGTGTGCAAATATGCAGATGTGCAAATGAATGCCTTTTAATGTGCTGATGTGCTAATATGCTAATATGCTAATGTGCTGGTATATGTTAATGAGTTAAATCAGCACATTAGCATATTAGCACATCCCTAAATTTAAAAGTCCCGTTCGTCTGCAGACGAAACGGGACTTTAAGCATTATAGCGGTTAATCAAATTGACAACATTATTCACCAGTCAATCTCCGCACAATCATTTGCACATCTGCATATTTGCACATCTGCACATGCATTACGCCTTCTTCAGGCTAAAATACTTCATCGCTTCTACCATTACCTCTACGCTTTCGTAGGGCAGGGCATTGTACAGCGATGCGCGGAAACCGCCTACGCTGCGGTGGCCTTTGATGCCCACGATATCTTCTTTCTTACAGAATTTCAGGAATTCTTCTTCCAGCTCCGGCTTATCCATAATAAAGCACACGTTCATGCGGCTGCGGTCTTCTTTGGCTACCGTACCGCGGAACAGCGGGTTATTATCAATTTCACTGTACAGCATACCGGCCTTCTTTTCATTGAGGCGCTCCATGGCAGCTGCACCGCCCTGCTCTTTTAACCAGCGTAAGGTGAGCATGGAAATATAGATCGCAAATACCGGCGGGGTATTATACATAGATCCATTCTCAATATGCACGCGGTAATCCAGTATGGTGGGTATTTTACGGGTTACCTTACCCAGCGCGCTTTTACGCACTGCTACCATAGTAGTACCGGCAGCGCCCATATTCTTTTGCACCCCGGCATAGATCAGCGCAAACTTGTTAAAGTCCAGCTGACGGCTCAGGATGTCCGAGCTCATATCTGCTACCAGCGGCAGGTCTGTTACCGGCATTTTCTGCCACTGTGTACCATAAATGGTATTGTTAGTGGTAATATGCAGGAACTTGGCCTGTGGCGGAATAATGAATTGCTTGGGAATGTGGTTATAGTTGCTTTCACGTGAGCTGGCCACGGCATCTACATATCCAAAAGACTTGGCTTCCTTCATAGCCTTGTATGACCATACACCGGTGTCTACATATGCAGCAGTTTCTCCGTTTTCCAACAGATTCATAGGCACCTGCATGAACTGTGTGCTGGCGCCCCCGTGTAAATACAATACTTCAAAGTCATCCTCTAGTTGCATTAACTCCTTTACCAGGCTGCGAGCCTCATCCAACACGTTCATGAACAGTTCTGTTCTATGACCTATCTCTAAAATTGACATGCCCGATCCTTCGAAATCAATCAACGCTTTGCTGGCTTTGTATAATACCTCGTTTGGTAATACAGAAGGCCCGGCGTTAAAGTTGTGCACCTTCATGTTGCGATCCTGATTAAATAAATTATTAGCTTCTTCCACTTTTATTTGGTTTTTCTAAGGAACGGATAAAAAAAGTAAGGTGTTTCGTTAAGTGGTGTAGGA
>NZ_DATCRF010000790.1:0-15659 GCF_036569125.1 Chitinophaga sp. | reverse complement strand
CCTGTCAATTAATAGTAACTGTCATGACAGCCATTGTATTTCAACAGGTTAATCCTCCCCCGGGGCAGCAGCCAGCTCCTTCAGGGTACTGATGCTGGCATTCAGCTCAAACCCAACCAGCAATATAAAGGAGTTAAAATAAATGAACAGCATCAGGATCAGGATGGTGCCAATGGAGCCGTAGATCTTATTGTAGTTGGCAAAATTGTTCACAAAATAAGAGAACCCCAGCGTTACCAGTATCATCAGCACGGTAGCAAAGGTAGAGCCGGCGGTAATGAACTTCCAGCGTTTGGTTCTGGCAGGCGCAAAACGGTAAATAACCGCCAGGATGGAAAAGAACAACAAAATGATCAGCAGCCAGCGGATCACATCTATACTGGAGCGGATCAACGTACTGTGAATATTCAGCAGGTTAAAAACGTAACGTAAAATGGCGCCCTGCGCAATGATCAGCACCACCGTAATTAACAGCAGCAGCACCAGCACCGCTGTTAGCTGTAAGGCCAGCAGCCTGGTGCGCCACCACTTGCGCCGCCGGAAGCCGGGCTGCTCTTTGTTAAAAGAGCGCATAATACCCATTAACCCGTTAGATGAATAAAAGAAGCCCATCAAGAATGAGATCGACAACAGGCCCGTGCGGTTGGTGTACAGGAAGTCATGGATCATGTTCCGCACGATCATATACGTGTTGTAGTTAGGCGTAACATCCTCCGCAAGCCGGTACAGCGTGGGTTCTATATTCTTCATAGGAATGAACGGCACCAGCGTGAACAGGAATATGAAAAAAGGCGGTATGGCCAGCAGGAAGTTGAATGAAATAGCCGCTGCGCGATCGCCCAGGCTTTTGCTTTTGGTGTCTTTCAGAAAAAACTTCAGCACATCATACAACGGCAAACCCTGGAAACCGGGCAGCACCAGCCTTTGGCTAATGCCTACCAGCTTGCGGTAAGGCCTTGTATTGCGTAACAGTTTTTTGAGATTGAGCATACCCGAAATGTGCCCGGCTAAATTAGGATTTTAAAATAAAGTAAATGATCTCCGCACATTCATCTGCACAATAAAGTAATAATCTCCACATTCATCTGCACATCTGCATATCCGCACATCTGCACATTATTTAGTATCCCGCCTTGTTCAGCGCTGCCTGGTATTTATGTGCATTTTCAAGATGCTCCTGGTAGGTAGCTGCAAAGGCATGGTAACCGGAAAAATCAGACCTCGCGCAGAAATAGATGTAATCTGTTTCCGGTGTGTTCAGCACTGCATCCAGCGTTTTCACAGAGGGGGTGCAAATAGGGCCCGGTGGCAGCCCGCCATAACGGTAAGTGTTATACGGAGAGTCGAACTGGGTATGTCCTTCGCGGATACGCTTCAGCCCAAAGTCCTGCAGGGCAAATTTCACGGTAGGATCGGCCTGCAGGCGCATGCCTTTTTTATAACGGTTCAGGTACACGCTGGCGATCAGCGGTTTTTCATCATTCTTATTGGTCTCTTCCTCCACAATGGCGGCCAGTATGGTTACTTCGTTCATGCTCAGGCCCAGGTTGCGGGCTTTAGCTTTCCGTTCTGCATTCCAGAATTCCTCCCTTTCTTTTTCCAGCTTTTCAAAGGCGGTTTCGGCAGAGGTGTTCCAGTAATATTCATACGTATTCGGCACTACTGCGCACATTACGGTATTGGAATCCAGGCCGAATTGGCGCAGGTATACCTGGTCGTGCAGCAGTAAACGCAGGGCGGTGGAATCGGCCTCCAGGTTGTTGGAGATCTTTCTTACAAAATCATCCTTGGTGCGTAGCTTGGTAATAACCAGCTGCACCGGCGCCTGTTTGCCGGAGCGCAGCAGCTTTACGATCTCAAAATTGCTCATGCCCCACTTGATCTGGTAGCGGCCGGCTTTTACGCGGGATGGGTAGCCCAGCCGCCGCGCTACAAAGTCAAAGCTGTTACGGCTGCTTACAATATTCTGCTCTTCAAGCCCTTCCAGTACATTGGAATAGGTGCTGCCGGTGCGTATATAAAAGTATTTCTTATCGGCAAAAGCACTGGTATTCGGGCCAAATACGCGATAGGCAATGAATACCAGCACACCTGCAATGATTGCGCAAACAATCACTACTGCCCGCCGGATCCAGGAAGCCTTTTTTGTTTTTGTCTTTTTAGATGCGTTGTTTCTCTTAGTAGTTGCCATAGTGGTTTTACATAAAAAAACCTCGCGTTTTAACGGCGAGGTCCGGAAATGGATTTATAAACAAACGTTTATTTTTTGTTAGGAGCCGGTTGCTGCTGCGGCGTAGCAGGCAAAGTAGCCGGCGGCGCAGTAGGCTGTGGTACAGGACGGCCTGCATTCTGTTCCATAATGGTTTTAGACTGCTGCTGTACGGCTGCGTTCTTGTCAACGAAGAAAGAAGAGGTCAGACACAGTACTGCAATGATGGCAGCCAGCACCCACGTACCTTTTTCCAGCACATCTGTTGTTTGGCGTACGCCCATTACCTGGTTACCAAAACCACCGAAAGAGCCGGATAAACCGCCCCCCTTGGGGTTCTGTATCAGTACAAAGAAACCCAGCAGCACACAAGCCAGAATGATCACAATACCAAAGAGTAATAACATAAGTATATCAGTATTTCCTGTTAATTTTTATTTGAACCGGACTGCATTTGCATTTGCTGCGATTGCAGTTCCTGGATCTTTTGCGCAAAATAAGTGCTTTTGTTGGGATTAAGCAAACTTAATTTTTGATATATCTGGATGGCCGTCTGGTACTGGCGTTGGCGCGCCCAGATCTCAGCCAGCGTCTCGGAAACAATATCATCATTCAGGGTAATGGATTCCATGGCCATTTTCTCCACTGTTTCAGATACTTCCGGGTCCGTGTCCGTATAACTGCGGGTCAGCTGCTCATGATACCAGTCTTTATTGGCCTTTTGGGCAAAACCCTGTTTCATTTCCCGCAGCCAGTCGGTGAAGCTGCGCATTTCTGCGGCGCCTTTTTCATTGAGATCATCTGCCTGATCGGGCTCTTTCAGCTTTTTATAGGCAAAATAATCATCGGTATATAAAGGCTGGAAGGTGAGCGTGGTTTCTGTTTCCTCCTGCCTTTCAAAAGGAAAGATCTTCAGCGGCTCTTCCTCAGGTGAGGCAGGCGCTGCGGCGGCAGGCGATGTATAGGTTTCAGGCGCAGCGGCTTCCGGAGCGGCAGCCTCCACCTCTGTATCGTCATTTTCAGCTAAAATATCCAGCTGCTGCTGCTCTGAGGTTGCCCATAGCGCATCCGATGGTTTGGTGGGCGGCGCTTCGATCTCGTCCTCCTCTTCTGCCCACTCTTCCTCTACCACAGCATCGGACGGCTGAGCGGTATCCAGCTCTACTGGTTTCCCCCATTCATCCACCACCGATTCAAATTCCGATGGGGCAGGGGTGGCTGTACCTGCAGCCGGTTCTTCGGCCCACTCGTCCACCACGGTTTCAATTTCATCGGCCACGCCGGGCGTAATGCCTGTGCCAGCCACTATTTCAGAAGGTACTTCGGCCGTTTCATCTGCCGGCGCCATTGCAGCCGGCGCATCCACTTCCGGTAGCTCCAGGTTGGCCAACGGCGTTGGATCTGCCGGTGTATAAGTGGTAGGCGTAAATGCCGAATCTATCAGGGACGTAACCTGTGGCGTAGTACTTTTTTCCAGCTCACCCGTCACAAACTGGAAAAAGTAGTGCGGGTTATTGCTGTAGAGCTGTGCCTTTTTAATAGCAGGTGCATGCAGGTTCAGGTACCGGTCGTAACTTTTCTGCGCCAGCAGCAGGCGGGCGGCGGTAAAATACGGGTAGTCCGTCACCATCTGCTCCAATGCAGCTTCAGACACCTGCGGCAGTGACGGTTCCTGGAAAATATGCTGAATGATCCTGTTTGCGGTCATATGCTGCTAATATATGAATATTATTTATATCTGTATCCTACCAGTTTGCAAAAGCCCTGTTAAAGATGGCGTCCGTGATCTGCGGAATGATGGTTTCATCCAGCAAACGGTTCTCCACCTGGCTTGGCAGCTGATCTGCCTGGAAGTCGGCCGACTGTGAAAAAGGTTGGGTCCAGCCCTTTTTATCGCCTACCCGTTTAATAAACACTACGTTAATGGTTACGGTTAAGCGGGAGGTAGCTGCCTTATCCACGTTGGTTACCGCGGCATTGGAGAAGTTATAACCGGTAATAGTGGCTTTAAATTCATAGTCCGCATTATCCTCGTTGATCTGCGTTAGCTTGGTTTGCGACTGGATCTTGTTGCGTATTTTTTCCGATACCCGCTGGCTCAGGGTTGGGTTGTTAATAGGCGCCCTGTTCTCCACAAAACGCACATTTACGGTTTTTGCTCCCTGGTCAATACTGGCGCCGGAGGTGGAATATTTTACGGAGCATCCGCCCAAAACTAACAGGACTACAGCGGTTATACTCACTTTCAGTAATCTGATCATCTCTCTATAAGAATGTAATGATTTAATGGATGGTGCTCACAAAGGTAATCAATCACCAATGTTATACTCTTTCAGTTTACGGTATAAGGTCCGCTCTGAAATACCCAGGTCCAGGGCCGCATCTTTTCTTTTTCCTTTATGTTTTTTAAGCGCTTTTACGATCAGCTCTTTTTCTTTATCGGCAATGGAAAGGGTTTCCTCCACTTCCTCATGATGGTCTATATCATGATCCTGCAAAATAATACGCGAGGGCGCCGGCAGCACATTATTATTTTCTGTGGGTGCAAAATTATGCAGCACATGCTCATGATTATTTTCCTGGTAAGCTGCGGCATGCGCTATGTTTGGATTTTGCAGGATGTCAAAGAACATCTTCTTCAGCTCTGTAACATCTTTTTTCATGTCAAAGAACAGCTTGTAAAGAATGTCCCTTTCACTTGCAAAATCGCTGCTGCCCTGCTGTGGCAAGGCCAGCATAGGCAGGCGGGAGGTATTGGGCACTTCCGGTAAAAAGCGTTGCAGCTCCTGCGCGGTTACCAGCTTATCATTCGCCAGCACAGAGATCTGTTCTGCCATGTTCTTCAGCTCCCGCACATTACCGCGCCAGGGATAATTGATCAGTATATTACGCGCCTCATCATCCAGCTGAATGGAGGGGGTTTTATACCGCTCTGAAAAATCTACGCTGAACTTGCGGAACAGCAGGGGAATATCCTCCTTACGGTCCCGCAGGGATGGTACGCGGATGGGCACTGTATTTAAACGGTAATAGAGGTCCTCGCGGAACTTGCCGTGCTGCGTTTGTTCCAGCAGATCGCGGTTAGTGGCGGCTATTACACGTACGTCTGTTTTCTGCACTTTGGATGAGCCCACGCGGATGAACTCCCCGGTTTCCAGCACCCGCAGCAGGCGGGCCTGGGTGCCCAGCGGCATTTCGCCAATTTCATCCAGGAAAATAGTGCCGCCGTTCACGGTTTCAAAATATCCTTTACGGCTGTCTACTGCGCCGGTGAAAGAGCCTTTTTCGTGGCCAAACAGCTCCGAATCAATAGTGCCTTCCGGGATGGCGCCGCAGTTCACTGCTATGAACGGGTTATGCTTACGTGCGCTTAATGCATGGATGATGGTAGAAAATACTTCCTTACCCACACCGCTTTCCCCAAAGATCATTACTGTGAGGTCGGTGTTGGCCACTTGCGCCGCCACCTGCAGGGCATAGTTCAATGCAGGTGAATTTCCAATAATGCCAAATCTGTTCTTTATCGACTGTATTTCCATAGCATCTGCCTCCGGCTTAATGTTTTTTATATCAACAGGTATGGGTTACACTACCTTGCCTATTAAGGTAGCGGCGGTACAATCTACCACCTTTACCTGCACATACTGTCCTTTTTCGTAATTGCCCCTCGGGAAAACGATCACCTTGTTCTGATCATTCCTTCCAAAGAGGTCATTTTCTGAGCGTTTGGAAGTGCCTTCTATCAGCACCTTAAACGTTTTTCCCAGGTCTTTTTGCATGCTTTCCAGGGCCTGCCTGCGGTGCAGCTCCACCACTTCGGCCAGCCGGCGTTTTTTCACGTCCTCCGGCACATCATCCTGGTAACGGCGGGCGGCCAGGGTACCCGGGCGCTCTGAGTAAAAGAACATGTAGGCCAGGTCGTACTTCGCAAACTCCATCATGCTCAGGGTGTCCTGGTGGTCTTCTTCCGTTTCGGTACAGAACCCGGTGATAATGTCGGTTGAAAGGCCGCAGTCCGGCAGTATTTCACGGATGCGCGCTACTTTTTTCATGTACCATTCCCGGGTATAGGTGCGGTTCATGAGCTGCAGCACACGGGTGCTGCCGCTTTGCACGGGCAGGTGAATATAGTTGCAGATGTTCTCGTGCTTAGCCATGGTGTGCAGCACCTCATCCGTAATATCTTTGGGATGGGAGGTGCTGAAACGTACGCGCAGCAGGGGACTGATCTGCGCTACCTTTTCCAGCAGGCCGGCAAAGGTAATGATCTCTTCCTGTGCAGTTTCCGGTGAAACGCCCACCCAGTAATAGGAATCCACGTTCTGTCCCAGCAGCGTTACCTCACGGTAGCCGTTGTTGAACAGGGCCGCTGCTTCCTGGATAACGGAATAGGGATCGCGGCTGCGTTCCCGGCCACGGGTAAAGGGCACCACGCAAAAAGTGCACATATTATTACAGCCCCGCATAATGGATACAAAGGCGGTTACGCCATTGCTGTCCAGCCTAACGGGGTTAATGTCTGCATAGGTTTCTTCCCGGCTTAAAAGCACATTCACTGCTTTCTGGCCGGTTTCTGCTTCTTCTACCAGCGCCGGCAGGGTACGATAGGCATCCGGTCCCACTACCAGGTCCACCAGCTTTTCCTCTTCCAGCAGCTTGGCTTTCAGGCGTTCGGCCATACAGCCTAATACGCCTACCAGCATACCGGGATTGCTTTGCTTTAGCTTGCGGAACTCCTGCAGGCGCTTACGCACGGTTTGTTCCGCCTTCTCGCGGATCGAGCAGGTATTGAGCAGTATCAGGTCGGCCTCCTCATAGTTACGGGTGGCCCCAAAACCTTCCTGGTTCATAATGGAAGCCACGATCTCACTATCGTTAAAGTTCATCTGGCAACCATAACTTTCTATGTAGAATTTCTTATGATACGTTTGGTCAACAGCCGCTTGCGGGGCGAAGGCTTCACCCTGGCGGCTTTCATCATGCACTTTTGTAACCTGTTCCAGCATCGTTCTGTCAGAAAATTTTAGAATAGCAAAAGTAATAAATTAAATGGAAAAATGACAGAATGGCAGCAGTAGAAAGGTTATGTTGTGGTTATATATGTTCGAGGATGAATTTAGGGTCTATTTTAAGTTTTGTATAGATGGCTTTCAGGAACTCTACATCCGGCTCCCGCTTGCCATTTAAGATCTGTGAGAGCTTGGATTCATTAATACCTAACAAGGCAGCCATCTCTTTCTGCTTCATTTTCATTTCAAACATTTTCATGGAGATCATACCGGAAAGGGTAGTGGGCATAGGAAGGGAATAATGTTCCGCTTCATATTTTTCTGCGGCAGTTACCAAAGATTGAAGATGCAGCAGCTCTTTTTCAGTAAGCTGCTGTTCGCCCTTTTTCATGAGGGCATGGATCTCCTGCATCACCGCATCATAATCTCTTTCGGAAGAGATAGTGGGGGAAAGATTTTTATTCATAGTTTTTATGACATGCAATTGGGTATACACATCACCCATGTATACCTTGGGCCTGAACAGTTAAAGGTCGTTCAGGTTTAACCTATCATACTGAATATGCGTACCAATGAATCGTATATACACGGTACGCACTTTGAAGATAATGCGGGCAATCAGACGGTAATCATTGCCCTTGATATTAAAAACATACAGATCATTCCCTACATAATCTGCATGGTTAAATGACTGTTTTAATGCTGTAAAGTTACTCCAATCTGCCTGGTTGGTAATACTGAACCAATGCCATAAGGGGTCAATAGAATCAGGATGAATAGCCGCAAATTCATTGATCACCTTGCGTGATATAATGACCATTACGTCGTTATTTGGGTAAAAGTAAATCATTTCTTGTGGATTATTAAATAAAATTTCAAAAAATGAAATTATTGCTAATTAAATTAGTATTTCAGAAATGATCAAAGTAATGGTGAGATTTAACAAACAACCTTATTTGATCGTGAACTTTGAGTGAGAGAGAGGAGCGGGAAACGGGGCTCGAACCCGCCACCTACGGCTTGGGAAGCCGTCGCTCTACCAAATGAGCTATTCCCGCTTATCGGTTTATCCAAAGAATAAACCGGGTGTCAAATGTAAAGATTATTTTGAAACGCTGGCTACTTTCTTCATCACCCAGCTGTCTTTTACCGGCTGCAGCCACTTTTCTTCCAGCTCCTGTTTGGTAAGCACTGTATTATTCAGGTACAGGGTGTTCTCGTTAATGAAGCCTTTTTCAAAAGCATAGGCCAATTGCGCCATGGGCAACAATTCCAGCTGATCCTTCACTACAAAGCCCAGCAGCAGCCGGTCAAATAAATTTACTTCGTACTGGCGTTCCAGGCTTTTGATAACCCGTACAGAGCTATCGGTGCTGCAGCCGCTTACACCGGTGGCATTTTCATCGGCCATCAACACGATCACCTGGTTAAAGAACAGTTGTCCAAAACCCTTTACCGGCGTGCCGTGCGATTGCCATTGCGTAGCAAACTGGTGCAATTGCTCATTAATTTCAAGGGCTTCCCGTTCATTGAACGGGCGGTTGCTCTGGTATATCCATACGCGGGAGTCGGGTGCAAAATCCGCGGGTAATAATTGTTTTATTGCTGCTATCGTCATAATACTGCAAAGCTACGATATTCACATTAATCGCCCAGCTGTTTGGCTACTATCTCGGCAATGTCCAGCACCTGAACGCTGTCTTCCTTGCCCTGCTCTTTTACGCCATCCGTAAGCATGGTCATACAAAAGGGGCAGTTGGCGGCAATTACGGTAGCGCCTGTATCCACGGCTTCACGGCCGCGTTCAAAGTTCACGCGGGTAGTACCTTTTTCTTCTTCCTTGAACATTTGCGCACCGCCGGCGCCACAGCACAGTCCTTTGCTGCGGCAGCGTTTCATTTCCACCAGCTCGGCATCCAGCGCTTCCAGCACTTTGCGCGGGGCTTCATAAATGTTATTGGCCCGGCCCAGGTAGCAGGAGTCGTGGTAGGTGATCCGGCGGCCTTTGAAGGTGCCGCCTTCCGTCATTTTTATTTTGCCTTCGTCTATCAGCTGTTGTAAAAAGGAGGTATGGTGCAGCACTTCATAGTTACCGCCCAGCTCCGGGTATTCATTTTTGAAAATGTTGAAGCAGTGCGGACAGGCCGTAACAATTTTCTTTACACCATAACCATTCAGCACCTGGATATTGTTCTGCGCCATCATCTGGAATATGAACTCATTGCCTGCCCTGCGGGCCGGATCGCCGGTGCAGCTTTCTTCCTTACCCAGGATGGCAAAGCGGATGCCTGCTTTATCCAGGATGGTTGCAAAAGCTTTGGTGATCTTTTGTGCCCGCTGATCAAAGCTGCCTGCGCATCCCACCCAAAAGAGCACTTCCGGTGTTTCGCCGCTGGCGGCGTATTCGGCCATTGTTTTAATCGTCATCTTTTGTTTATTTGAAGTGATCCTGTTCGTTTAATTATCCCTGCATTTCTACAGCCCATTTATCCCGGTCGTCCGGCGAGAACTTCCAGGGCGCCATATTATTTTCAATATTGCTGAACATCATATTCCATTCTGCCGGCGCGCTGGATTCTTCCATCACCAAATGCCGGCGCAGCTGCAAGATGATGTGCAACGGGTTAATGCTTACCGGGCACTCCTGCACACAGGCGTTACAGGTAGTGCAGGCGCGCAGCTCTTCTTCAGAAATATAATCGCGCAGCAGAGCTTTGCCATCTTCCTGGAAAGTACCCTGTTTATTAAGCACGCGGCCAATTTCTTCTGCCCGGTCGCGGGTATCCATCATGATCTTACGGGGCGAGAGCTTTTTGCCGGTAATATTCGCAGGGCAGGCAGCAGTGCAACGCCCGCATTCCGTGCAGCTGTAGGCGTCCAGCAGGTTTTTCCAGGTAAGGTCCTGCACGTCTTTGGCGCCAAACTTAGGGATACCTTCTGCCGGGGGCTCACTGGCAGCCAGCTCCGGCTGCAGCATCAGCTGTACTTCTTTTTGTACGGCAGGCATGTTCTCCATTTTACCCTTAGGCCGCAGATCGGCGTAATAGGCGTTGGGAAATGCCAGGATGATATGTAAATGTTTTGAATAAGGCAGGTAGTTCAGAAAAGCCAGCACACCTAAAATATGCAGCCACCAGCAACCACGCTCCAAGGCTATTAAGCTGCTGTCGGACAGGCCGTTCAATAAAGGTGTGAGCAGGCCGGAGATCCAGAAATTGCCGGTAGCTATATAATGCTCTGAGCCACGGCTTTGCAGCACCTGGTCGGCGGTGTTCATGGTAAGGAATAATACCATCAGCACTATTTCCGTGATCAGGATATAATTGGCGTCTGAGCGGGGCCACCCGTCCAGGTCATGGCCAATAAAACGTTTCAGTTTCAGGATATTGCGGCGTATTAAAAAGATGGCGCAGCCGCTGAGCACCAGCACGGCCAGGATCTCAAAACAGCCTATCAGCACGGGGTATAAGCTGCCTAAGGGTGATGCAAATAGGCGGTGTGTGCCTATTGCCCCGTCCAGGATGATCTCCAGGATCTCAGCATTAATAATAATAAAGCCCGCATATACGAAAAAGTGCAGTACAGCTACCAGCGGGTTGCGGAACATTTTCTTTTGTCCAAAGGCCAGTAATAATACATTACGCCAGCGTTCCCCGGGGTTATCATTTAAGGATACATCGCGCCCCAGCAGTATATTACGCCTGATCTCCCGCACCTTACGGGCAAACAGGTATACGGCTGCTGCTAATACTATTACAAATAAAAGCTGCTGTACTAAATGCATATTCCAGATTTGACTTTTCTAATTTACGGTTTATTGGCAATGTAAGTAATTTTTTACAGTCCATGGTCGATGGTCCATAGTCCATAGCCCTGATCATTTGGAGGTACTTCGGGGTTTACCAGCTGCCTGCGCACGTAATGCATATTTTTACGTTAAATGCCATGGACTATGGACCATCGACCATGGACCCCAATTTTTATTACTTTTGCACTCATCAAAGCATCCATATGGCAACAAAAAACGTGATCCTTACCCAGGACATTATTCAAAAAAAACTGGAACGTATTGCTTATGAAATATATGAGCACAACAGCACGGAGCCGGAAGTGATACTGGTTGGTATATGGGACCGGGGCATGATACTGGCGCAAAAAATAGCCGGGATCCTGCAAAAGATCGCGCCGTTTAAGATAAAGCTGATAGAGCTGCGCCTGGATAAGCAACATCCCCTGGAGGTAAAGCTGTCTGAAAATACAGACCTGAACGATAAGGTAATTATATTAATAGATGATGTAGCCAACTCCGGCCGTACCATGTTATATGCCCTGAAACCTTTTCTGCAATACCTGCCGCGTAAGATCCAGACCGCGGTGCTGGTAGACCGTAAGCATAAATCTTTCCCGTTAACAGTGGATTTTACCGGTTACTTACTCTCCACCAGCCTGCAGGATATGATCATGGTGGATGTGGAAGGAGAGGAGATTCTTTCTGCGTACCTGGTTTAAGGTAAAAGCATAAAGCAAAAAGCATAAAGCTATGTGCGCGGTTCGCTGCATTGGCTTTATGCTTTTTGCTTTATGCTTTCAGCTCTTATTTCAGCTTCATATCCTTTATAATCTTCTGTACACGCTCATCCAGCTGGGTATTCACCTGGTCAAAGTCTTTAGCTGCTGCTAATGGCTGCTGCACACTAAAGTAGAACTTGATCTTGGGTTCCGTACCGGAAGGCCTTGCAGAGATCTTGCTGCCATCTTCCAGTATAAACTGCAGTACATTGGATTTAGGCAGGTTAATAGCCTCTGTAGCGCCGGTTTTCAGGTCTTTCACCTGCTGCAGCTGGTAATCGTACAGCTTTACTACCGGCGAGCCGTTGATGGTGGCCGGCGGTGCATCCCGGTAGCTGCGCATCATGTCGGCAATTTCATCAGCGCCTTTCATACCTTTTTTGGTGATGGAGATCAGCTGCTCTTTATAGAAACCGTATTTAACGTAAATGTCTATCAGCTGCTCATACAGGGAGCGGCCTTCATTACGGGCATAGGCGGCCATTTCGCAGATCATGGCTACAGATGCAATGGCATCCTTGTCGCGCACGTTGTCGCCTATCATATATCCGTAGGATTCTTCCCCGCCGCAAATGAACTTTTCCTTGCCTTCTTTTTCGCGGATCATATCGGCAATCCACTTAAAGCCGGTCAGTACATTGTAGCAGCGTACGCCGTTCTTGGCGGCAAATACGTCTATCAGGTCAGAGGTTACCACGGTTTTGCCTACAAAGTCGGTAGGTCCGCTCAGGCCTTTCTTTTTGCGGCCTTCAATAATATAATTGAACAGCAGCACGGCGGTTTGGTTACCGTTCAGCAGTATCCATTCCCCTTTCAGGTCTTTTACGGCAATGCCTACACGATCCGCGTCAGGATCCGTACCTAATAAGATAGCTGCATCCAGCTCTTTGGCCTTTTTAAGACCCATGCTCATGGCTTCCGACTCTTCCGGGTTAGGATATACCACGGTAGGGAAGTTACCATCCGGCGTAGCCTGCTCCTGTACCACCTGTACATTGGTAAAGCCAAAACGTTTCAGTATTTCAGGCACCAGGGTAATACCGGTACCGTGAATGGGCGTGTACACGATCTTCATATCGTGCTGGGCCGCTATAATGTCCGGGTTAATGGACAGGCTTTTGAGCATTTGCAGGTAGGCCTCGTCTACGTCCTTACCAATAGCAGTAATATTGGCTTCGCCGCCGCTCCACTTCACTTCATCTATACCGGCTATTTTCTCTACTTCTATAATTACATTTTTATCGTGCGGGGGCACCAGCTGGCCGCCATCGTCCCAATAGGCTTTATAACCATTGTATTCCTTGGGGTTGTGGGAGGCGGTCAGCACTATGCCGCCCTGGCATTTCAGGTGGCGGATGGTGAAAGACAGCTCCGGGGTGGGGCGCAGGCTCTCGAACAGGAACACTTTAATGCCATTGGCAGCCATTACGTTGGCTGTTACTTCCGCAAAATAACGGCTGTTATTGCGGCTGTCGTGGGCAATGGCTATTTTGATCTCACCTTTTACAGCTTTTTTCAGGTAGTTGGCAAAACCCTGGGTGGCCATACCTACGGTATATTTGTTCATCCGGTTAGTGCCTACGCCCATAATGCCGCGTAAGCCGCCGGTGCCAAACTCCAGGTTACGGTAAAAAGCGTCGGCCAGCTCATCGGGGTTGCCGCGCTGCAGTTGCTGAACGGCGGCCACGGTTTCGGCATCAAAACCGCCTTGCAACCACTGGTTTACCTTGTTCTCGATATTAGTATCCATGTTCCTGTTTTATTTGAGGTCCAAATATAAAGAGGAAAAAACGTATTTCCCCTGCTGTGGACATTCCTAATGTTAGTAAAAAAGCGGAAAGCCGAAAGCGGAAAGCAAAAAGCAGTCCAAACACTCCGCTGCAGTAGCTTTATGCTTTCTGCTTTCGGCTTTCCGCTCAAACAAGTAATCCACACCCCATTGAAAATTGACCGGTTTGGTTAATTTTGCGGCTATGAGGCGGTACGACGATTCTTACAAGCAAAAAGGATTGCGGAAACAATTGGTAGACACACTTCGGCAGAAAGGCATCACAGACGAAAATGTATTAGCGGCTATCAACAACATTCCCAGGCATTATTTCTTAGACACCGCGTTTGAAGGCATTGCATATGAGGACCGGGCATTCCCGATAGGCGAGGGGCAAACCATTTCCCAGCCCTACACCGTAGCCTACCAGACCCAATTGCTGGAAGTAAAACCTTTTGAAAAAATACTTGAAATAGGTACGGGCAGTGCCTACCAGGCTTGCGTATTAGGCGAGCTAAAGGCCAACCTGTTCACCATAGAACGGCAAAAAAAGCTGTTTGACCAGGTAAAACAATTCCCTTTTAAATCCCGTTACCCCACCATCCGCTTCTTTTATGGGGATGGCTATGAAGGATTGCCCACTTTTGCCCCTTTTGATAAGGTACTGATCACTGCGGCGGCGCCGCAAACACCGCCCAAGCTGCTGCAGCAAATGAAGATCGGGGGTAAGATGGTGGTGCCGGTAGGCGGCAGCGAGATCCAGCGCATGATCCGCATCACCAAAACAGGCGATAATGATTATGAGCAGGAAACCTTTGATAACTTCTCTTTTGTACCTATGCTCTCGGGGAAAAGATCCTAATTCATAATGATGGGCTCTTCTTCAACCTGTTTCTTTTTCTTAAACATATTCGGATCCATCTTCCCAAAGCGGTAACGCAGGTTCAGGCGAATGAAACGCGTGGTGCGTTTGCGCTCATAGTCCTGTATAAAAGCATCGGTTTCGTAGTGGTTGCTGAATTGCTGGGTATTTAACAGGTCGGAGATATTCAGGGAAATAGCCAGCGCATTATTCTTCAGAAGCTCCTTACGCAGGCCCAGGTCTATACCGTTCATAGCTTTGGTAGTGCCCTGCGGCGATACGCGTGGCGAGCGGTAATGCCCCTGCAGCTGTACATTAAAGTGAGAAGGCAAACGAAGCGTGCTGTTTACATTCACACCATAGGTGAGGTATTCATTGGTAAGGGTGCTGAAGCTGCCGGATCCTGTAAGCTTGCTATATTCCAGGTTCAGGTTACTGGTCACATCCCACCAGCGGAAAAGGTGCAGCTGGTAGGTAAAGTTGCCACCCCAGTCCTGGTCTTTGGCCAGGTTCATGGGTTTGGTGGTGGTAATGCCGGTAATGGTGTCCAGTATGCTAAGGCGGTCTATATCATCATTAGCCTGTGAGTAATACACACCGGTATTCAGGAAGTCGTGCGATTTAGGATAATACTGCGAATAGTTCACTTCAAACTTATGGGTGAGCGAAGGCTGCAGATCCGGGTTTCCGGTGCGTATGTTCTGCGGATCGGAGTTATTAATATAAGGCAGCAGGTCATTAAAATCCGGCCGGTCCACGCGGGTAGCGTAGTTGAACACCAGGCTCTGGTCCTGGTTCTTGGGTAGATTGTACTTCAGGAACACACTGGGAAATACGTTAAAGAAATGATTGTCTACCGCAGCATTCTGGCTGTAAGAGTATCCTTTTAACTGGGCCTGCTCTATACGGGCACCTACCTGGTAGCCCAGGTTACCAATAGCGCTGGATACATTTACATAACCAGCATAAATATTTTGTTTGTAGGAGTAGGTGTTGGAAAGGCTGTTGCTTTTCTCAAACTGGTCCGTATCATAATTAAACAGCAGGGCGGTGTAATCATTATCTATTTTCCGGAAAGTACCTTTTACACCCGCTTCAAACTTACCTTTTTTACCCATGGGCGTGGTGTAGTCCGACTGTGCATTCCAGAACTGGTTATGATTAAGGCCGGTGTTGGACTGCCGGTCCGGATCCTGTGCACCGCCGGGTTTCTGGTACAGCGTATAGTAGTCACTGTTATTA
>NZ_DATCRF010000789.1:0-5848 GCF_036569125.1 Chitinophaga sp. | reverse complement strand
GGCTTGTACGGTGTAAGAGGCGTGCCCACCAACTTCCTTATTGACCCTGCCGGTAAGATCGTAGGCCGCAACCTGCGTGGCGAGCTGCTGGAAAAGAAGCTGGCAGAGCTGCTGGACAAAGGCGCTGCGCATAATTAGTTATTTAACTATCCTATAAGAGCAGTTCCGCTTTTAATACCTCAAAGTTTCCCTTTTTAAAAAGCCGTTGCAACCGCAGCGGCTTTTTGCTGCTTATAATAATCCATCACTATTACAGGATAATCCATTTTACAGGTGTTGAGCTTTCCCCATTTTTATTAACCACTAAAATTTAATGCAGATGAAACTACTTCCCGTTATGATGGCCCTGTGCCTCTTTGCCTGCCATCCGGCAAAACCTGTAAAACGTTATGGCATGGTTACCGGCTTAAAGCCGGAAAAGGTCGCTTATTACAAACAATTGCATGCCGCTGCCTGGCCCGGCGTATTAAAAACCATTAAAGCATGCAACATTGACAATTATTCTATCTATCTTCAGAAAATAGATGATAAGTATATCCTTTTTAGTTACTTTGAATACACCGGCACTAACTTTAACGCACCCTCGCAGCTACCCTTACCCGGGGCAGCCGGTACCCAAAGTACCTGGACTATCATGGAAGAAGTGTTTCACACCCCTGGAAATAATTAACTCCCTATGGCTGAATCCTATAACCAGGGGCCTGTAACATTACGGGCCCTTAATTTTTATATTATCTTTAAGGGAGTTTAAACCTATGCCTATTCCTATGCGGTCCTGTTACCTTATTATATGTATGCTGTGTTTTGCATTCTCCGCTACAGCGCAGGATACAGTGATCACTAAATATCCCAACGGCAAAACAAGCGAAATGCAGGTGCGCAGGAACGGCGTTACCTACACATTAGTGAAATATTCAGCGAACGGCCGCAAAAAGTTTAAATGGAATATAGATAAGCGCACCCTGGAAGGGTACCTGCTTATTGACCATGATGATAGCCTGATCAGCGGGTTTATAAAACAATGCCCTGACCGTACGGAGATCCAGCATTATGGCGAGGGCAAGCCTTTTTACTCCATTACCCATTACCAGGATAATAAGATCCACGGCACCTTCCAGGGCTTTGACCGGGATGGCGTGCTGAATGTACAAGGGCAGTATGATCAGGGTGTACGTACCGGCATTTGGAGATATTACCGCACGGATGGGATTGTGGAAAGCAGGCTGCACCTGAATGGGGTTACAGATCATAGAGGTATCTCCATCACCTTCACTATCATACCTGTTGGCATTACCCTGCTGCTGTTAGGTATGAGCGCACTGCTAATGATCAACAGCCGCAGCTACCGCTCCTGGTATACCATGATCAGTATTGTGAGCATTGCTTTATTTGCGCTGGCATTTTTTGCAGCGCTGTTCCCATGGTATCCGTATGCGGATGTGGTGAACGCGTTCATTATTCATTATTTCTTAGCCGTTATGGGCACTTTGCTGGCAGTAACCCTGCTGGCTTCTGTGATCAGCCTGGCCTGGGCTACCCGCACGGGCGTACGCCGCTGGTTCAGCAGCGTAGTGGTTTTTGTTACTATTGTATTGATACTATACACCATAGTAGTGGCTACGCTGGCCCGTAACGGCTTAAGCAGCCTGATTATATAAGATCCGTTCTGCACCGCCAATTCAGCGCCAATTGGTACATTTGCCTGTTTTATTTAATTTACGGCGTGAGGGTTTCTTAAATGTACAAACACATGGACAGCATACCATCCGGAGAGGGTTTGATAGCACGGATGATTGAAGGGGATGAGTCGGCTTTCACGAGCATTTACCGGCAGTACCATTCTGCGCTGTATACTTACCTGTTGCGCATCTGCAAAATACCTTCGCTTGCAGAGGACCTGGTGCATGATGTATTCCTGAAAGTATGGGAGATCAGGCACCGTATTGATCCCGCCCTGCCCTTTACCGGCTACCTGTACCGCATTGCCCGCAACCATGCTTTTAAAACCCTGAAAAAGCTGGCCTATGATGAGGTGCTGCAGGAAAAAGTATTGGAACACCTGCAGTTCCAGGGTAACGGACCGGAACAAATGGTAAATGAAAAAGAGTATAACCGTTTATTCCAGGAAGCCCTGGGCCGTTTAACCCCCCAGCGCCTGCATGTGTTCCGCCTGTGCCGTCAGGAAGGTAAGAGCTATGATGAGGCAGCGGCCATCCTGGGCATTTCCCGTAATGCAGTAAAAAAACATATGGTATTAAGCATGCGGGCCATTCATAATTATATTTACCGCCAGGGCCTGGTAATCACTCTTTTATACCTCGCGCAAAATATATTTTAACTTTTTTTTCAGGAAGGGGTACCCTAACACCCGGTTTTCGGATATATATACCTTGGATACCTGTGTCAAACAGTATCTGTTATTCCACTTATGTCTGAAACCAAAGGCCACTACGAACAACTGTTACAACGCTACCTGGAAGGTAGCTGTACGCCCGAAGAAGCAGCAGCGCTGTACAACTGGCTGAAGTCTTCAGACGCGCACCGTCCCCTGTTAGCCAGGCTGCAGCAGGAGTTTGAACAGGTTATTAATGAGCCCCATGAAGTACCTGCCGCTGTAAGCGACCGGATAGAAGCCCGTTTGCTGCAGAACATCAGCCGTAATAAAATAGTGCCTTTACGCCACCCCTGGCGCTGGGCAGCTGTAGCCTCTGTATTAATGTTATTACTGGCCGGCAGCGTATACTGGTTCTATAAAACAGATAAGTCGCATAATATTGCCTCAAACATGGCGCTGAGTAAGAAAAGTGTAATTGGCAGTGATGTGGCGCCGGGCACCAATAAAGCCGTGCTTACGCTGGCAGATGGCACTACGGTGGAGCTGGACAGCGCCGGCAACCAGGTGCTGCAGCAGGGTAAAACCACCGTACAGCAGCGCAACGGCCGGCTGGAATATGCCGCTAAGGGCAAAGGTGAGGCTATTGGTTATAATACACTGGTAGTGCCACGCGGCGGCCAGTTTAATATTGTATTGCCGGATGGCAGCCATGTATGGCTGAATGCCGCCTCCCGCCTGAAATATCCAACCGCCTTTACCGGTAAGGAAAGGGTAGTGGAGCTGCAGGGACAGGGATATTTTGAAATAGCGCATAACGCAGATCGGCCATTTATCGTAGATGTTAATAATACACATATACAGGTATTGGGAACCCGTTTTGACATTATGGCCTATCCTGACGAGCAAAGCCTGAATACAACATTACTGGAAGGCGCCGTACGCGTACAGCGCGGTGAGCGCCAGCAGCTATTGAAACCCGGACAGCAGTCGGTACTGGAATATACCACCGGCCAAATGTTCGTACGCCCGGCAGATATAGATCAGACCATTGCCTGGAAAACAGGCTTTTTTGAGTTTGACAATGCCGGCATGAATGTGATCATGCGCCAGGTGGCCCGCTGGTATGATGTGGATGTGGCCTATGGCAATGAAAATAGCAGCCGCCTTTTTGGAGGCCGTATCAGCAGAAGTCTGCCTTTATCTGAAATATTGCATATGCTGGAAGCGAATGGCGCAAAATTTAGCCTGGAAGGGCGGCGGCTGACGGTTACAGCAGAGTAAACCACGTCATCAATTCATACCTGGCCGCTACCACGTGCGGCCGGGTATGAATTATTAAAACTGATCGTAAACATGAATAACGTTATGAAGCCTGAAACAAGCTAACATGCACAAGGGGGGCAACACCTATGAAAAAAAGCCGGAAGTGCTCGCAACACCCCCGGCAGAACGTCTGGGTTCCCAAAGAAACAATTAGTCCCGTTAAGAACTATTATCTGGTCATTCCCAAACACTACAAAAGTATGTATTTAAACTTTAGTGGTAAAGCTTCCGCTACCCGGAAGCTACCTACCTGGTGTGAGCATGCTCATGCTATTGAAAAGCAATACCAAAATCAAATCACGGACCATGGTATTACAGCAAAAAGCCTGCTGGCCCGTAAAATGCTCTGCGTTATGAAACTGACTGCCTTTTTAATGCTGGCAGCCTGCTTGCAGATAAGCGCAAAAGCAGTGTCCCAGCAGATCACACTTTCAGAAAAGAACGCATCGCTGAAAAAGGTGCTGAAAGAAGTATCCCGTCAGGCGGGTATGTCCATAGTGTATGATGAGAACATGCTTTCACGCACTAAGCCTGTAACCGTATCGGTAAAAAATGCCACGGTGAAAGAGGTGCTGGACGAATGCCTGCGCGATCAGGCTATGTTCTATAGTATTGATGGCTCACGTATTATTATACAGGCACGCCCTGCGGCTAAAATGCAGCAGGATACCACCGTTAGCATCAGTGGCCGCGTAACCGACGAAAAAGGCCAGCCTATACCCGGCGCCACCATCCGCGTTAAAGGTACCAACACCGGTACTGCTACCGATGGCGAGGGCAGGTACAACATCCGCGCACCCCGCAACAGCGAGCTGCTGGTATCCTTTGTAGGTTACAACCAGCATACTTTCCCTGCTGTTGCCGGTACACAGAATGTGCAGCTGCAGGTTTCACAAACCGCTTTAACGGAAACCGTAGTAGTAGGTTACGGCGTACAAAAGAAAAGCGTGGTAACCGGCGCTATCTCCAGCGTAAAAGCTGCTGATATTGAGAACCAGCCGGTAACCCGCCTGGAACAAACCCTGCAGGGCCGCACCTCCGGTGTTACCATTGCAGCCAGCAGCGGCCAGCCCGGCTCCAGCGCCAGCGTACGTGTACGCGGCGTTACCTCCTTTAATAACAGTAACCCGTTGTGGGTAGTAGATGGGGTAGTAGTAGATAACGGCGGCATCAGCTACCTGAACCCGCACGATATAGAATCCATGGAAGTGTTGAAAGATGCTGCTTCCCAGGCTATTTACGGTGCGCGTGCAGCCGCCGGCGTTATACTCATCACCACTAAAAAAGGTAAGGCCGGTAATACGCAGGTGAGCTATAACGGTTATTATGGCACCTCTGCACCTGCTAAAAAGCTGCATATGCTGAATGCTACCGAATACGCTACCCTGCGTAATGAGGCAGCTGTAAATGCAGGTAAGGCCGCACCCTTTGCCAACCCGGCATCTTTTGGCGCCGGTACCGACTGGCAGGATGTGATCTTTAACAACAGCGCCGCCCGCCAGAGCCACGAGATCAGCGTAAGCGGCGGCAGCGAAAAATCTACCTTTTACAGCTCCGTAGGTTACCTGAAACAGGATGGTATTGTAGCTACTGATATTTCCAAATACCAGCGTGTGAACCTGCGCCTGAACTCTACACATAAATTATCACAGTGGGTAACTGTTGGGCAGAACGTAGGTTACTCCTACGAAAAATCCATTGGCCTGGGTAACACCAACAATGAGTTCGGCGGTCCTTTAAGCTCTGCCATCAACATGGATCCTATTACACCGCTGGTAGTAACGGATCCTGCTGTTGCAGCAGCACAGCCTTACCTGAACCTGGGTGTGGTAAAAGATGCCAGCGGCCGCCCGTATGGTATTTCCGGCCAGGTAGGCCAGGAGCTTACTAACCCCCAGGCATATATCCAAACCCGTTTGGGCAACTACTCCTGGGCACATAACATAGTAGGTAACGCGTATATAGAAGTGCAGCCCATTAAAGGCCTGCGCCTGCGTTCCACAGTAGGTACCAAAATAGGTTTCTGGGGCGATGAGACCTTTACACCTATTTACTACCTCAACTCCTCCACCAACACCACCCGTACTTCTTTCCTGCGCAGCAACAACCAGCGTTTCGACTGGAACCTGGAAAACACATTGTCTTATAGCAAAGTAGCGGGCTTGCATAACTTCACGGTGCTGTTAGGAC
>NZ_DATCRF010000788.1:0-2376 GCF_036569125.1 Chitinophaga sp. | reverse complement strand
ATCTATTGGTATCATGCTCATAGCTCAAAGACCTTGTAAGGGATATTTTCCGGCTCTTTATCTGTGTTCGGCTGCATAAGCTGGATATACTCTGCCAGATCAGCTATGCAGGGAAGCCGGAAGATCATTTTCAGCGGTACCTCCAGCCGGAACCTTTTTTTCAGGGCAGCCATCAGTTGCATTCCCAGCAAAGAATGCCCGCCCAGTGCAAAGAAATTATCATATACACTTACTGCGCCTATATGCAGCAGCTCTTTCCATATTTCTGCCAACACCTCCTCTGTTTCATTCCTGGGCGCAGTATTGGCGCCGGTTAACAGGTCGTTTGCGGAGGTTGCCAGCAGCGCGCGTTTATCGATCTTCCCATTTGGTGTTAACGGAAATTCCGGTAATGCCACCCACAAACCCGGTATCATGTATGCCGGCAACCTGTTTTGCAGGTAACGCACCATTTCCTTCCGGTTAAAGTTTTCCTCAGGGGTCACAAATGCTACCAGGGCTTTCTCTTCGCCCGGTGCTTCCCGGGTTAATACCATACATTGATCAACCAGGCCGCTTTGCTGCACCACACTTTCTATTTCACCGGGCTCTATACGGTATCCTCTTATTTTCAGCTGATCATCCAAACGGCCCAGGTACATGATATTACCGCCGGGCAGCCATTTACCCTTATCCCCTGTGCAATAAAGCCGTGCATTATTATCAGCGGAAAAAGGATCCTGAATGAATTGCTGATTGCTGAGCGCTGCATTATTCCAGTACCCTCTTCCAACACCTTCACCCGCTATGCAGATCTCTCCCGCCACCCCAAGGGGAACCGGGTGTTTCCCTGCATCCAGGATATAAACTTTATTATTGGCGACCGGTTTTCCGATGGGAACATTCTGGTCTGGAGCATCCGCCTTAATGAAAGGGAAGAATGTGCCGCATATGGTTGTTTCCGTAGGACCGTAACCGTTAATGATCCTGAGATCAGGCGCCCGGTTGCAGAAGCGCTGCAGCACTGCCTGCCGGATAGGCAATACCCCTACCAGCAATCGTTTTAAGAAGATCTCTTTGCCGGATGTTTCAAAAAAATCGGCCACTGCGGCCAGGATGGTTGGCGGAAGATATGCGGTTGTTATCTGTTGTTTTATGAGATACTGTGCTATAAAAGCAGGATCCAGCGCATGTTCCTGGCCTAGCACATGTAAGGCGTTACCAAAACAGAGATTAATAAAAAGCTCCCATACAGAAACGTCGAAAATAAAGGGGCAAAGTGTTAAGCCGGCTCCATCCTTTTCAGGAGGCGCTAACAGCTGGAAACCATTGAGCAGGTTCAGCACGTTCCTATGTTCTACCATCACTCCTTTGGGCTTGCCGGTAGAGCCGGAGGTGTAGATCACATAAGCCAGGTGATGCGGCTGCAATGCGGTAACAGGGGCGCTTAGCGGCTGCTGTTCCAGTACATCTGACAGCGCATCCAGCAGCAATACCTGCCCGGTATAATCTGCCGGAATAATTTCTTTAAGACCGGTTTCACTTATTACTATGCCTGCTGTGGTATCGTTTAATAAATAGCTGATCCGTTCCTGCGGATAATCCGGATCAATGGGCACATAAGCGCCGCCTGCTTTCAGGATGCCCGTGATCCCTATGATCATATCTATGGAACGGTTCATGCAAATGCATACCAGGCTGTCTTCAACCACGCCCCAGGTGCGCAGGTAATGTGCCAGCCGGTTACTGCGCTCACGCAATGTTTTATAATTGATCTGCTCAGTGCCGCACACCACGGCTATGCCTTCAGGCGTACGCAGGGCCTGCGCTTCCAGCAGGTCTGCGATGGTTTTGTTGCGTGGATAGTCTGCTTCCGCGCCGCTAAATTCATCCAGCAGTAAATGTGTTTCCTGCTCATCCAGTATTTGCAGATCAGCTATCTGTGTTTCCGGATCGCTGACAATGGATGACAACAGCTGCTCATAGTGGCCCAGCATACGCTGCATGGTAGCGGGCTCATATAATGAACGGTTATACGACAGGTAACACACTAAACCATTGTCCCGGTCTGTAACCGTTAGCGTGAGCTCAAACTTTACCCGCTCGCTGCCGGCCGGTTCCGGCAATACTTATAAGCCTTCCAGCTCCATCGGGCCTCCTTCCTGCTGCATGGCAAACATCACCTGAAACACAGGACTGCGGCTCATATCCCGGTCCTGCATAACGGTTTCCACTATCTTGCTGAAGGGTACACCCTGGTGGTCATAACCGGATAAGGTAGTTTCCCGTACCCGCAGCAGCAGCTCCCGGAAAGCCGGGTTACCGCTTAAGTCGGTACGCAGGGCCAGCGTGTTTACAAAAAAGCCTATCAGCCCTTCGGTTTCCTGGTGATGGCGG
>NZ_DATCRF010000787.1:0-11222 GCF_036569125.1 Chitinophaga sp. | reverse complement strand
GGCACAGAACGAACAGTAGTAGTATGCTGACTGCTATTTGAATAAAACGTGTAGCTGTCACCGTATCTTATTTAATGATTATTGACTGATGATGATCTTCCTGATCGCATTACCCATAGGCGTTTCCAGCAGCAGCAGGTAAGTACCTGCGGTGATGTTCAGCTGGTAACCCACGTTGAACTGTACGGCCGCACTTTCCTTCCGGTCGTTCACCAGCTGGTTGCTGATAATGTTAAACAGGCGTAAACGTATGTCCGATGCCTTGTCCAGCGCAATGCGCACATTGAACTGTCCCGTATTGGGATTCGGCAGTATTTCAAAGGTTTTAATGAAAGGTTCTGCTGCGCCGCCGGGTTGCGTGAAGGTTTGTTTTTCCAGCACAGCAATATCCTTGCTGAACAATTTTTCACAATCTCCCACACGGGTACGCAGCTGGATCCTGTACACGCCGGTATCCGCAAAGCGCAGCTCTGCCAGCAGCGGTGTATTTTGTACTACCGTAATATTCCGGTTAGCGGGTATCACCCATTCAATTTTTTCCGGCAGCGGGTTGCTGATGTTCACAAAAGAAACATCCTCATTCTGGAAGATCTGCGTAGCCGCCACAAACTCGGCGGAGATGGCTACCTTATTCTGCTGTATGTTAATGGTATCTGAGCCTTTGCAACCTTTGCTGTCTGTAACGTTCACCCAGTACTGACCGGTTTGGCTCAGCGTAACCTGCGGTGTAAGGGCCTGCAGCGCAGGGTTGCCGCCCCATACATACTTAGCCTGTGGGTCTGCAATAGCAGCATTTACCAGCCAGGTCTGATCATTACACAAAGTTTTATCAGGTCCCAGCTGTACCTGCAGCGGTGCAGGATCGCCCAGGTTAAAGGTTTGTATGCGTTTACAGTTGTTGGCATCTGTAATGGTAAGGGTGTATTTGCCGGCGCACAGCTTATCCAGCGCAGTGCCGGTTTGGCCCGTGCTCCACTGGTAGCGGTAAGGGGCTACGCCGCCGCTGATGGTGGTTTTAATATAACCGTCACAGTCGCTATGGCAGGTAGGCGCTTTAATATCTGCATCTATGGTAATACCGCCGGGTATAAAAATGTCTACGTTGTTCTGCGTTTCACAGTTATGGCCGTCTTTCACAAACAGGAGGTAAGCGCCTTCTGTTAAGCTGTGAAGGGTGCTGGTGGTATCGCCGGTGGTCCATTCATAATGGAAGGGGGCCGTACCGCCGCTTACCAGCGCCGTGATGCTGCCATCCTGCCCGGAAGCGCAGCTTACTGCGGTTGCATTCAGCGCTACGGTTAATTTATCCGGCTCCGTTAAATGAAAAGTATCTGAGCTGCGGGTAATGTTATTGTAGTCCGTTACCTGCACCAGGTATTTTCCACTAGGCATGCCTGTTATAATGCTGTCTGTTTGCGGAACAGGCTGTAAGCTGCCATTCACTACCTTAAACCAACGGTAGGCGTAAGGCAGGCCGCTGCTGAACGGGATGCCGCCGGTAGCATGCGCTACCAGCTCTCCGTCGCTGTCGCCTTTACAGGCTACATAACGGTGTTCCGCAATGCTGGCTTTTAATAAGGGCGGCTCATGCAAAGTATTGGCTACAGATACATAGCAGCCGCTGGTGCTGTTATTGGTGCAAATGCTGAACTGCGCATCTTTTACCTGTAAGGTATAAGTGCCGTCGCCAACATTCTGTAAGGTAGTGGTGTACTGGCCGGGCTGTACCTGCTCTGTATGGGTGCTTAATACCTGGTTATTGCTGTTCAGCCATTGTACGCTGTAAGAGCCGTCTGCAGCGGGTGTGCCGCCATTCAGCGTAATGCTGATGCTGCCGTCCGTATACGTATAGGCCTTAGGGTCGATGGTAGTAACATTTACCACGGCCAGCGGCGCTGCCGGTTGTGTAATAACCGTATCCGGCTGCTGCTCACAGCCATGGCCATCTGTCAGTAACAGGGTGTAATGGCCGGCCGGCTGATCCAGGATATCCTGCGTAGCATCACTATTGCTCCATACCCAGGCGTAGGGCAGGGTGCCGCCGGTAACAGTTGATTTTATAAAACCATCATTACCGCCGTTACAGCTTACGTTGCGGGTAGTGAGCGCCACCTGCAACAGCTCCGGCTCTACCAGGTGAAAAGTATCTGATTCTTTGGTAATACCATTCCAGTCTGTAATGATCACTTTATAAATGCCGGTGTTCAGCCAGTGCGCGGTATCATTCGTTTCCCCGATGGGGTTATATGCGCCGCTGTTATCGGCCTTATACCATTCAAACTGGTAAGGCAGCGGGCCGGAAATGGGTACGCCGCCGCTGGCGGTTGCAAACAACACGCCGTCCATATCGCCTTTACAGGAAACGTAATGTTTTTCAGCAATGTTCACCACCAGCGCCGGAGGCTCTTCGAGGGTAAATCCGGCTGTTACAATACAGCTTTGCATATTAGGATCAGGGCCGGTGTAGTTGGCATCCGTTACGGTAATATTATAATCGCCTGCGCCTATATTGGCCAGCGAATCTTCATAAACGCCGTTCACCAGCTGGCCGTAATGGCTGGTTAATACAGTGCCATCGGGCTTTTGCCAGGTTACATTATATGCGCCGCCGGCTAAGGCAGTACCGCCTTTCAGCAGCACTTTTATGCTGCCATCCGTATACCCGAATGCTTTGGGATAAATGAGGGTGGGCGTTACGATCTGTAATGGCTCTGCAGGTTGTGGCACATAAGCTACATCTGTAAGCTCACAGCCATGATAATCTTTTATACGGAGTGTATACGTGCCTGTTGGAAGCGCATAAATATCTGCAGACTGTGCGCTGTTGCTCCAGTTATACTGGTAAGCCGGTGTGCCGCCTGTTACCACAGTGGTTAAGACACCGTTACTGCCGCTGTAACAGCTTACAGGGGTAGTGGTGAATTGTATTTTCAGCGAATCAGGATCGATCAGGTTTATCACATCCGACAGTTTCTCTATATTGTTTGCATCTGTCACTTTTACCTGGTACTGGCCGGCGGTTAAACCATTGGCTTGTGTGCCGGTTTGGCCCAGGGGCGTAAGCGTACCGCCCACCAGCTGATACCATTCATAGGTATAAAAAGGCGCTGCGCTCATTCGCTTACCACCTGTGGCTAATGCGCTCAGGATGCCATTGCCGTCGCCATGGCAATTGATACTGTCTGTAATAGTAGGCGTAACTTCCAGCAAAGGCGGTTGTGTAAGCGGATAGGTGGCTGTAACAATACAGCCCTGCTCACTGCCGCTGCCTGCAGAGGCATGGTTGGCGTCCGTTACCCTGAGGGTATAGATGCCGTCCGGTACATTTTCCAAGGTAGTGGTATATACGCCGCTGCCCACAATGCCGGTCTGCGGAAACACGGCGCCGCTTGCATTGGTCCAGGTAACATTATAGGACCCATCCACATTAGGCGTGCCGCCTTTAATACGTACCACAACGCTGCCGTCTGAATAGCCAAAGGCTTTGGGATCAGTAGGGGTGGCTGCATCTATCACCAGGCTGGCTGCCGGTTCCGTAATAGTTTCTGTACGGGTAATTTCATTGTTACTGGCATCTTTTGGCATACAGCCTTTACTATCCCGCAGCCACAGGCTGTAAGTGCCGGCATTTAAGCCGCCCAGCGTATAGGCTGTAACGTTGCCAATGGATACCTGCCGGGTAATACCGTCTGCCGCATTTTTATAGTAAAGGATATTGCCGCCGTTACCGCCGCTGGTGGTAATGTTAATGGCCCCATCGGCGCCGCTGTGGCACCTTACATCGTTTTGTTTACTGCTGCTGAAGGTAATGGGCCCGGGCTGCACGATCTCAAAATTGGCCCTGTGCTGGGCGGCGCCGGTATAAATAGGTACTGGATTGGCAATATCAGTAGGGTAGCTGCCGCGCAGCAGGATGCGGTATTTACGCGCCCCCCGGTCAGAGGGTGTCCATTGATAGCTGTTGTTGCCATCCATGGTTATCTGCCGGTCGTCAATAAAGGCGGCCGGGTTACCGGCGGCTATTTCCTGTTTGTCCAGCTGCATTACCAGGCCTTCACGCGGCCTTAATGGGCGGCTGAACCTTACTATAAAGCTGCCGTTCTGATCACCATAACAGGTAGGCGGTATCGGTGTTACCGATAATATCGTAGGTGCAACAAACCTGGGGGTAAGCGTCACGGTATTGCTTTCCGTAGTGCCGCAAGGATAGTACACGCGCACCAGTATATTTTCCCTGCGTTCAATAGCACCCAGGAAAAAGTTATTCGGCAGGTCATTACCGGAGAAGGTAATGGTACGCTGCATAGGGAAATTGGAAGGGAAATTGTTCCAGCCTGTAGAGGTAGTACGGTACTGCCATTGGTAAGTGCTGTTCGGGAAACCATTGGTAGCTGTTAAGGTAACCGTTGTTGCATCCGGCAGCGTAGCAGTTGTGGGCGTTATATTAACTGCTCTTGGATAGATGCGGATGTTCATATCGCCGGTGTACCTGGGAATGAAATTACCGTTATGATAGGTAAAACAGGGCTGCGAAGGCGATACATATATATCCTGCGAAGCTTCTACATCATTCCTTTTACAACCGGCCGGAAAACCGCGGTCCCAGCTTCTTCTGCCGAAAATATGAAAACGTACCAGCCGTTTGGTATTGGCAAACGTAAAGGTTTTAGTAGGATAGGTTCTTACCTCATTCTCACGTAACCCATCCAGCGATTCGGTCCATACTCTTACATTGGTACCGTCACTGTAATAGGCAGTGATCTCAAACCGGCTGCTGCAATCTGCCTTATCCGCATTACCGTTATAATAAACGGAAAGGTCCATAGCCACTTCATATTGCTGGCCACGGGCTACCGTATACATTAAAATGAAAAAAAACAGGGGTATAATTTTTTTCATCCGTTACAATTTAATTTTATGAGGGACCAGCAGCGGCCGGCAATTACGCCTGGCTGCAGCCGGTAATATTTATCGCAAATGCACCGTTCGCAGGGGTGCTTAATATTGTACATTGATCAGTTTTGAGCTGCCGGTTGCCCCGCTGTTTAATACCGCCCGTATGCTATACTGGTATTCGGTATTTACCCTGGGCTGGTTATCCACAATGCGGTTGGTGCCTGGTTTCAGCACTTTCCACAGCGTAACAGGCTGGCCTTTTTCTCCTTTATACAGCTGGTATTCCACCACATCGGCCAGGTCATCTTTCCAGAACAGCTCTATGTAACGCTCCTGCCGGTTCACCTGTGCATTGAAAGAGCGTACCATGCCTTTGGAAGGATTGTATGGAACGCTTACCGTTAGCGGCTGCATGGGCTTGGATTCCAGCCCGCTGCTGTCTTTAGCCAGCAACAGGTAAGCATAGGTAACGCCGGGTGTTACGGTATTATCTGCAAAGTTGTTAACGGGCGGCGTCAGCTTCTGTATGGCTTCCCAGCTGGTATTGGCAGCTGTTACGGTTTTGCGGTATAACAGCTGCTGCGCCACATCCGCATCTGTACTGGGGATCCAGGACAGGTATACGATATCCTTCGCTACCTTATAACCGGTAAGCACAGGAGAGGTAGGCGGTATCACATCCGGTTTCTTAAGCTCAAACACCGCAGAGAAATCCGACTGGTTATATCGTTTATCCAGCGCCCTTACCTGGTAATACACTTTACTGTTAAGGGATTGAATGCCTACAGAATCGCGGAAGGTATTGCGCCTCCACACAGAATCTACCAGCGATGCGGCTTCCTCGCCGGCCATGTTGGCGCGGAATACTTTATAACCTAAAATGTCTTTTTCAGTATTGGCGGCCCAGGAAAGCTTTACCACGCCGTTACTGTCTATAGTACCGGTGAGGCCTGTTGGCGCTGCGGGCGGTATAGAATCCACCGGCTGCACCAGCACCGGGAAAGAGGTGGAGGATTCGCCTTCCAATGCTACGGCTGTAATGGTAAAATAATTGCTGGGCTCCAGGTGATCGTATAGGAGTGTACGTTGGTCCGGCGTAATATTGCTCATCACGGTTTTATAAGGTCCGTCGGCCTTCTCGGCCTGGTTTAGTGTAAAACCTTTAATGAGCTTATTACCTGCGGTTTCAAATTCCCAGCCCAGCTCCAGCACGCCTTTTTCATTAACAGCATTGCTGCGGATGTTGGGCGTGTACACCAGCAAATGTTTACCCTTGCCTGTTACGGGATCAGAGGGCGGGCCGGGCTCGCCAAAGGGCGATACGCCCCGCACACGGTAACGGTACACGGTATTATTATCCTGCAGCGAGTCAATGAAATACATGCGCGGCGAAGGCTTTTTTTCTTTGCCGTTGAAATTGGTCACCGGCAGGGAAGAGGCGCGTTCGTAGTTCACACCGTCTTTAGAGCGCTCTATAAACCAGGAGTTGTAATAATGTTTCAGCAGGCTGTAATCCCAGCTCAGGATCACATTCTTATCGCCAAACACAGCGCCTATGTTAGCGGGTTTTGGCAGCTCCTTCCGGTCGGCCAGGCCAATGAATGCGCCGGAAGAATCAATGCGCATGCGGCCGGCAGGCGCCAGTGAACGCACACGGTACAGGTATTTTTCATTGGGCTTTACGGTATTATCCTCATAAGCCCATCCGGCCATTTTAGCGGCTTCAAAACTATTATCTGCTGCGTATAATGATAATGCAAAACGTTGGTCCAGCTCCTGCGACTGATTGATGAGCTGTGCAATGCCATTGTTGCCACCACCACTTACTTCAAAGTCTTTTCCATAAATGGCCTGTGCAATGATCACGGCATAGTTATCTTTTTTGCAGATCTCCTGCCAGGCCAGCAGCGGCTGTGGTTTGATGGGCTGTGTATTCAGTAGCTGTGATTCCGGCTTGGACAGCACCTTGCCATCACGCAGCACGGTAAAACGCCACAGCTCAAAACCGTACTGGTTGCACAGCTTCCAGGCGCTGGCTTTGGTAACTGCCCAGCGCAGTAATACGCTGTGCTGCTGTGCCCTTGCCATTACCTGTATACGGGCCGTATCTTTCCGCTGGGCGGAGAGGCTGCCTGTGAGCAACAGGAAGAACAGTACAAGACGAAGGATGATCTTAGCGCGCATATATCTTTATCACAGGTTTTTAATAGGTTTTCGAGTATTCATAGGTAACTGACGTGCCTTTAATACCACCCGGCAGCATATACTGGTAGGCTACCTTGTACTTACCATTACGTATCAGCGGGTAATAACCATTGATCATATACAGGTACTTGCTTTGCAGCGGCGTATCCAGGTATTTGTTCACCACCTGGTACTGTATATCATCCAGGTCCTCGCGGTACACTAACGGCAGGTCATACACGTAGGGCAGGCGCACGGCCAGCTCTGATGGCAATGGCTGTTTGCTGGTAATGCTGGCCAGGTAATCGCTCATCAGGGTCATTGCCTTAGTGGGCACCAGTCCCAGGTCGTCCGGGTTACGGTGGGTAATGAATATTTCCTGCTCTATCGGGTAGTTACGGTATAACAGCGGGTTCACATCTTCCCTGAAATAAGCATCATCTGTAATGGCGCTTACATTGATCAGCGGTGTATAACCCGTAAAGGCAGTACCCTGCAGCTCCGGTACATCAAACAGCTCGTAGTTGCCCACTTCGGCCTGCAGACTTAATACCTCAAAGGTTACAATGCTGGCAATACCCCGTTTCAGCGGCATGGCATTCAGCTTGGCTGCAAAGGTGTTATAACGGCTGGTATGGAAGCCATAGCCCAGCAGCGATTTGGTTACATCGCCCCGGCTTACTGCATTGGATTTATTTGCTTTCACGGTATAGTCGCCGTCTTCACCGTTATCCTGCTTGGCATAGCTTACGATCGCATCTTTGGAAGCATCGCCTCCAGGAGGAATGGCCACTACATCATAGGTATAATCTGTACTGGGTTGTATGGCCGGCATGGGGAAGTCTATGCGCTGGTTCACGCTGTCGTATTGCATAGCCTGTGTGGCAAATACAGCCCCGTTGGTAGCAAACTGCAGCTGGTATTTCCAGCGCGCATCAAACAGGTAGCTCTGGCCGCGCTGCAGTACTATGTAACCGCGGTTCAGCTCATCGCGGAACATATTGCGCTGGTCTATTACCGGGTAACAGTGGGCAATGTTGGTAAGCGGTATAAAGTCAGGCGCAGTGCCGGTGGTAAAGGTCACCACCTTTTCTTCCGTGCTTTGCTGCCCGTTCATATACAGCGTTTGCCAGCTGCCGTTCTGCAATTCTTCAAAGATCACTTTCACCGTGGCCTTTAAGGTATGTTTGGTAGGTAATACTTCTTTGGAATAATAAGTGGCTACGTCATTGTTGGCGTTCCATTCAATTCTGCCGGGTACCGGCTGCCCGTTATCCGTTACGGTAAAGGTTTCCAGCTTGGTACGATAGGTTTTGGTGCCTTTATCATCCTCCACATCAAACGGCTGTCCAACGCGCATGTTAAACGCTGCCTGCGGTGCGGCAAAAACATCTACATCCGCGGTATTGTCTGCAGGCGTAACATCTGCTATCATCTTCACATCAATAGGACTGCTGCTGCCGGTTACAATTTCACATTCATCGCCAATAGTTACTTTCATGCGCATGTTACCGCTTACCAAACCGCCCAGGATCTCAAACTTCACGGCCATGTAACCCTTTAACCATGTGGGATTGGGCAGCTTGGCCTGCATAAGCACGGCGGCTGCGCCCGATATAATGGGGAAGCGCCCTTTAATAAATGCCAGGTTCACTTTTACGCCTACCTCACCCTGCAAATACACATAGGCTTGTCCGTTAGCATACCATCCGTCAATACCAATTTTTTCTGTTTTACCGGCGCAGTGTGCATCGCCGTAATCTTTCAGCATAATATCAAACCCTACACCGCATTTAAAGTTGGCGTACAGGATCAGGAAAGTGAGGTCGCCGGTTTCTACGGAGAGGTTGGCGCCAAAGGCAAACCCGCGTCCATCGCCCAGTGCATTCAGGTCGCGCATGTAATCCAGCTCCTCCATATCCACACCTAAGATGTCCGCAACTTCCTGCGGGGGCGGGGGAGAGCCGGGTATTTTATCGCCCACCATGATGTAGGCGCCTGTTTTAATTGCTATGCTGCCCAGGGCAAACTTAACGCCTAAACGATTGGTGGGGGTACCCATATGGAAGTACCATTCACCCGGCGCAATATGTATCACCGCCCATCCGGCGCGGTTGCCGCTGGCAGTACCGGTAAGCAAACCACCGGCTACATTCAGGTACACATCAAAGTTGGCGTGGAAAGTAGATTGAGTAAAGTCATATTGAATGCCTACATAGGCAGAGAGGCCGCTTTCGCCGGTCTTGAAATCATCACCGCTCAGGCTTTCTGCTGCGGCAGACGGGTTGGATACTTTGAGGCCCTGCAGCTTTTCACCTAAGCCTCCCAGCTTGCTCACCGCCTTTTGTTCCGCGGCTTCCATTTTGCTGAAGGCCTTACTCATCTGATCGCCCATGTTGCCTGCTACATTGGGCAGTACGCCTAAGATCTTGGCGTAACCGTAGAAGCCAATGAAGTTAATGCCTCCGCTTTTGTTAAAGGCTACTTCAAAAGATACTTCGCCGTTCACTACCTGCTTTTTCACAATGCTGAACAATACGGCAGCTTTAATACCCAGGCCAGTATTTTCATCCGGCACATAATTTACACCGGTAGGAGAGGCCAGCATATCCGAGCCCTGTTTTTTCATGCGGTAGTAAGCGCCGCCGCCAAAGCCCTGTATGTTAATGGGCGGCACCAGCGGAATACCCAGGCCCAGATCGGCTTTTGCATCCACGTACCAGTAGCGGAAATCCTTACAGCCAAACATGGCGCGCGCTTCAATCTTTATCTTATCATCCATGAAATCCGCTGCCACCATGCCGCTTACGGCATTGCCATAAACAGGATCATCATCATAGAACTTAATGCGGCCGTTAATTTTCAGCGAACCGCCGATTTTGGCGTTAATGCCAATTTCTTCCAGCTTCAGCTTTTGGAATTTCCAGGTTTGTATGCCTTCCGCTTCATTGAACTTGCCTACCAATCCTATTTTGGTATCGCCGCCAAAGTTCCCTTCCATCAGGTTCAGGCGGATGCCGAAGGTAAGCGTGGCTTCCCCATCCTGCGCACGGAGCGATATTTCATTAATAGATACCGGGAAGTTGGAAACCGTGTTCGTATTCTTATAACCGAAATAAGAGGTAGTTAAATAAGGCGGGTTGGTTTCAAGATGCAGGTCTTTGAATATAATGCCTTTAAAAGTGGCAAGAGGTTTACCATCATCTCCCTTGGTAGTGGCAGAGATGCCCAAACTGCCGTGCAGCATGGCTTCCGGCTGAAAACGCCCGTCGGCCAGCTTCAGCTGCACCCAGGAGTTTGGCTCCAGCACGCACTTAGCCTGCCATACATTAAAGCTTAGCTCATTGATAGTGCTTAGCTTCAGGATGTATTCATTATCTGCCGTAATAACAGCGGTATAACCTAAGGGATCTTTGGCTACCGGCAGGCCCACCATGCCGCTGAAGCCCGCGCCTACCAGGTGGTTGGCTTCCAGGTCTATATTAAAATGATCTACGGTGAACTTCCATCCGGAGGCGGTGCCATCCGGTAATATGTTATTGGCAAAGAAAGAGCCGGTTAAACCATTGTTGTCAATGATCATATGCGTAGCGCCAAAGCTTACGCGCTTACCCGACTGTTCCCGTTTGGCAAACTGTTTGGGCAGTATTACTTCCAGGTCCTCCACGTACACGCCCCGCCAGGTGTTTGGATTATCGGCAGGCATATAACGCTGCTCATATCCGGTGGGATAAACAATATCCGGTGTGTTGCGGATATCGCTGCCGTCAAATACGGCCTTGCCTATATGAAAACCAACACCTTTTAAAGGCGCTATCTCAAAGGCAGGAAGGCTGAGGCTTACCAGGATATCATTCCAGTCAGCTACTACGGTTTTAAATGCGGCGGTTACCTGCGCTTTAGGGTCTTCATTGCGTTCTCCATCGGCTTTTAAAGGCACCAGCATGCTGCGCGGAAAAGCTACTTCGGCAGAGATGCCCAGCTCTTTAAAGCCGTTACAGTCCATGGTTACATAGGTAAGATCCAGGCCCTGGCCAGTTTCCATGTTCATGCCGCCTTTTAAGATCAATGCGGCCGTGCCTCCGTTTATGCGTATGGGTATGTCGCCCAGTAATACCAGCTTGGCATCGCCCAGGATGCCG
>NZ_DATCRF010000786.1:0-4777 GCF_036569125.1 Chitinophaga sp. | reverse complement strand
ATCTTTCCTATTTTCCAATACAGCAAGGTGATCTCGCTGTTGATTGTTAAAGCAACCTGCTGGCGGCTTTGCTCAATGAGTAAAATAATATCTTTGAATAATCTGCTTGTATGATTGTTATTCAATACGCGCTTTTTACTTTCCATATTGCTATTGAGTTTGCATATGGACTACATACGAGATGGGGGTGGTTTTTAGATTTTTTACTCCACCATCACCACCACATCCTTCTCCCTTTCCTTCGGTACCACTTCCAGCTTCACAATCTTTCCATCCTTCAAAATACCCTCCACCGTTGTCTTATACGGTGCATGCAGTTTAAAATGCACATCCCATTTAACCGGCCAGGCAGGAAAAACATAAATATGTTTCCCATCCGTTTGCAGCAGCATTTCCTGCAATCCTATCATCCCGGATCCACCCTGATTGTGATCCGGTGTCCAGTCAAAACCAGGCCCCCAGAAAGCAGGAAAACGGTTAGGACCATTTTTCAGTTTTTCCAATGTGTAATAAGCCGCTTCTTTAGTAAGGCCTAAACGTGCACAGAAAATATTATCCTGTTTCCAGCCCACTGCACTGCGGCGTGCTATGGCATCTGTATCATACAGCCAGGTGTTGCGTGCCGTATCCAGCCCGGGTTTGCCAATACCATACATGCCATAAGGGAAAACAGGATACAGCTGCGGCGTTTCCTGGTTATTGATCCGTTGCCAGGACTGCGCCGGTGAAATAGTCGTATGTCCCTGCATGTTACGGAAGGAGAGAGGCGGTATGCGTTTTAAGAAAGCCTGCAGCTTTGTACGTGTGCTATCTGCAATAGGTAATTCCAGCAAGCGGCTGGTAACAGTATACAAACCCGCAATGGTAGTTGCGGAGTTATTAGTCAGCTTGTATGTTTCTCCAGCGGAACCGGGATACAGCACCAGGTGTCCGTTGCTATCCAGCGCAGCACCGCCGCGTAAGGCAGCCAGGTATTGATAGTGCTCATCAAAAAAGGTAATGCAGCTTTCAATAAGCGGCAGGTACTTTGAAATATCCTGCCCGCTGAAACGCTCCCAGTCCAGCATCATCAGGCAAAATTCCAGCACAGTATCCCACTCATATTCCAGCCACTTATTGTATTCTACGCCTTTATCAAAATCAGGTGGGCGGTTCCAGCCGTATTCACTGGCAGCAGGCAGGCCAAAATTCTCCATCTGTTCTGTGAAGCTGGCGCCTGCATGTCCCCAGTAAAAACGGGTACGCGCTTCGGCATTCTGCAATGCCCGCCGGTAAAATTCAAACTGCGCGGTCATCAGGTCAAAGTCGCCGCTTTTCAGCAAGGGCCAGTATACCAGGCGTTGGTTCTGTGCGGTGAAGGTGCCGCCGCCCCAGCGCCGGTAATCCGGTGAAAAAGGAGCAGCTTTATTTACAAACACGGGATCGTAAGTAAACAGCCCGCCGTTAAATTTGGTAGGGTAGGCGCCGTAGGCATTGCAGCCCAGCATATAACGGAACAGCTGGTAATTACGGCTGGCTTGCCATTCAACGGTGTTGGTATCTTTCTGAATGAAAATAAAGCTCCGGTCCCAGTACTGCTGCCACCAGGCTTGCGTTTTTTCAAAGCTGCTGCCGGCAGCTGCTGCTATTTGCTGCTGCAAACCCTGGTGCCAGTTAATAGTATCCACATGGAGCAGTACATTAATAGTATGCTTACGTGCCGCCTGCCTGCTTTGCAGCTGCCAGGCAGTATAGGGCGTGTTCTGGTATTTGCCGGTTACTGTGCCAGCGGCCTGCATGTTACTGCCCCACATTGCTCCTCCCGAAGTAAGCCCCCGCTGCGGATTCCAGAGCTGGGACCTTATCGTATTCAAACCCTGTTGCTGTACGGTAAAATCAAAGATCAGCTTATCATCCCGGTTGCGATGACAGAACAGCACCTGGTTTTCATGAAAAGCAATACTATCGTGATAGGCTGTTACCGGGATAGTGCTTCCTTTATAACCGGAAGAGGCCAGCAGCTCACCCGGCGATAATAAGCGGTCCTGGGTACGCCAGCTCTCATAACGCGCAGTGGCTTTTACAGGCTGGTTGCTGTTTACCTCCACCTGTATCAGGGGGTGGAAAACATCTACCCATACCCGGATGTTTGCCTGCAGCGGGCCTTTGCTCCCACTGATCTCAACATAACCCTGCCGCAGATGCAAGGTTTGCCGGAATTGTGTACCGTTCTCAAACGGGTTGGGTGTAAGCTTTACCCGCAGGCGCCCCTGCTTGAGCATAATGTTATGTTCATCAAACGCGCCGCTGCGGGAAAGGTAGCAGAATAGCTCCCCTTTCTCAACCCACACGTTCAGGCCTATATCGCCGCCACCGCAGGGCATAGACTCGGCTGAGCTGCGGCTCTGGCGGGTCCAGGTAATATTGCAGGCATCCAGCTCCGGCTGCTGCGCCTGTGTGTTAAGAACGCATATAACCGGCAACAGGCAAAGTAATATGTTGCGAAAACCCTGGTACATATTGTATAAGCGGACAAAGTTAACAGAACATTTTTAAACGCTTGCTCCGGCAACGTTTGCGTAAAAAATTACTAATTTACCTGTATAATTCTGTAGTTTGAACGCCCTGGCGGAGATCTAAAATTCCATGTTGATGAAAGTACGGGGACTTTACCGTTTTACACAGCTGTTGTCGAATAAGTGTTACTTATACAGTTATACTAAAATTGCCATTGGCATTATATGCCTGTGGGCATTTCCCCTGCATGCCCAACAATCCACTAACATCATTGACTGGCGGGCAGATGAAATGCTCAATACTTACCTGATGCAGCAAATGCACCAGCAATACGCATTACGCAATACCCGTCTGCAAACGGCTCTGCAATCCCCGCAGGGAGTACGCAATTACCAGCAGCAGTTGCAGGCAGCTTACCATAAATTATTAGGTCCCTTACCGCAAAGAACACCGCTGCAGCCGCTTGTAACAGGCACGCTGCAGCAGGATGGTTACCGAATTGAAAAGATCATTTACCAAAGCCTTCCGCAGCATCATGTAACTGCCAACTTATACATACCAACAGGCAAAGGTCCTTCCCCTGCTGCGCTGCTGTTTTGCGGGCACGAGGCCACGGCCAAGTCCACACCCTCATACCAGCAAACCGCTATACTGCTTGCAAAAAATGGTTTTGTGGTGCTGATCATTGATCCCCTTTCGCAGGGAGAACGTCACCAGCTTACAGATAGTAGCGGTAAACCTTTAACCAGGGGCGGTACTACTGAACATACCTTATTAAATGCAGCAGCTGCCCTGGTAGGCTCCAGCGTAGCGGCTTACGAGCTATGGGATAATGAGCGCGGACTGGACTACCTCTTATCCCGCAGGGAAGTGGATACCACCCGTATAGGTTGTTTAGGCAATTCCGGCGGCGGTACGCAAACCGCTTACTTCATGGCCTTTGAGCCACGCATCAAGGTGGCGGCAGTATGCAGCTATATTACTTCCCGCGAAAGAACATTTGAGCTGGCCGGTCCGCTGGATGGCTGTGTGCAAATACCTGATGAAGGTAAACAGGGCATCGAAATAGCTGACTACATGCACCTGCTGGCGCCCAAGCCCTTATTAATATTATCCGGCCGCTATGATTTTGTAGATTATACCGGTGCGGTGCAGGCTTACAACGAAGCCAAACAATGTTATACAACTTTAAATGCTGCAGATCAGGTGCAATTGGTAACGGTAGATGATGGCCATGGCATTTCCCAACCCAAGCGGGAAGCTGCTGTACGCTGGTTCCGTAAATGGTTTTATAAAGATGATGCACCGGTAAAAGAAGGTACGCTCAATATATTACCTGCAGCAGACCTGAACTGCACCACTACCGGGGAGCTGAATAACAGCATGCCCAATGAGCTTACGCTACAGCAGCATTTCCTGCAAACCGCTACAGCATTAGCTGGCAGCCGGAAGCAACTCAGCGGAAAAGCACTGGCAGATACCTTGCAACAACTATTAGCATTAACAACCACCCGTGAAAAAGTACAGGTAGAAGATACCGGCGCTTTCTCACACCCCTTAGGTAAAATAGAAAGGAAGCTGTTGCGCAGCGCTCATGAACCGCCTTTGCCATTTTTGCTCATCCGCCCGCAGGAACAGGCCATCAAAAAAGTAGTGATCTGTTTACAGGATGATGGCAAACGCGCCTTGCTGGATAGCACAGCTTTGTTACAATCGTACCTGCAAAAAGGTTATGCCATCCTGCTGCCCGATCTGCGGGGTACCGGTGAAACAGCCGACCGGCCTGAATTTAACAATGCCAAGTTCTATAATAAAGAATACCGCAATGTAATGTCATCGCTGCACCTGGGGCGGCCGCTTCTTGGGCAGCGCGTAACAGACCTGCAGCTCCTGCTGGATTATTTGCAAACAGATGCTGCTTTCCGGCAAAGCGAGGTAGTTGTACATGCCACCGGTATGTGCGCCCTCGTAGCCCTGCATGCCGCTGTGGTGGACGATCGCATCAAATACCTGCAGGTGGCGGATCACCTGGCTTCTTTTACCACTATCATTCAGCAGGTGCTGCAAAAGAACTGGTACAGCTGTGTAATACCGGATGCTTTGCGGTATTACGATGTGCCGGACCTGCTGCGGATCATTGATAAGCGGTTTGCTTTTCCATAACAGTGCCGTTAGGTTTACACCATAGTATAAAATATTTTTCATCTTTTGATCTCAGTCAATGTCTGTCAAATCTTTTTTGCTGTATAGCACCATCATTGTAAGCCTCGCAGCTTGTTCG
>NZ_DATCRF010000785.1:0-9484 GCF_036569125.1 Chitinophaga sp. | reverse complement strand
TATCTCAAATTTTTCGCCGGTAGGTGGTAACAGGGTGCCCAAAGTGCCGGCCAGCGCATAACCGGAGGCATTGGATAAAAAGAACACGCCCATGAGCAGGGAGGTAAAACGGTGCGGCGCCAGCTTGGATACCAGTGAAAGGCCGATGGGGGATACACTCAGCTCGCCCACTGTGTGGAAGGTGTAAAGCACGATCAGCCAGATCACGCCCATTTTTTCATTACCCAGGTTCTTAACCTGCATGGCAATAACATAATATCCTACAGCCAGCAGAAAAAGGCCCATGGCCTGTTTCACCGGGGCTACGGGATCCATTTTAACCTTTTGCAGCTTCAGCCACAGCCAGCTGAAAGGCAGGGCCAGTATAATTAAGGTAAGGGATTGTGCATTTTGTATGAGGCTGGGCGGCATGTTCCAGCCAAAGAGGTGACGGTCTGTTTGCTGATCGGCTACAAAGGTGAGGGAGGAGCCGGCCTGTTCAAAACAAGCCCAGAAAAAGATCACGAAGAACGATACGATGTATATAACAATGATGCGCTGCCTTTCTACACCGTTAAGGGATTTATCGCTTAGTATTAATCCCGCCAGGGCTATACCCGTACTGTAAATAAAAGCATACAGCACGTTTACGCCTACCAGCCAGTGAAAAGCAGCTACCAGCACCAGCAACGCTATTACGGTAATAATAACGGCCTGGGTGCTGAACTGCGCCTGGGCAGCTTCGCCCTCCATTTCGTGCTGCTTTTTGGGCTTGGTGCCCACTGGCTTGCCTTCGGGGCTTACTACATATTTATCTTTCAGGAAGTAGAACATAATGGTGCCCACCAGCATGGCGATGCTGGCAGCCAGGAAACCCCATTTAAAAGCAGTTACATCACGGGTGCCGTCTGCATGCTTAATATCGCCCAGTATGGGGCAGATGGTAATACCCAGCAAAGCGCCCAGGTTAATACCCATATAAAAAATGGTGAAGGCAGAATCCAGGCGGTTATCGTTTTTGGGATACAGCTGGCCCACCATAGAGGAGATGTTGGGTTTAAAAAAACCATTACCTAGTATCAGCACTACCAGGCCGGCCCACATTACAAGCCGGGCAGTAGGCAGGTCGGTTGCATACAGGATACCGCTGCCGAACATGAATAACTGTCCTAACGACATGGTAAGGCCTCCAATAAGTATACAGGTACGGTTACCCAGGTAACGGTCGGCTATAAAACCGCCCAGGATGGCCGTTAGCCAGCCCATGCCTAAAAAACCGCCATATATAATAGAGGAATCTTCTTGTGTAAAATTCAGCGCGCTTACCAGGAAAAGTGTGAGCAGCGCCCTGTTTCCATAGAAAGTGAACCGTTCCCACATTTCAGCAGAGAATAAAACTGCCAGCCCTTTCGGGTGTCCTTTTCGTGTTGTGGTAGTAGGAATAACAGGTGCTTGCATAACCGCAGGTTGACTCATAAAGGTCAGGTTTTGGCTGTCTTGTTGTTTATGTAATGGAATTGTAAAGCGGCAAGATAAAGAAATTCAGGGTTCTGCATAAAAAAATGGTGTGTTTGGTTAATTTTTGACCTTTCTTTGCAAAAATTTTGGGACTACAATTTCCCGGAAATCTACAGGTCTGCAATCCAATATGAAGATATTACTACTAGGTAGCGGTGGCCGGGAACATGCCCTGGCCTGGAAAATAGCACGAAGCCCTTTATGCGGGCAATTGTTCATAGCGCCGGGAAATGCCGGTACTGCGCAGTTTGGGCAGAATGTGAACATTGCCGTGAGCGCGCTGGATGAGCTGAAAGCCTTTTGCCTGCAGCAACAGATAGATATGGTGATACCCGGTTCTGAAGAGCCGCTGGTAAAAGGTATCTATGATTACTTTAAGGCAGACGCGGCTTTACAGCACATACCCGTAATAGGCCCTTCACAGCTGGGCGCCCAGCTGGAAGGCAGCAAGGCTTTTGCTAAACAGTTTATGCTCCGGCATAACATACCTACTGCTGCTTACCGGGAGTTTAATGAAGATACCTATGCAGAAGGCGTAGCTTACCTGCAGCAGCATAGCCTGCCCATAGTAATAAAAGCCGATGGGCTGGCAGCAGGCAAAGGTGTGGTGATCGTTAATTCTGCGGAGGAGGCCATTGCCGAATTCACGCACATGATCAAGGCCGCCAAGTTTGGCGATGCCAGCAAACGTGTGGTGGTAGAGCAGTTCCTTACCGGTATTGAGTGTTCCGTATTCGTGATCACAGACGGGCATAGCTACCAGCTGCTGCCTACCGCCAAAGACTATAAGCGTATTGGCGAAGGCGATACCGGTTTAAACACCGGGGGCATGGGCGCTGTATCGCCCGTTCCGTTTGCGGATAAGGAGTTCATGCAAAAGGTGGAAACCCTGATCATACAGCCTACAGTAGCCGGTTTGGCCGCAGAAGGCATTGTATACCACGGTTTCATTTTCTTTGGATTGATCAGTGTTGGCGGCCATCCTTATGTAATAGAATACAACTGCCGCATGGGCGATCCGGAAACAGAGGTAGTAATGCCCCGTTTGCAGAACGACCTGGTAGCGCTGTTCAAAGCCGTACAGGAAGGCACTTTAGCTGCACAGGTTATTCAAGAAGATGCCCGTGCCGCCGCTACGGTGATGTTGGTTTCAAAAGGCTACCCGGAAGATTATGAAAAAGGAAAAGTGATCACTAACTTGCCGGCGCAACAGCCCGGCCAGCTGGTATTCCACGCCGGTACTAAAGAGCAGAACGGGCAGCTGCTAACGAACGGAGGACGGGTATTAACGGTTACATCTTTAGCCAACAGCTTAGGCGAAGCACTGGCGCAATCCAGGCAAACCGCCGGTACCATTCAGTTTGAAGGGAAGTATTATCGCCACGATATTGGATTTGAATTTCTGTAATAAGGCCGCCAGACGTCATATAATGATACGATAGCACGGATCTAGTCAACTGATTTTTAATTACTCAGACAATTTTTCAAGGCTTACAACGTTATACCGGATCAGTCCTTGGAGCAACTGTTAGCAATGCACGCTCTACAATAAATAAGATTTTTTAATATTTAAGTGTATATTGCTCTAACATCCAATTTTTGCATCGTATATTCGTTGGAATTAATCATTTTTGCACTCTAATATTTGACCGTATCAAACAATGGGATTTTTTAACTTTTTAACGCAGGAAATAGCGATAGACCTTGGCACAGCGAACACGCTGATAATACACAATGACCAGGTAGTGGTGGATGAACCTTCCATTGTGGCAATAGAGAGAGCAAGCGGCAAAATTGTGGCTGTAGGTAAAAAGGCCATGATGATGCACGAGAAAACGCATGAGTACCTGCGTACCATACGTCCCCTTAGAGACGGTGTGATTGCGGACTTTAACGCGGCAGAAGGAATGCTCCGTGAAATGATTAAACTGGTTTATCCCAAAAAACCATTATTCTCCCCCAGCTGGCGCATGGTCATCTGTATCCCTTCCAGTATTACGGAAGTGGAAAAACGTGCTGTACGTGACTCTGCCGAACAGGCGGGCGCCAAAGAGGTATTCCTCATTCATGAACCTATGGCGGCAGCCCTGGGTATTGGCATTGATGTGGAAGAGCCCGTGGGTAACATGATCATTGACATAGGCGGTGGTACCACCGGTATATCTGTAATAGCCCTGGCCGGTATCGTTTGCGACCAGAGTATCCGTATTGCCGGTGATGAATTCACGGCAGATATCATGGAAGCGCTGCGCCGCTACCACAGCTTGCTGATCGGTGAAAGAACCGCTGAGCAGATCAAGATCCAGATAGGCTCTGCCCTGAAGGAGCTGGATAATCCGCCGGATGATGTGCCTGTGAACGGCCGTGACCTGGTAACCGGTATCCCCAAGCAGATCATGGTCTCTTACCAGGAGATCGCTGAAGCGCTGGATAAATCCATTTTTAAAATTGAGGAAGCCATCCTGAAAGCGCTGGAAACAACGCCTCCGGAGCTGGCTGCAGATATTTACCGCAGGGGCTTATACCTGACCGGTGGCGGCGCCCTGCTGCGCGGGTTGGATAAACGCCTGACCCAGAAGATCAAATTACCTGTGCATGTAGCAGACGATCCGCTGCGCGCCGTGGTAAGAGGTACCGGCATCGCCTTAAAGCATGTTGGTAAATATCCGTTCCTGATGCAATAGCTTTTTGTGAATATGGACAGGTGAAGAGTATATTTCGCACGCCCTTCACCTGCCCCGCTTCACGTTTCACATTATACCTTTCGCTCAAAAATGGACCGAATCTGGAAAACTTTATACGGTGCGTAATCTGATCATTTTCTTAAGGCGTTACTTCAACTTCTTTTTATTTCTGCTGCTGGAAGTGATTTGTATTGTGCTGGTATTCCGGAATAATAACTTTCAGAAAACCGCCTACCTCAACTCTGCCAACAATGTAAGCGGTAAGCTGTACGACCGCTACAATAATGTACAATACTACTTTCATTTAAAAGCCACCAATGATAGCCTGGTGTCGGAGAATGCGCGCCTGCATAACCTGCTGCGCTCCAGCTTTGACAGCATGCTTACCAGCAACACCGTGGTAACAGATACCATCCGCCTTTACAGTGATGATACATTGCACCGCGTGGTAGGTACGCAAATGCGCCGCTATTTATACCGCGAGGCAAAGGTGATCAACAACTCCGTGAACCGGCCGGTGAACTACATTACCATTCACCGCGGCCGCCTGCAGGGCATACGGCCTAACATGGGCGTTATAAGCCCTACCGGTGTGGTAGGTATGGTGCGCAGCGTAAGTGATAACTATGCAGTGGTGCTGTCTATGCTGGCTAAAAGCTCCGGCTCTGCTACCAGCAACTTTGGGGTAAGCGCCCGTTTGATTAAAGGTAAGGAAACCGGTACGGTGTACTGGGATGGCGCCAACCCCGGTTATGCCATTATGCGGGATGTGCCCCGGAGCGTAAAGGTGCAGAAGGGCGATACCGTTATTACCAGCGGCTTTTCTTCCCTGTTCCCGGAAAATGTGCCTGTTGGGTATATTGACGAGATCTCTGTTTCCGACAAATCCAGCACCGCTTACAGCATACGCATTAAGCTGGCCACCAACTTTTACAACCTGCAATACGTGTACGTGATCGATAACCTGTTAAAGGACGAGCAACAACAATTGGAAGATTCAACCTACAGCCTGCCAAAATGAGTATCTTATTACGAAATATCATCCGCTTTGTGCTGTTACTGTTGTTACAGGTATTTGTGCTGAACAAGATCCTGGTGCACCAGCTGGTAAGCCTGGAAATGTATATGTTGTTTATTCTGCTGCTGCCCTTTAACATTCCCCGCCCGGCCGTTATGCTGCTGGGATTGCTCATGGGCCTTAGCCTGGATATGTTCATGAACACCATGGGCATTCACGCTTTTGCCTGTGTATTTATGGCATACCTGCGCCCGTTTATCATTAACATACTTTCTCCCCAGGGTGGCTTTGAAACCAATATGAAAACCCCCTCTATGATCAGCATGGGTGTATCCCAGTTCCTGACCTACATATCCATACTGGTGGTGCTGCATCACATGGCGCTGTTTACCCTGGAGGTGTTTGGCTTTGGCAACTTCGGATACCTGCTGCTGAAGATCGTGTTTTCCAGCATAGCCAGCCTGGTATTGATTGTCTTGTACGAGCTGCTGTTCTTTTCTAAAAAATAATTACGCATTACGCAGTTGTTAAAAATGGTATAAAATTTAAGATCACTTATCCATCATTCGTAATTCGTAATTAAATAAATCGTAATTTATTACCAATTTTGTAGTGCACTTCACGCTTAGTTAGATGTCCGTTTATAATCAGCCCAGGAGAAGAGTTATACAGTTGATCATACTTGGAATGGTGCTGCTCATCGTTTCCAGGTTATTCTTTTTGCAGGTAGTGGAAAAGAAATATTCCAAGCTTGCGGATGCCAACGCAGTACTGCGCAAAGTGGTGTACCCCAGCAGGGGCATTATCTTTGACCGGCAAAACCGCAGCGTGCTGCGTAACGATGTGATGTATGACCTGGTGGTAACCCCCGCCAGCGTTAAAAAAATTGATACCGCCTACCTTTGCCAGATCCTGCAGATAGATAATGCAGAGTTCAAAAAACGTATTGTAAACGCCATCGTAAAGAATGGCCGTGTACGCCAGTCGGTATTTGCGCCGTTATTACCCCCGGAAATATTCGGCCGCCTGCAGGAAAGCATGTACCTGTTCCAGCCCGGCTTTGAGCTGGTGCAGCGGCAGATCCGCTCTTACCCTTATGCTGCCGCCGCTAACATACTGGGCTATATTGGTGAAATTTCCCCGCAGCTGTTGGCCAAACCGGCCTATAGCGCTTACCAGATGGGCGACTACCTGGGCATGACCGGCCTGGAAAAGAACTATGAAAGTGTGCTGATGGGCCAGCGCGGCATTCAGTACCTGGTAAAAGATAACCTGAACCGCCCGCAGGGCGCGTATGAAAAAGGGGAATTTGATACAGCGGCTATTGCCGGGAAAAACCTGCGCCTGTCGCTGGATATAGACCTGCAGGTATTAGGTGAAAGGCTGATGCGTAATAAAATAGGCAGCGTAGTGGCCATTGACCCGCAAACCGGCGGCATACTGGCCATGGTAAGCAGCCCTACCTTTGACCCGAACCTGCTTACCGGTTCTTACCGCGCCCGCAACTTCAGCAAACTTTTTGTAGATACTACCAAGCCTTTATTTAACCGTGCTATACAGGGTACCTATCCCCCGGGATCGTCCATGAAACCTTTAACCGCGCTGGTAGCGCTGGATGAAGGCATCATTACCCCCAGCTTCGGTTATCCCTGCCACGGCGCTTATACAGCCTGCGGCCGCTCCATTGCCTGCGAGCATAGTGAGGCCGGCCATGCCGCTAACCTGCGCCTGGCCATTTCCCACTCCTGCAACTCTTACTTTGTGAACCTGTACCGCCTGGAGGTGGACAGCCGTAAATGGGGCAGCGTGAAAAAAGGCCACCAGCGCTGGTATGATTACATGACCTCTTTTGGCCTGGGCCACCGCCTGGGTATTGATATACCGGGTGAATACTCCGGTTATGCCATTGACACCATTGGCATGAACAAACGTTACAACGGCCAGTGGAACTCCTGCTCTGAGCTGTATGTAGGTATGGGACAGGGGGCAGTAGCTGTAACGCCCATGCAAATGGCCAATGCCATGTGTATTATTGCCAACCATGGATTCTACTACCTGCCGCACTTTGTGCAAAGCATCGATAATGATGATACCGACCTGCTGAAGAAATATAAGGAAAAGCATACTGTGGCCAAAGTAACGGATACCGTGTACCGCTCAGTAATACTGGGTATGGAGGATGTGGTGGAAAGCGGTACCGGGCGCAACTCCCAGATAGAAGGGGTAATTGTTTGCGGTAAAACCGGTACAGCCCAGAACAATGCTATTGTGAACGGCGAGCTGAAGAAAATGAAGAACCACGCGTTCTTTGTAGCCTTTGCCCCCCGCGATAATCCTAAGATAGCCATTGCCGTTATAGTGGAGAACTCCGGCTATGGAGGCACCTATGCTGCACCTATTGCCGGTATGATGATGGAAAAGTACCTGCATGATACCATTTCCATTAAGAAGAAACCAATGATGAAAACCATGCTGGACTATGTTACTATAGACCCGGTGCTGAAAGCAAAGTCTAAACTGGATTCATTGAACGGCGCTACCGCTAACCTGACAAGCGAACAGATTCTTTCTAACTATTTCCGTAACTAATCATATGCGCGACCGGCAGATAAAGCTTACACAAGGGATTGACTGGCCCATTATGGGATTGTACCTGGCGCTGGTAGTAATAGGGCTGATGTCCATATTTGCTGCGGAATACCGGGAAGGGGATAACGTGTGGTATAACGTGATGCACCAAAGCACCAACTATGCGCGCCAGCTGTTATGGTTTGGCGTTTCGCTGGTGCTGGCTACGATTATATGGTTAACGGATAGTAAGTTCTTCACGGCTACAGCCAATATATTATATGCCTTTGGCCTGCTGCTGCTCTTGCTGGTACTGGCCATAGGTACGGATGTAAAGGGCTCGCACTCCTGGCTGGTGATAGGCGGTTTCCGCTTTCAGCCGGCAGAGTTTACGAAGCTGTGCACCAACCTGGCGCTGGCCAAATACCTTTCCTCGCTGGAAACGGATTTTAATAAGCTGCGCTCCCGCCTGATAGCGGCCTCTTTTGCGCTGATACCGGCTGTTATCATCATTTTCCAGGACGAAACAGGTTTGGCGCTGGTGTATTTCTCTTTTTTCCTGGTAATGTACCGGGAAGGGCTGCCCGGCGCTTTGCTGGTGATCGCCTTCTCAGGGATCATACTGGTGCTGAGCGCCCTGCTGGTGGATAAGAATATCCTCTTTATCATTTTCTCTGTGCTGGCCGCACTGGTGATCTATTTTAACCGGCGTGAAATAAAACGCAGCCGTGGCCGCCTGGTGCTGATACTGGGTATCTGGGCCTTCTGCTCTTTATTTGTAATGTTCATCGTACCCTTTGCATTTACCAAGGTGCTGAAAGATTACCAGGTGCGCCGTATTGAAGTAATGCTGGGTAAGGAGAACGATCCCAAGGCTACCTATAATACCCGCCAAAGTATGATTGCCATTGGCTCCGGCGGGTTCTTTGGCAAAGGTTACCTGAAAGGCACGCAAACCCGTTTTGACTTTGTGCCGGAACAAAGCACCGACTTCATTTTCTGTACCATAGGGGAAGATTTTGGTTTCCTGGGCAGCCTGATATTCCTGGGCATTTTTGTAGCCCTGCTGCTGCGGATCATTTTCATAGCCGAACGACAGCGATCTACCTTCAGCCGCGTATATGCGTATGGGGTAGCCAGCGTTATCTTCTTTCACCTGGCTATTAATATTGCCATGACCATTGGTTTGGCGCCGGTAATTGGTATTCCGTTACCGCTGGTAAGTTACGGCGGCTCCTCGCTGATGACATTTACTATGATGATATTTATTATGCTGCGTTTGGATGCGGACCGGCAGATGGTGCTGCGGTAGGGGGGATACTTCAAAAAAAATCGTAATTTAGGATAGAAATTTTGAGGTATATGAGTGCTGCATTAAATGAAACGCAATTAGAGATCCTGAAACTGTTCAGGTATAATCAAAGCGAGGAGGACCTTAAAGAAATTAAGTCCCTGTTATTGGCTTTTTTGTCTGATAAAGTAACCCGGGAAGCAGATAAAGCCTTTGATGAAAAGGGATATGGCGTAGCGGTTTTTGAGAAATGGAAAACAGAGCATTTTAGAAAAAGTACGCAGGGGTGAGGGTTGTACTGGACTGCAATATCCTGGTGATGTGTCTTACATCAAGATCGCCCTACCATGTAGTATATCAGGCTTTAATAGCCGGCAGGTTTGACCTCATTATAACAGAAGATATACTTTTTGAATACGCTGAGAT
>NZ_DATCRF010000784.1:0-13760 GCF_036569125.1 Chitinophaga sp. | reverse complement strand
ATTGTGATCAAACGTGTGCAGGTAGGCCTGTTCATTGGTTTGGCGCTGGGGCTTTTAGGGGGAGGATTGTTGAGGAGAAGATAGGTTCAATTACGAATTGTTCAATTACGAATTACGAATGAGGAAAGTATCTGAAGTATGTAGGTTTGTAATTTGTACATATAGTTCGTAATTATTAGAAATGAAATAACTAAGGAAGTTTTTGCTTCACTGTAATTCAATCACGTTATTACGCCATTATCAATTACGACCAGGGGACCATGTTCATTAACAAAACACAATCCATTCGTAATTCGTAATTGAATAATTCGTAATTCACCTGTAATTCCTGTTCATGGAAAATGAAAAGCCACCGTTATTCAGGGCATGGTGGATCTGGTACCTGTTGGTGACTGTTTGGCTGGCTGTACTGATCCTGTTATTCTTTTTATTCACCAAAACATTCTCATGAGTGTACTGGATTGGATAGTCCTATCCGCAACTTTAGCTGTCATTATTTTATACGGTGTATGGAAAAGCCGGGGCCAAAAGAACATACACGGCTATTTCCTGGGCAACCAGTCCATGCCCTGGTACATTGTGCTATTGTCCATTATTGGTACGCAGGCCAGCGCCATTACCTTTATCTCTGCTCCCGGTCAGGCCTATACGGACGGAATGCGTTTTGTACAATATTACTTTGGCCTGCCGCTGGCCATGGTGGTGCTGTGCATCACCTTTGTGCCCATTTTCCATAAGCTGAAGGTATTTACCGCTTATGAGTTCCTGGAACAGCGGTTTGATCTTAAAACGCGCACCCTTACCTCCATTTTATTCCTGGTGCAAAGAGGGCTTTCCACAGGCATCAGTATTTATGCGCCTTCCATCATCCTCAGCAGCCTGCTGGGCTGGAATATTTACTGGACCAATATTGTAATGGGCGGAGTGCTTATTATTTATACCATGTCGGGCGGTACAAAGGCTGTTAGCTATACGCAAACGCTGCAGCTGGCAATTGTATTCACCGGTATGTTCCTGGCCGGGTGGATGGTGGTGCATTTGCTGCCAAAGGATATTGGCTTCAGCGATGCTTTGCATGTAGCAGGTAAAATGGACCGTCTGAATGTGGTGGTAACTGATTTTGACTGGAAAGACCGCTACAATATATGGAGCGGTTTGATAGGCGGGTTTTTCCTGGCGCTATCCTACTTTGGTACAGATCAGTCGCAGGTAGGGCGCTATCTTACCGCGCGTTCCGTTACAGAAAGCCGGCTGGGATTACTTATGAACGGGCTGGTGAAAGTGCCCATGCAGTTCCTGATACTGCTGATAGGCGCGCTGGTATTTGTGTTTTACCTGTATTTCCGTTCGCCCATTTTCTTTAATGAAGCGCAGCTGGCTAAAACCTATCAGTCCGAACAGGGACCTGCGCTCAAAAACCTGGAGGCTCACTATAATGAGCTCTCTGCCGTTAAACAGCAGCAGGTAAAGGCCCTGGCCGATGCTTTGGCCGCGAAGGATCAGAACACGGTACGCACCACCCAGCGTGATTTACAGGCTACGGAATCTGCTGCTGCCAGCCTCCGGGAACAAGCCGTTAAGCTGATTAAGAAAGCCGATCCTGCGGCGGATGATAATGATACCAACTATATTTTCCTGCACTTTGTAGTACATAACCTGCCAAAGGGATTGGTAGGGTTGCTGATAGCCATTATTTTCCTGGCCTCCTGGGGCAGTGTGGCAGCGGCGTTAAATTCACTCGCATCCACCACCGTGGTTGATGTGTATAAGCGCATGGTGAACAAGGAGGATTCCGATGAGCATTACCTGAAAGTATCCAAATGGTGGACGCTGATCTGGGGCATTTTCTGCATAGCGGTAGCACAGTTTGCCAGCCAGCTGGGAAGCTTAATAGAAGCGGTGAATGTACTGGGCTCCCTGTTCTACGGCGTAATACTGGGCATTTTTATGATTGCCTTTTATATTAAAAGGTTAGGAGGCACTGCCACGTTCTGGAGCGCTGTGATATCAGAAGCACTGATCATCACCATTTATAAATGGGACATCGTATCCTTCCTGTGGCTGAATGTAATAGGCTGCGCACTGGTGATAGTGCTGGCGTTTTTGATCCACTGGTGCTTAATAAGTAAAAAATTAAAAGTGAAAAATTAAAAATTTATTGCCGGGAGCCTTGTGGCAATGCAGGAGTTGCTTCGTCACTTCTCCTACTTTAGCCCGTCTGCTCCTCGCAACGACGTTCGCTGCATTCACTTTTACATTTTTAATTTTTACTTTTTAACTTTTCATTCCTCCACCTGTATCAAATTCGGGATCTCCTGCATGGTTACCGCATCTTTTGAATGCACCATTTGCACTGCGCCTTTGGAGGCAAAGCGGTAGATCTTGCCTGTATTCATGCCTACGGTAGTTAAGGCCGTATCTCCAATGTACCGGAAGGCAAAATGAGTGGCATCATGCCCTAATAATCGTTGGGCCGTGCCCGTTGTAGCAGCCAGGGAGGCTCTTTTTTTTCCGCAACACATAGTGTAGTCTTTTTAGGATGAAGTATTTTCCTTTGAGGTTAGTTTTTCCAGTAAAATAGCAGCGCCGGAAAGGGCCGGCCATAACAGCAGGCGCTCCTCCCAGCTAATGCCCAGCCATGCGGCAAAGGGCAGCGCTATCCAGATGCTTAAACAATAAAAGCAGTCAAGCAGGTTTCCGAAGAAACCTGCTCCTGCTTTCTTCCGCAACCAAAAAATAATGTCAAACGGGCCGTCTTCTGCCTGTAGCAGGTGCGTAATGCGCCAGGTGGCCAGTATACATAGTATGAATAAGTATATATGCATGAACGTTAGTGCTTATCCTAAACAGAAACCTTTAGGCATATAATTGTAATACCCGTACTGGCTGCTGCCTACAATGGTACGGTCATGGCCCTGGATCCAGATGTTGTAGCCACAGGGCGGTGTAACATTGGCCGTGGTTTGCAGGGTCCAGGTGCCGGACTTGCCGTTATTCGGCAACGGGAACAGGCCGCTGCCATAAGCCAGGGATGCGGTAGGCAATCCATCAATGGTGATGGTGGTGCCTGCTGCGGCCGGGGTAATGTAGAGGCTCAGGCCATTGGCATCATTATCCAGCATCTGGTAAGTGCCGGAGATGCTGCTGCCCGGCGGAAAATCGCCGCAATCGCCACCGCCGCTGGTAATGGTCACATCCACATCCGGTGCATGTACATCGGCCAGGAATTTCACCCATTGGCTGTTGTAGAACACGCCGCCCAGGGATACATCTTCAAACTCTATCTTAATATAATGCACGCCGTTCTGGGCCGGTACAAAGCTGCCAAACAGGTCGTCCACGATAAAGGTGTTGGAGCTGGGGTTGGCCAGGTAAGGCATCCAGCCGTTGGCATCAGGCGTAAGCGTGATGGCCGGGCTGATGGTGCCGAAAGTATCCGTTTTAATATGAACAGGCGTCATAACAGAATGTTCAGAGGTTCCTGGTTCTATAACACGGATCCGGTACCGGAAGTTGTGTGTATTCTGGTTAAAGAAGCGGCCACGCAGAGTGGTATTACCGCCAAACGGACTTTGTACTGCCGTAAAGCCAAGCGTGTGCAGGCCATTGGCTTCGCCTGTTACACCGCTGATCAGGTCTACCGGCATACCGCCCAGCAGCTCTATAAAGGGTTTCAGCTGGCCGTTAGGTACGCCCTGCGGCAGCGGTTTAATTTCAACGGTGCATTCTTCACGGTCGCCCCAGGGTGCTACCCAGTTGGGATCAATAGGCGGTACATAGTTCCAGGAGAGGATCACGCGCAGTTTGGCTTTACCGGTCTGGCACCACTCTTTCTGGTACGGGTCCAGCACTATTTTCAGCGGGGCGTTGTACCACAGGCCGCCATCGGGCACGGGAATATCGTGTACGGTTACGGAAGAGGTACCCATGTACACCCATCCACCGCCAAAGTCCATATAATACGCCAGGTACTCTTTAGAGCCTTTGGAGCACAGGTTACCGGAGTAGCCGGCATTGCGTTTTATTTGAATGGCGGCATTCAGCGTATCAAATTCGCGGTTCAGGCCTACACAGCTAACCTCTTCATATGTGGTGTTGAACTGTTGCTGCTGCAGCACGCCAATAATGTCGCTGAGGTCCAGCTCATACTTTTTCAGCAGCTCGTATTGCGGTGCTGTGATGGCCGCTTTGGTGAACAGGGCATTGCTTACAAAGCTGTAGCCTTTACGGGCGGGTTCCACATCTTTCCCATAAATTTTGCTGATCTCTGCCAGGGAATAGTTTTCTTTTGCCACAGCAGTGTATTCCAGCGGGGGCAGATCTTTTTCTACCTGGTCAAACTGCTTTTCATCCAGCTTCACGCCTACATTTACCAGTATATCATCCAGCAGGCAAATAAAACCGGTACGGGGCGCCGCCTGGATGTTGGCATCCAGCACATTGCCCCAGATGGGGATCCAGAAAGGCGCTCCGGCAGGCGGGACCTGGTTCCAGGAAAGAATGGCGCGTGCGCGGGGCAATACCGGTTTTTTATCACAGCAGCTTCTTTTCTTAGGTGTAAAGGTGGTGAACAGCTCGTAGCACAGGTCCTCATTGGCGCCAAAGTCGTGGATGTTAAAGTCCACCACGCCCTCATCTTCCCAGGAGGTGCCGTTGTCGTAACTTACATAAAAACGTACATACTCTTTGCTGCCGGGCGTACAGGGGCCGCCGCTGTAGCCATAGCCCTGCTTCACCTTTACAATGGCGCTCAGGCGCTGTATGTCCGGTTTGTAGCTAACACAGGTTACCTGTTCGTAAAAGGTGTTGTACTGGATGTTCACCTCCGGTTTAAACAGCTGGTTCAGGGGGCTGTCTTTGTCCTGGATGCCGAAATAATTTGGATTTTTAAGCAGCAGCCAGTGTTGCTGGCTTCGCAGGCCGGCATTGTCGTCTGCTGCTGCTGTTGCCGCAGCGGGTGCTGTTTTGGCAGGTACTTTTGCAGTGGGTGCGGTTTGGGGAACCGCTTTACGTGGTTGTGATTGCATAACATTACATTTTGGGGTTCAATTGAAAAGTATACTTGACCTCTGAGTATGGAGGTTCTTTGGGGTTACAGGATACAAAAGTAAGGGAATGGAATAACAGCAGACAAGCGTAGAAATACCTGATTAATGTGCAGATGTGCAGGTGTGCAGATGTGCAAATGAATGCAATCGATGGGTGAATGAATGTGCTGATGTGCTGATATGCTAATGTGCTGACAGGTTGGGTTAGTGTGTCAATGGGGAGTGCAATCAATATAAAACAAAACTGTCCTGCACCTAATAAGGCGCAGGACAGTTAAATACGATTTACTTACATCTGCACATCTGCATATTTGCATATCTGCACATTAATCCAGCGTTGCTATCAGCTTATTATTCAGCGCTACATAATCATCGTTCTTAGCTTCTTTGGAGAGCTCGATTGATTGCTGGGCTGTTGCTTTAGCGCCTTTTTTGTCGCCGGATTTGGCCTGGATCCTGGCTTTCAGGTAAAAGATGTAAAATGCCTTGGGATTTTCTTTGGTTGCGGCATCTGCCCAGGCCAGCGCCTGTTTCAGATCCTTACCGTTCTCAAAATAATAGTTGGCTGCTGCAAAGTAAGGTTTCTTTTCACCTTTCATGGCTTCATCTATCTGGTTCATTACTTTACCGTCAATATCGGCAGTAATTTCAACCGGCACACCGGTGCGCTCCCACAGCAGCATCATGTTCATGGAGGTAGAGCGTACCTGGTCAAACATGATCATAAAGCTTTCAATGTCAACCGGCAGGTCAACCGCACCAACGGTAATACGTACCACATCATTTTCAGGTTTGTAGGCAGCAGGGCTGGTTACATCCAGGTCTTTGGTCAGGATCACGGTCCATTCAGACTGGCCGGGAATGGTGAGCAGGCCGTATTTACCGGCTTTCACATCTTTGCCGCCGAATTTTACATCATCGCCAAAAGTAATGGTGGTAGCGCCATTAGCGCCTGTTCTCCATACCTTGCCAAAAGGCACCAGGTCGCCCATGATCTTCCTGCCTTTTACTGCCGGGCGGGAGTAGTTCACTTCTACAGATGATAAGGCAAAATCCTGTTTAACGGTTTGAGTAGGACTGGGTGCAGGCAATTTCAGGTTCTGTGCAAATGCACCCTGAGCCAGGCATAAAAGCGCGCAGGCTGCTACAGTAAAATGGTAACGGAAAGTTTTCATAATATAATTGGTGGTTTAAAATGCGTAAAGCATAAAGCAGAAAGCAAAAAGCATAAAGCAGAAAGGGTAAAGCAGAAAGCATATAACGTTGATAAGTATACGTTTATCATACTATGTAAGCAGCTTTATGCTTTCGGCTTTCAGCTTTCCGCTTTCCGCTACTCAATCAGTCCATTCCTGAATGCATAGATCACCAGCCCTACGGTATTTTTGGCGCTGGTTTTTTCCAGCAGCTTTTGCCGTATGCCCTCTACGGTGCGGGGGCTCAGGAATATTTTTTCAGAGATCTCCTGGGTGGTGCATTCATTGCAGATCAGCTGCAGCACTTCCTTTTCACGGTCGTTCAGCTGCAGTTCTGTATTGGCGCTGTTGCTTTTAAAGGTAGGTTTGAACTGTTGTTTATTCTTGTGCAGTACTTTCTTCAGCAAGGCCAGGTTTACATTCTCGCTGAAATAAAATCCTTTCTCATACGTGGTACATATGGCTTCGTAGATCTCTTCCGGTTCGGCATTTTTCAGTAAATAGGCATTGGCCCCATTCTCTACCAGGTGTACAATAAAGTTATCATCTTCATACATGGTTAATATGATGACCTTTATATCCGGGTACCGTTCCTTTACCTGGATGGTGGCCTGTATGCCATCCATATTGGGCATTTTCAGGTCCATCAGTATTACATCCGGCTGCTGCTCATCCATGATCTTTAACAGGTGCTCACCATCTTCTGCCTCAAAGATCACATTAATGTTATCGTACGGGGTGAGTGTATTAATAACGCCGCTGCGAAAGATCTTGTGATCGTCAGCAATCGCCACTTTTATCTGTTCCGCCATAGGGAGTAATAATTGTGTACAGTGTAAATAGCCCGTAAAGTTAAGTGATTTTTTTTCTTAACGTTTAATGATCAACAATTTAATAACTAACAACTTATTAGCTAATTCACTGACGGTTGATAATTTTCCACCCGTATCTGCGCAATCGTTCCTTTGGGTGCCCTCGATACAAAGTTGATACTTCCGCCGATAATATTCAAGCGGCTTTCGATATTTTTAAGACCAAGGCTGCCTGTTTTCTTGCGGGAGCTGTCCAGGGCGGCCAGCAGCAGGCCATTGCCATTGTCTTCTACGTCAATGCTTAAGAGGGTGGGGGTGCTATGGTAAGTGATCAGCACTTCGGTAGCCTGTGCATGTTTCAGGATGTTATTCATCAGCTCCTGTACCACGCGGTATATGTTCAGGGCTTTTTCCCGGTCTACCGGCTGCCCGTTACCTGCGGTCTTAAAGGAGATGGCTACCTGTTTATTCTTGTTCATCAGGCTGCAGAAGGAATCCAGGGCATGGGAAAGGCCCAGGTTATCCAGCGCCTGGGGGTGCAGGCTTTGGGAAATGAAACGCAGGTGCTGTATAATGGTGTCTGTAAAATCTTTGGTTTCCTTTAAACGGTCGCCTTCACCGTTGCCGTTCTTAAGATGCTGCTGCAGCTGGCCGATGTTCAGCTTTAATACGGAAAGCTGGGCGCCTACTTCATCATGCAGGTCTTCTGCAATCCGTTTGCGTTCTTGTTCCTGGCCCTGTAAAACAGCTACCAGGCGCTCCCGTTGCAGCTGCAGGTCTTTATCCCGCAGCACCAGCTTGTGCTGGATCACCTGCTTTTGCTGAAATATTATTAATACTACTACTATTATTCCTAATAATAGCATAGCACCGGTACCTATTATAACTATTTCAACAATGTTCATGCACGCTGCTTTTTAGCTTTCATTATGCCAATATAAAAAAGAATCGCTTCAAAAATACCGGCAACAAAAGTGAGGGATTGTGCTATGTTAGCATTGTCTAAAGAATGTCGAAGAAAAAAATTAAAGGCGAGATAAAACAAAAAGGACCCGCAGAGATAGACAAACAATCCTGCATTAAACCAAAAATTTGGTAAAGCATTAATAAAGATAGATTCCTTAATTAATCTGTCATCAAATATAAGTTGAAAGAAAAAAATACTGCCGTAAGAAAGTAGTATAATGGTTCTGATGGCAGCGAATATAGAATTATAGGAATTAATTCCTTCCAACTTAAAAAAGTCAAGTAGAAAAATGAAGATAGCTAACGTCAATAATACTTTTATCAATAACTTGAAAAAGGGTTTTTCTATTAAAAGGTAATAGTATACAGTAAGTATAATAAACTGTACACCATTCATGATAGAACCAAATAATAGGGTGTTACGATATAGCTTGGCTATTAAAAGAGACCCTACAGCAAAAAAAATGCTGCTGATTAGATAGTAATATGCCCATTTTCCGGGCTTATCAAGGGATTTGTAATTGAAAATGAAGGGGATCAAAAGCAAACATTCGATCCCCGTCATTGTATAAAACAAAATATCAACTATACGCACTTAGAAAGTCTTTAAAATCAAACTCAGGGACAATAATTCGGGCACGATAAGCCGCCATCTAATGCTTTACCACCACCACCTTCTTCCGGATCGCCCGGAGGAGCAAAACTTGCACCCGCGGTATGCGGCTTCGGCGGATGGTAAGGCATGTTCTTACCTTCTTTATTTACAGGATAGATGACCATTTTCTTATCGTCAATTCCGTCACCATCCAGATCTTTACCATAATAAATACGGATGCCTACACAATCCGGGCAATCCAGCAGTTCTTTAATCTTATCCTTACCAAAAAAGTAAGCTCTGGTAGAATTATGTCTTCCTTTTTTTGTTTCATGATCATGGAAGTTGCCGATCAGCCTATCAGCTTCTTCCAATGTAATGAATGTTCCCGCATCAGGGGGGAAGATCCTTTTTGTTGTGGTACTCATGTGTTTTAGTTTTAGTTAGTAGAGTGTGATGAGTTATGGGCGTAAAGGTATCATAAAATCTTTCTCATCAAATAGCCGGTATATATAATACTTTTGTGTTAATTGTAACTAAAATCCGGCCGTAATGTAATACCAGTAAGAGTTTGGTAAATATACCCCTATTGAACCTTTTTTGCCATTTCCCGTATTTTTCGGAAAAAATGCGTAGTTCTACGCATTCGGGGATCCTACCTGGCACAGCCATTTGTTTTTCCCCGGTAATGATTATTTTATAAGCCGGCTGTACTGGCCGGTTGTACAATAAACCAGATGCTTTTACCTGTTTTTTACCCCGGATCCTAACACCATATGATAATAGGAGTTTCAAAACTTTTTTTCGCATAGGGATGACCGTTAAGATCCCCGCTTTCCCGCGCCTGCAGGGGCTAATGCGTACTTTCCGCAAAATTGCGTAGTTCTACGCATTTTTCCCTTTTAAGCAGTTTAACGCTTGACTGCTGTCCCAATATTCTCAACCTTTGCATCATCGACCTAAGGAAAAAGATTTTGGAACACGTTATTCACAAGAGGGGGACAGTACTTGGGTTTTCACTTTTTGGGCCTTTCTACCCATGTTTGTTTCTTCGGTATATGCAGAGAGAAAAAGAGTAAAGAGAAAAAGTATGGCTATTCTCACGAATAGCCGGTTTTTAGGTTTAGCTCGTTAACCCCTTTTTTTTAAACTTTAAAACTATGAGTTACCTGTTAATTGGCAACATCTCTGCATTGATCTGTGACGATTGTATCGAACCGCTGGCAAAAGGCCGCTTACGGATCTACTTACCAGAAGGCACTTATCCGGCCGATACCTCCGGCCTGGCTAAGTTTAACCACCTTATACAGCTAACGCCCACGGAAGTGGCGCGTAAAGAACATCGTTTGTTAACAGAAACAGTGCTGGATGAAAGAGGCGATTTTCGCCTTTCCTGGGAACAGCTTCACCTGTTCACGGAACCCCTGGAACTGGATCTGTGTTTAGAGCAGATCCCGGGCCGGGCCTCCGGTAAAAACAGCGTAACACAGTATCACCTGAGCAAACTGGTGCCACACTGGAAACGCACAAAAGATAAATACCTGGCCGCATTTGCCTACGTGATCCCTTCCGAACACTGGAACCTGATCCGCGGCAGCTACGACACCTGGGTGATTAGCGGTACGGTACGCCATTTTGAAACCATGGCCGGCCAGCCGCAGTTGAAAGTAGAGATCTACAATGCGCAGAACAGCTGCTTACTGGGCGCCACCCATACCAATGGGCAGGGCCGCTATAAGCTGCAGTTTGGAGTGGAAGATATGTCAGCAGGACCGTTACCGGTAAAACACGGGCAGCATCATACCGGCCCGGATGTATATTTTAAGATTTACCGTAACAATCAGCTGCTTTGGGAGGAGGATGCACAAACGGCAAAAAGCCCTGAAAGGAGAGCTATTGCTCCCTGTACACTACTGAATATCGTAATTAAGCCTGCTACCGCCACAAGAGCTACGCGGCAACTGGCCCACTGGTTGGGCGGTTGGTCTGTAGTAACCAGGCAAAGAAGGAGACATTCGGATGATTTTCAGTTATTAGCGCCATTCTAAGAGTTTTAGTTAGGAGTCCATCTTGTTTGAGAGCCCCAATGCAAATACAAAAACAGCTACCGCTTCAGCCAGTTATAGGTAGCTGTTTTTTTTATTTTAGATTTTAGATTTACGATCTTAGATTTGATTACAATTTGTTCCTGGCAGGGATTTAACAGAACCGTCTTTCTCTGGAGTAACCCAATCCCCGTTCGAATCGTAAATCTAAAATCGTAAATCGTAAATCAAAACCTCGGATGGAACCGCTGCAAAGTATCCCTTAAATATTCCCGGTCCAGGTGGGTATAGATCTCCGTTGTAGTAATACTTTCATGCCCCAGCATTTCCTGAACAGCTCTCAGATCCGCGCCGCCTTCTACCAAATGGGTGGCAAAAGAATGCCGGAAGGTGTGGGGCGATACCTGCTTTTGAATACCGGCTGCCGCCGTTAATTCCTTGATCACCAGGAAGATCATTACCCGGCTTAAACCGCTGCCACGGCGGTTCAGGAACAAAGTATCCTCCTGTCCCTTTTTAATAGGTACATGCACGCGGATCTCGTTAGCATACAGGTTAATGTATTTCATTGCATCCCGGCCAATAGGCACCAGCCTTTCCTTATTACCCTTCCCGATCACACGAATGAAGCCCGCATCAAAATGCAGCTGCGATATTTTAAGGTTCACCACCTCGCTAACGCGCAAGCCGCAGCTGTACATAGTTTCCAGGATGGCGCGGTTACGCTGTCCTTCCGGGGTGCCGGCCTTTATTTGCCCGATAATGCTTTCTATTTCATCAAAGCTCAGCACATCCGGCAGCTTGCGCCGTATCTTGGGCGCTTCCAGCAGCTGCGTAGGATCCTCTTTAATAAGGTCCTCCATCAGCAGGTATTTATAGAAAGCCTTGATGCCGGAAATGATACGTGCCTGCGAAGTGGCCGTCATGCCCAGCTGGGCTATCCATTGGGTACAGGATTGCAGGTCATCCAGCGTAACCTGCTCCGGTGATATTTTTTTGTTGTTGGCCAGCAGGTACTGCTCCAGCTTTTCCACATCGCGTATATACGCCTGCACGGAGTTTGCCGAGAGCGAGCGCTCCAGCTGCATATAAGCGCTAAAACCTTTCAGGTACACGTTCCACATAAGTTATAAATAGTCCATGGTCCATAGTCCATGGTCCATGGCATATTACGTAAGGTGATTGAAACGTAAATGTAAATTAAAATAGTCCATGGTCCATAGTCCATGGTCCAATGGCATATTACGTAAGGTGATTGAAAACGTAAATGTAAATTAAAATAGTCCATGGCCGGTGGTCCATAGTATGTTGCGTAAGGTTGATGAAACATAAATCCAATGGCTTTCAGCTGGCTGAAGGCTGAGTGGGTGCAAGGTTACAGATGAATGCCGTCGCGCATACCTGCGCATATTTGCGGCGTTAGCTCAGCGGGCTTAATCAACTGGTATGCATCTTTCTTTTCTGCTGCGAAGCTTTAAGATGAGTCTATCACCGCCTGCTATTGATGCTCATCTTCCAGTTTCAAACCCGCCGGCAACTGGTTCTATATCTATCGTGCTCCATATTCGATTATGTTGATGCTTCATCTTCCAACTCACATTTTAATTCCCTGCTCTCTGCAATCGGTTCCATATCCCGCACACCGTTCCCCAGCTTCCTGCTTCCTCCATTTCCTCCCAAACATGCCGTTTAGAACTGATTAACTAAATTTGAATATTATCCATTCTAATCATTCTTTAATTAGAAATATTTCAACAAATTCAGGTGTTCTTTTACTATTTTAGCGCCGCCTGATACAAAGGTTTTACCTTAATTTAGCAATGCAATTTTAACAAAAACGCATACTTATTTAACATATCATGCCGGACATTCCACTTCAGAAGATCCAGAAATTACTGGTAGCAAACCGGGGAGAGATCGCAGTACGCGTATTGCGCGCCGCTGCAGAACTACGCATCCGCACCGTAGCTATTTTCACGTATGAAGATCGTTATTCACTGCACCGCTACAAAGCAGATGAAGCCTACCAGATAGGCAAAGACGATGACCCCTTAAAACCTTACTTAGACATTGAAGCCATTATTCACCTCGCAAAAGAACAGCAGGTAGACGCCATTCACCCCGGCTACGGATTCCTGAGTGAGAACGTGCAGTTTGCACGCCGCTGCCGGGAAGAAGGTATTATTTTCGTTGGTCCCACACCGGAAGTAATGGCCCAGCTGGGCGATAAAGTAGCTGCCAAAACCCTGGCCCGCGAAGCGCAGGTACCGCTGATAGAAGATAGCCAGGTAAAGCTGGAAAGCGTAGCCCTGGCCTTGCAGGAAGCAACACGTATAGGCTTTCCCGTAATGCTGAAGGCAGCCGCCGGCGGCGGCGGAAGGGGCATGCGCGTAGTGCATAATGCAGCTGGTTTGGAGAAATCATTTACAGAAGCCCGCAGCGAAGCTGCCAAAGCATTTGGCGATGATACCATCTTCATTGAAAAGTTCATTGAGGAGCCCAAGCATATTGAAGTGCAGCTGATGGGCGATAACCATGGCAATATCGTACACCTCTATGAACGTGATTGCTCCGTACAGCGCCGCTTTCAGAAGGTAGTTGAAATAGCGCCCAGCCCCAACCTGCCGGAAGAAACCCGCGAAGAGATCTATGAATACGCACTGCGCCTGGCCCGTAAGGTGAACTATAATAACGTAGGCACCGTAGAGTTCCTGGTAGACCGCAGCAACAAAGTATATTTTATTGAAGTGAACCCCCGTATACAGGTAGAGCATACCGTAACGGAGGAAGTAACCGGTATTGATATTGTACGCTCGCAGATCCTTATTGCACAGGGCCACCAGCTGAGCGATCCGGAGATCTTCCTGAAAGGGCAGTCGGATGTAAAGCTGAACGGTTTTGCCGTGCAATGCCGCATTACCACAGAAGACCCGGAGAATAACTTTACCCCGGATTATGGGGTGGTAATAGCCTACCGCAATGCCGGCGGTTTCGGCATACGCCTGGATGAGGGCAGCACCTATTCCGGCGTAAAGATCTCGCCCTTCTTTGATTCCATGCTGGTAAAGGTAACCGCTTCAGGCCGCACCCTGTCAGGC